>NZ_WTFF01000269.1 GCF_019400985.1 Streptomyces bambusae
TGAATAAGGAGCCGCGCGGGTGCAGGCGGCGCTCGCGGCCCGCCGGCAGGACCTGGCGCCGTTCTGGCTGCGGATGCAGGAGCGGCCGGCCCGGGTGGAGGGCCACGCGCTGGTGGTGGACGGCGAGGACACGTTCACGGCGATGCTGGCGCACGTGCTGCGGGCCTGCGGGCTGGAGGTGACCGTACGCCGCTACGACGAGCCCGGGCTGCACGGGGCGGTCCTGGCCCACGCGGGCCCGGTGGTGCTGGGGCCGGGGCCGGGCGATCCGGCCGACGCGGCCGACCCGAAGATGCGGATGATGCGCCGCCTGGCGGCGGACCTGCTGGCCGGGCACCGGCACGGGGTGCTGGGCGTGTGCCTGGGCCACGAGCTGCTGGCCGCCGAGCTGGGCCTGCCGCTGGTCCGCAAGGCGGAGCCGGCGCAGGGCGCCCAGACCCGGATCGACCTCTTCGGCACGCCGGAGGTGGTCGGCTTCTACAACACGTTCACGGCGGCCTGCGATGCGGAGCTGGCCGGCCGGCTGGCCGGGCGGGGCGTGGAGGTCGCCCGTGACACGGTGACGGGCGAGGTCCACGCGCTTCGCTCCGCGGCGGGCTTCGCGGGCGTCCAGTTCCACCCGGAGTCGGTCCTCACCCTGCGCGGCGCGGACATCGTCCGCGACCTCCTGACCTCCGTCACGGCCCCGACCCCGGCGTAGCGCATCCGCTGCGCGGGGCCTGTTCCCCTACCCGCCCCTTCCCGAACTGGGGCTCCGCCCCAGACCCCGCGCCTCAAACGCCGGCGGGGCTGGATAAATCCAGCCCGCGCGGCGTTTGAGCGCACCGGGCGCGGAGCGCACGGAACGGGGTCTGGGGGCGGAGCCCCCAGTTTCGGGAAGGGGCGGGTAGGGGAACAGGCCCCGCGCAGCGGCACCGCAAGATCACGCAGGCGACAGGACGTTCTCGCTGCGCCGCCCGGCCAGGTAGTCCGCCACGTTGCAGACGGTCGTCTCGATGATCTGCCCCACCGCTTCCTGCGTGAAGTACGCCTGGTGGCTGGTCACCACCACGTTCGGGAAGGTGACCAGCCGGGCCAGGGTGTCGTCGGTGACCGGCTCCAGGGACTTGTCCAGGAAGAAGAGGCCGGCCTCCGCCTCGTACACGTCGAGGCCGACCCCCGCGAACCGGCCCGCGCGCAGCTCGGCGACCAGTGCCTCGCTGTCGATGAGGCCGCCGCGGCTGGTGTTGACCAGGATGGCGTCGTCCTTCATCGAGCGCAGGGCGGCCGCGTCGATGACGTGGTGGGTCGCCTCCAGCAACGGCACGTGCAGGCTCACCAGGTCCGCCTCGGCGAGCAGCTGCTCCTTCTCCACGTACTTCATGCCCAGTTCCAGGCAGGCCGGGTTCTGCACCAGGTCCCAGCCGAGGAGCTGCATGCCGAAGCCGTGGGCGATCCGGGCGAACGCCTCGCCGATCTTTCCGGTGCCCATGACGCCGGCCGTGCGGCCGTGCATGTCGCGGCCCATGAGCCCGTGGAGGCGGAAGTCGAAGTCCCGGCTGCGGTTGGCGGCGCGGACGAGCCGCCGGTCGACCGCCATCGCCAGCGTCCAGGCGAACTCGGCCACGGAGTACGGGGAGTAGTACGACACCCGGCTCACGGTCAGCCCGAGCTGCCGGGCCACGTCGAGGTCGATGTTGTTGAAGCCGGTGGAGCGCTGGGCGATCATCTTCGTCCCGCCGTCCGCGAGCACGCGCAGCACCCGCCCGCTCAGGTCGGAGTTGACGCTGGACGAGACGATCTCGTAGCCGGCGGCGATCGGCGCAGTGTCCTCGGACAGGAAGACGTCGAGGCAGCGGACCTCGTGCCGGCCCTCGAACGCCTTCTCGATCAGGGGCCGCTCGTCCGCCTGTACACCGAAGGCCAGGATCTCCACTGTCGCTCCCAATGGGTCGCTCGGGGGTTGCTAGGACGCGGTCGGGCCGGGCCCGGCAGGTCGGGGTCCGGGCCCGGATCGTTCCTCACGCTACGACCCCCCGGCGCGGCCTGCGCAGTGGCCGGCCGTCCCTCGGCCGGGGGCCGGACGACCCCCGGCCCGGGACGAACGGCCGCCGCGACCGCCGGCCGCCGACCGCCGCCGGCGCCACCCGGTCAGCCGAAGAACACCCCGACCTCCTTGTACAGCGCCGGGTCCACCGTCTTCAGCTTCGCCGTGGCCTCGGCGATGGGCACCCGTACGACGTCCGTGCCACGCAGGGCGACCATCTTGCCGAAGTCCCCGTCCCGCACCGCGTCGATGGCGTGCAGCCCGAAGCGGGTGGCCAGCCAGCGGTCGTACGCGCTCGGGGTGCCGCCGCGCTGGACGTGGCCGAGGACCGTGGTGCGGGCCTCCTTGCCGGTGCGCGCCTCGATCTCCTTGGCCAGCCACTCGCCGACCCCGGAGAGCCGGACGTGCCCGAAGGAGTCCTTCGTCGCGTCCTTCAGCACCAGCTCCCCGTCCTTGGGCATGGCGCCCTCGGCGACCACCACGATCGGCGCGTAGCTCGCCCTGAAGCGGGAGGTCACCCAGGCGCACACCTGGTCGATGTCGAAGCGCTGCTCCGGGATGAGGATGACGTTCGCGCCGCCCGCCAGGCCCGAGTGCAGGGCGATCCAGCCGGCGTGCCGGCCCATCACCTCGACGACCAGGACCCGCATGTGCGACTCGGCGGTGGTGTGCAGCCGGTCGATGGCCTCGGTGGCGATCCCGACGGCGGTGTCGAAGCCGAAGGTGTAGTCGGTGGCCGAGAGGTCGTTGTCGATGGTCTTGGGTACGCCGACGCACGGGATGCCGAACTCCCCGTGCAGCCGGGCCGCGACGCCCAGGGTGTCCTCGCCGCCGATCGCGACGAGCGCGTCGACCTCGTGCTTGGCGAGGTTCGCCTTGATGTCGCGCACGCCGTGCTCCGAGGAGAAGGGGTTGGTGCGCGAGGAGCCCAGGATCGTGCCGCCGCGGGGCAGGATGCCGCGTACGGCGGGGATGTCCAGCCGGACGGTGTCGCCCTCCAGCGGGCCGCGCCAGCCGTCCCGGAAGCCGACGAACTCGTATCCGTACTCCTGCACGCCCTTGCGGACGACCCCGCGGATGACCGCGTTGAGCCCGGGACAGTCGCCGCCCCCGGTCAGCACTCCGACCTTCATGGAATCTTTCTTCGCCATGGCGGTCACGCTAGTGGTGACGCAGGTCACAACAGGGGGCTGTGGAGGGGCGATTCCGGTGGAATCACGAGGCGCCGTGCACGCCGGTTCACCCGCAAGGGTTACGCGTCGTCCAGCCCGCGCTCGATGGCGTAGCGGACGAGCTCCACGCGGTTGTGCAACTGGAGCTTGCCCAGGGTGTTCTGGACGTGGTTCTGCACCGTGCGGTGGGAGATGACGAGCCGTTCGGCGATCTGCTTGTACGACAGGCCCTTCGCGACGAGCCGCAGCACCTCGGTCTCCCGTTCGGTCAGCTGCGGGGCCTTGGGCTCGTCGGGGGCGGCCGGGGCCGGGTCCGACGCCAGCCGGCGGTACTCGCCGAGCACCAGGCCGGCCAGACCCGGCGTGAACACCGGGTCGCCGACGGCGGTGCGGCGGACGGCGTCGATGAGCTCCTCGGCGCCGGCGGACTTCATCAGGTAGCCGGTGGCGCCCGACTTCACCGCCTCCAGGACGTCGGCGTGCTCGCCGCTCGCCGAGAGCACCAGCACCCGCAGCGCCGGGTTGGCGCCCACCAGCTCCTTGCAGACCTGGACCCCGGGCATGCCGGGCAGGTTGAGGTCGAGCACGAGCACGTCGGGGCCCGCCGCCTGGGCGCGGCGCACGGCCTGCGGGCCGTCCCCGGCGGTGGCCACCACCTCGCAGCCGGCGGCGGCCAGGTCGCGGGCGACCGCGTCCCGCCACATCGGATGGTCGTCGACGACCATGACCCTGATCGCGCGCTCCGCGTCCGCTCCGCTCATCGTCCCGCCCCGTTCCCGTTCCTCTTCGTGTTCGTTTTCGCGTTCGTGTTCGCGTTCCTCGGCACCTTCAGCTCGACTTCCGTGCCCTGCCCCGGTACGGAGACCAGCTCGGCGGTGCCGCCCAGGTCCCGCAGCCGTCCGCGGATGGACTGGGAGACGCCGAGGCGGCCTTCGCCCGCCGCCTGGTCCAGCCGGCCCGGCGGGATGCCGGGCCCGTCGTCCCGGACGGTGACGATCACCTCGTCGCCCCAGTCCTCGACGAGGATCCAGGCCCGGGCGTCCTGCCCCGCGTGCCTGCGTACGTTGTCCAGGGCGGCCGCGGTGGCGGCCGCCAGCTCCCGCGCGGCGGGCGCGGGCAGCGGCACGGGGGCGCCCGGCTCGGCGAAGCTCACCCGGGAGCCGGCGTGCGGGGCGAGCAGGGTGCGCAGGTCGAGCTCGGCCGTGCCGGGCCCGCCGTCCGACGGCTCGTAAGTCTCCACGCCCTCCACCAGCGCCCCGCGGGAGTTGTCGGAGGAGATCCGGGACGGGGGCAGCAGCCCGCTGGAGACCAGGGTGCGCAGCGCCACCTCCTGCTCCCCCGCCATCCGGCCGATCTCGGCGGCCTCGCCGCCCAGCTCCGCGCCCCGGCGCTGCACCATGGCCAGGACCTGGAGCACGCCGTCGTGGATGTCGCGGGCGAGGCGCTCGCGCTCGCGGGTGGCCGCCTCGATCTCCAGCGCCCGGGCCAGGGTGGCCTCGCTGGCCCGGGCCACCTCGACGACGTACCCGACGGCGACGGAGGCGACCCAGACCAGCAGCACGTTGTGCAGGGTGTCCCGGGTCGGGTCGCCCTCGTGGACCACGATGTTGGCGACCGCCACGACCGTGGAGGCGACGCACGCCCAGCGCCAGCCGCCCTTGAGGGCGAAGGCGAGCACCGAGCCCGCCGTCCAGATGCTGGGGAGGGTGGGGCCGCCGGCCGTGATCCGCTCGTGGGCGTCGGCGACCGGGGTGAGCAGGACGCCGGCGATCGCGACGGTGAGGTCGGCGGCGAGGAAGCCGCGGGTGCAGCTGGCGGCGTTCGCCACCCGGCGGAGGGTGGCGAGGGTCCAGACCGCGAGGACGGCGAGGTAGCCGGCGGCCACGTACGGGTGCGGGAAGGCGCGGTACGCGGACGCGAAGAGCAGTACCGCGTAGACCATGGTGATCACGCGGTAGCCGGTCAGCGCCCGCCACAGCGGCAGCTCGACCGACATGCGCACGACACGCTCGCGTTTTGCCATGTCCCCCACCCCGTCACGGGCGGTTCCCGCCCGTCGTGCTACTGCGCGCCCTCGTCCTTGGCGGCCATCTCGGCCTCCTTGGCGGCCAGCTCCGCCTTGTCGGCCTCCTTGGCGGCCTTCTCCGCCTCCTTGGCCGCCTTCTCCGCCTCCGCGATCTGGCGCTTGGCCGCGGTCGCGTAGATGTCGACGTACTCCTGGCCGGAGAGCTTCATGATCTCGTACATGACCTCGTCGGTCACCGAGCGCAGGATGAAGCGGTCGTGGTCCATGCCGCGGTAGCGGGAGAAGTCCAGGGGCTTGCCGATCCGGATGCCCGGGCGCATCAGCTTGGGGACGACCTTGCCCGGGGGCTGGATCTTCTCGGTGTCGATCATGGCCACGGGGATCACGGGGGCGCCGGTGGCCAGCGCCACCCGGGCCAGGCCGCCGGGCTTGCCGCGGTAGAGGCGGCCGTCGGGCGAGCGGGTGCCCTCGGGGTAGATGCCGAAGAGCTCACCGCGCTCGATGACCTCGATGCCGCTCTTGATGGCCGCCTCGCCCGCGCCGCGGGCACCCGAGCGGTCCACCGGCAGCTGGCCGACGCCCTTGAAGAACGCGGCGGTCAGCTTGCCCTTGACGCCCGGCGAGGTGAAGTACTCGGCCTTGGCGATGAAGGTGACCTTCCGGTCCAGCACCGCGGGCAGGAAGAAGGAGTCCGAGAAGGACAGGTGGTTGCTCGCAAGGATCGCCGGCCCCTCGGCGGGGATGTTCTCGAGGCCCTCCACCCACGGCCTGAAGGCGAGCTTCAGGGAACCCCCGATGGAGAACTTCATTGCGCCGTAGATCAACTCGAAACCTTCCTCTGTCCTGTCGAACAGACCTTAACCCCTGGCGGACCCGACGGGGGCGTGACGGCCCAGGTCGGTCCCTGTGCCGGTCCCTGTGCCGGTCCCTGTGACGGCCCAGGTCGGTCCCCTGTGACGGCCCGTGGTCGGTACCTGTGACGGCCCTGGTCGGTACCTGCCCGGTCGCGTACGGTGAAGTCACACAGCGCACCCGCCCCGTCCGACATCCCCAAGGAGATTCTGGTGCCCGTCCTCCCTGGAGCCGAGCCGTTCCGCCACGAGGGCGGAGAGGTCGGTGTCCTCCTCTGCCACGGCTTCACCGGTTCCCCGCAGTCGCTGCGCCCCTGGGCCGACCACCTGGCCGCGCGGGGCCTGAGCGTGTCGCTGCCGCTGCTGCCCGGCCACGGGACGCGCTGGCAGGACATGCAGCTCACGGGCTGGCAGGACTGGTACGCGGAGGTCGACCGGGCCCTGCGGGAGCTGTCGGAGAGCTGCCGGCAGGTGTTCGTCTTCGGCCTGTCGATGGGTGGCGCGCTCAGCCTGCGGCTGGCGGCGAAGCACGGCGACGCGATCAGCGGCCTGGTGCTGGTCAACCCGGCCA
Source organism: Streptomyces bambusae (assembly GCF_019400985.1). GTDB lineage: Bacteria > Actinomycetota > Actinomycetes > Streptomycetales > Streptomycetaceae > Streptomyces > Streptomyces bambusae_A. The sequence goes on from NZ_WTFF01000269.1 coordinate 6,647, forward strand.
ACAAGGTGCACGACCCGCTGGCGGTCGCCCTTCCGGTGGCCAAGCACTTCATCCGCTCGACGCCGGGCATAGCCAGCGACATCGCCAAGCCGGGCTCGCAGGAGGTGGGCTACGACCGGGTGCCGACCCGGGCCGCGCACTCCCTGCGCACCTTCCTGAGGCTGGTGGACACCGAGCTGCCGCAGGTGACGCAGCCGCTGCTGCTCCTGCACAGCCCCCAGGACCACGTCGTACCGCCCGCCGACTCGGCGCGGATCCTGGCCCGGGTGTCCTCGACGGACGTGACCGAGACGCTGCTGGAACAGAGCTACCACGTCGCGACGTTGGACCATGACGCGGAGCGGATCTTCGCGGACAGCTGTGCGTTCGTCGACCGGCTCTCGGACGGCGTCGTGGGAGCCGGCGAGGCCGGCGGGGCCGGCAAGGAGGGAGCGGGGACCGGTGGCTGAGCACGAGGGGCCGGACTCGTCGGGCGGCGTCCCGCCGCTGGACGAGGAGGCGGCGTGGGCGGCGATCGTCGCCGGGTACGGCGAGGAACCGCCGGACCCGCCCGGCGCGCGCCCGTTCAAGCCGATCGAGGACCTGCTGCTCCCGGAGGAGGACGTGGAACCGGAGCCGAAGCCGGAGCCCGCGTCCGAGGCGAAGCCCGAGCCGAAGCCCGAGCCGCCGGCCGGCAAGGCGCCGGAGCCGGGACCGGAGCCCGGGCAGGGGCCGGCGCTGGGCAGCTCGGTGGTCTTCGCCCCGGGCGTCGGCGGCGCGGGCCCGCGCGACCACTCGCTGGCGGAGCCGTCGGACGGCGACCTGGGCCCGGGGGACGAGGGCCACTTCGTCCCGCCGGACCCGGAGCTGCCGGAGGCCGACACCACGGCCAAGTTCGCCTGGCTGGCCGTGGTCGGCGGCCCGGTCCTGCTGCTGCTGGCGGTGCTCCTCCAGTGGGAGATGACGTGGTGGCTGACCACCCTGGGCATCGGCGGCTTCCTGGGCGGCTTCGCGACGCTGGTGGCGCGGATGGCGCACGGCGACGAGGACGATGACGACGACCCGGGCCGCGGCGCGGTGGTGTGATCCTCCGGCACGGCGGGTGCTCCGGCCCCGCTCCCCTGTGGCTTCCGGGCCGCGGGGAGCGGGGCCGGAGCCGTGTTCAGGGGCGCGCCGGCAGGCGCAGGGCCGCCAGCACCGGGAGGTGGTCCGAGGCGGCCTTGAGGTCGGCCTCGTGGATCCCGGGCAGGCCGTCGGACAGACCACTGGGGACCCCGCAGCCCAGCACCTGTACGCCGCGGCTCGCGAAGACGGCGTCCAGCCGGCGGTCCGGCGCGGTCGCCGGGAAGGTGGCCTCGCCGCCCCACGGGGACACCGCCCGGCAGTCCTGGAGCGAGGCGGCCAGCCGCCGGAACGTCGGCCCCTCGGGACCCTCGTTGACGTCCCCGGCCGCGATGCCGTACGGCGCGTCCATCGCCGCGAGCCGGTCCAGGAGGAGCCCGGCCTGCTCGTGGCGCTCCGCGGCCTGGAGGGACAGGTGGGTGGAGATCAGGGCAGCGCGGACGCCCGCGATGCGTACGACGGCGGTGGCGAAGCCGCGCCGGTGCAGGCCGGGGGTGAGCGGCAGGAGCACGTCCTCGGTGCGCTCGACGGTGACCCGCAGGCTGCACAGGATGAGCGGACCCGCGGCCGTCGCGCCGCCGGTCAGCACGACCAGGTCGGTCTTGGCGGCGAGCCGGGCGGCGTGTTTGCGCCAGCGGAAGAAGCGCGGGGCCTCCTGGACGAAGACCAGGTCGGGGGCGCAGGCCCGGATGACCCGGGCCAGCGCCTCCTCGTCGTCGCGCAGCGAGCGGATGTTGTAGCAGAGCACCCGGATCACCGCGGAACCGTCGGGTTCGGTGAGGGAGTTCGGCAGGTCCATGGTGGGAACCTACGCCGCCGAGGCCTTGCCGGCCCGGCATCCGCGTGTGTCCGTCCGAAGCCGTGCCGTGGCTGGCCGCTGCGCGGGGCTGTTCCCCTCCCCGCCCCTTCTCCCCCAGCTACCGCTGGGAGGTGCCCCCAGAAACTGGGGGCTTCGCCCCCAGACCCCCTTATGCGCTTCGCGCCCGTGCGCTCAAACGCCGCGCGGGCTGGATCTTTCCAGCCCCGCCGGCGTTTGAGGCGCGGGGGTTCGGGGGCGGAGCCCCCGAGGCCTAGCCCTGGCGGGCCAGGTCCGCCGCGCCGACCAGGCCTGCCTTGCCGCCCAGCTGGGCAGCGAGGACCTGCGCGTGCGGACGCCACTGGCTGCCGACCAGCCAGCGACGGAAGGACTTGCGGATCGGTTCGAGGACGAGCTCGCCCTCGTCCGAGACGCCGCCGCCGACGATGAACGCGGACGGGTCGAAGAGGGACGCCAGGTCGGCCAGGCCGGCCCCGGCCCAGCGGGCCAGTTCGCGGAAGGAGTCGAGGGCCACGGGGTCCCCGCCGCGGGCGGCCTCGCTGATGTGCTTGCCCTCGATGCCCTCGACCGTGCCGTCGCCGAGCCCGAGCAGCAGCTTGGCCCGCTCCGGGGTGGCGTTGGCGCGCTGCTTCGCGTACCGGACCAGGGCGCGGCCGGAGGCGTACTGCTCCCAGCAGCCCTGGCTGCCGCACCCGCACAGCAGGCCGTCCGGGACCACCCGGATGTGCCCGAACTCCGCGGCGACGCCGAAGCGGCCGCGGCGCAGCTTGTTGCCGATGATGATGCCGCCGCCGAGGCCGGTGCCGAGCGTGATGCAGATGACGTCCTCGTGACCCTGCCCGGCGCCGAAGCGGTACTCGCCCCAGGCGGCCGCGTTCGCGTCGTTCTCGACGACGACCGGCAGGCCGATGCGCTGCTCGACCTTGTCCTTGAGCGGCTCGTGGCGCCAGTTGATGTTCGGGGCGAAGAGCACGGTCGCGCGCTTGTCGTCCACGTACCCGGCCGCGCCGATGCCGACGGCCTCGATGGTGTGGTGGCTGCTGACTTCCGCGACGGCGGTGCAGATCGCGTCCGTCACGCCGTCCGCGGTCGGCGGGGTGGGCACCTTGAACGTCTCAAGGATGGTGCCCTCTTCGTCGACCACGCCGGCCGCGATCTTCGTGCCGCCGATGTCGACGCCGATGGTGAGTCCCATTAGTCCCTCGGTTTCGATCGAACCCCGCCAAGGGCAACGGTACCCGAGGGCGGCAGCGGATCAGTCGAGGTCGATGTGCTCCGCCGGCCCCGGCCCGCCGTCGTCGTCGCGGGGGTCGCGGGCATCGCCCGCCGCCCGCCCGTCCGCCCCGGCGCGGCCGCTCCCGGCGGACGGCCCGGACG
>NZ_WTFF01000027.1 GCF_019400985.1 Streptomyces bambusae
GTTACGGGCCGCGCGCCCGCCGTTACGGGCGGCGCGCCACGCCGTCCGCGCGGGCCGCCGCGGCGACCGCGGCCTCGACGGCCTTGGCCACGCGCTCGTCGAACGGCGACGGGATCACGTAGTCGGCGGCGAGCTCGTCGTCGGCGACGACGCCGGCGATGGCGTCGGCAGCGGCGATCTTCATGTTCTCGGTGATCCGGGAGGCCCGGACCTTGAGGGCGCCCGCGAAGATGCCGGGGAAGGCGAGCACGTTGTTGATCTGGTTCGGGAAGTCCGAGCGGCCCGTGGCCACGACCGCCGCGTACTTGTGCGCGACCTCCGGGTGGACCTCCGGGTTGGGGTTGGCCATGGCGAAGACGAACGCGTTCTTCGCCATCGACGCCACCGCCGCCTCGGACACCGTGCCGCCGGAGACGCCGATGAACACGTCGGCACCGGCCATGGCGGACTCCAGGGAACCGCTGAGGCCGCTCTTGTTCGTCAGGGCGGCGATCTCCGCCTTGACGTCCGTCAGGTCCGCGCGGTCGGCGGAGACGACGCCCTTGCGGTCGGTGACGCAGACGTCGCCGATGCCCGCGTCCACCAGGATCTTGGCGATGGCGATGCCCGCCGCGCCGGAGCCCGAGATCACGGCGCGCAGGTCGCCGAGGGTGCGGCCGGTGAGCTTGGCGGCGTTGCGCAGGGCGGCCAGCGAGACGATCGCGGTGCCGTGCTGGTCGTCGTGGAAGACCGGGATGTCCACGAGCTCCTGGAGGCGCCGCTCGATCTCGAAGCAGCGGGGGGCGGAGATGTCCTCCAGGTTCACTCCGCCGAAGGACGGGGCGAGCCGGACCACGGTCTCGATGATCTCGTCCGTGTCCTTGGTGGCGAGCGCGATCGGGACCGCGTCCACGCCGCCGAACTGCTTGAAGAGGATGGCCTTGCCCTCCATCACGGGGAGGGAGGCCTCAGGTCCGATGTCACCGAGTCCGAGCACGGCGGTGCCGTCGGTGACGACGGCGACGACGTTGGACTTCCAGGTGTAGTCGTGGACCAGGTCCGGCTGCTCGGCGATGGCGCTGCACACCTTCGCCACGCCCGGCGTGTACGCCAGGGACAGGTCGTCCTTGTCCCGGACCGGGACGGTGGCCTGGACGGCCATCTTGCCGCCCCGGTGCAGCGCGAAGGCCGCGTCCGGGTTGTTCTCCGTCTCGCTGTCGCTGCGAGGGTTGACGATCTCCGCTGCCACTTCTTGTGACCCCTTAAGTCTTTGAATCATTGAGGGTGACCACTCCTGGTTAAGGGGTGGGCGGGCACCGCGTACGAACTCCGCATCGACGGTTGGCCCGTCTCCGCGAAGGGGAGGCTCGTACGCGCGGGCGCGCCGCACACGCGCCCTGAGCCCCTGATGAGGGGTGTAAGGATCTGTTCTACCCGAAGAACGCTCACCCAGACGAGTCGATTCCTACTCGAACGCACGCCCCTTGTCCGGGTTTCGGCGAAAAGTCCAAAGACCCGTGTCCAGTCCTTGGGACGGTCCGTAACCCAACCGTAAAAAATCTCGCCAAAGTCGCAGGTCACAGCACATATTTCGGCGGCGGGAGGGGGTGCCCGCAGGCCCGTGGGGCGCTTCGGGACACCCGTTATCCGATTTTGACCTGACGAACTGCCTGAATGCGCCAGTCCGAATGGCAAGATGCGTCAATCACACAAGGTCGTGACACTCGAAGGTGCGTGCTCGACCACTATCGGATGCTTTTCCCTTCCTGCCGGAGGAACCAGCTCATGACCGCTAGCACCACTCGTCGTACGACCGCTGCCCGGTCCCGGATCGCCGCGGTCGGCGCGATCGCGGTCGCCGGCGCCCTGATCCTCACCGGTTGTGGCGACCAGACGGACAAGGGCTCCTCGACCCCGGGTGAGACGAAGGCGAACAGCAGCGCGCCGCTCTTCGCGAAGCTCCCGAAGAAGGTCCAGGACGCGGGCGTGATCAAGGTCGGCACCGACGCGACCTACGCCCCGATGGAGTTCACCGAGGGCGGCAAGATCGTCGGCGTCGACCCGGACATCGCCGCGGCGCTGAGCAAGCAGCTGGGTGTCACCTTCAAGTTCGAGTCGGGCACGTTCGACACCCTGATCGGCAGCATGCAGACCGGCCGCAGCGACATGGTCATGTCCTCGCTGACCGACACCAAGGCCCGCCAGGAGGGCCTGGACGACAAGGGCAACAAGACCGGTGCCGGCGTCGACTTCGTCGACTACTTCACCGCCTCGACCGGCATCCTGGTCAAGAAGGGCAACCCCGAGGGCATCAAGACCCTCGACGACCTGTGCGGCAAGACGGTCGCCGTCCAGCGCGGCACCACGTACGAGGACTCCGCCAAGACCCAGGCCGAGAAGTGCAAGACGGACGGCAAGGGCGAGCTCAAGATCGAGTCCTTCCCGACCGACGCCGAGGCCCAGACCCGCGTGAAGGCCGGCGGCGCCGTCGCCGACCTCAACGACTCCCCGGTCGCCGCGCACATCGCCAAGACCGCGGGCGGCGGCAACGACTTCGAGGCGATCGCCAACCCGACCGACGCCGGCCTCTTCGGCATCGCGGTGGACAAGAAGAACACCGAGCTGCGCGACGCCCTCAAGGAAGCGCTCGACGCGATCATCAAGGACGGCACCTACAAGGCCGCCCTGGACAAGTGGAACGCCGGTTCCGGTGCCGTGACCGAGGCCAAGGTCAACGCCGGTCAGTGACCTCCCCTGTAGTACGCGCGGTACGCGGTACTCCGAAGCACATGCAGCACTGAAGGGCAGTCACTGTGACTGACAAGCTCGACAAGGTCCCGGACCCGGCGGACACTCCGCCGGCCGGGGCCGTCCCCCCCGAGGCGATCCGCGCCATCCCGGTCCGCCACTACGGCCGCTGGATCAGCGCCGTCGTCGTGATCGCACTGGTCGTGGCCCTCGGCTTCGCCTTCGCGCAGGGCAACGTCCGCTGGGCGACCGTGCCGGAGAAGCTCTTCGAGCCCTCGATCCTCGAGGGTCTGGCCAACACCGTCTGGATCAGCGTCGCCTCGATGGCCCTCGGCCTCGTCCTCGGCGTGGTCTTCGCGGTGATGCGGCTCTCGAAGAACCCGGTGACCAGTACCATCGCCTGGTTCTACATCTGGTTCTTCCGGGGTACCCCGGTCTACGTCCAGCTCCTCATCTGGTTCAACCTCGCCCTGATCTTCCCGATCCTGAACCTCGGGTTCTACAAGGACGAGATGACCCAGGTCATGACGCCGTTCCTGGCCGCCCTGCTGGGCCTGGGCCTGAACGAGGGCGCGTACATGGCCGAGATCGTCCGTGCGGGCATCCAGTCCGTCGACGAGGGCCAGACGGAGGCCTCGCACGCGCTCGGCATGACCCAGACGCAGACCATGCGCCGGGTCGTCCTGCCGCAGGCCATGCGGGTGATCGTGCCGCCGACCGGCAACGAGTTCATCAACATGCTGAAGACCTCGTCGCTGGTGGTCGCGGTGCAGTACTTCGACCTGCTGCGCGCCGCTCAGGACATCGCCGCCACCTCGTTCGCGGTGATGGAGATGTTCTTCGTCGCCTCGATCTGGTACCTGGCGCTGACCAGCATCTTCTCCGTCGGCCAGTACTACCTGGAGCGGCACTACGCGCGCGGTGCGCTGCGCTCGCTGCCCCCCACGCCGTGGCAGAAGGTCAAGGCGAACCTCTCCCGCTTCTCGACCCGCAAGGCGGTGGCCTGATGACTGCCATGGTGAAGGCCGAGGGCGTCCACAAGTCCTACGGTGCGGCGCACATCCTCAAGGGCATCGACCTGGAGGTCGCCCCGCGTGAGGTGTTCTGCCTGATCGGCCCCTCGGGCTCCGGCAAGTCGACCTTCCTGCGGTGCATCAACCACCTGGAGAAGATCAACGCGGGCCGGCTGTACGTCGACGGCGACCTCGTCGGCTACCGCCAGAAGGGCGACAAGCTCTACGAGCTGAAGGACAGCGAGGTCGCGGCCCAGCGCCGGGACATCGGCATGGTCTTCCAGCGCTTCAACCTCTTCCCGCACATGACGGCCATCGAGAACGTGATGGAAGCCCCGGTCATGGTCAAGGGCGAGTCCAAGGCGGTGGCGCGCGAGCGCGCGATCCGGCTGCTCGACCGGGTGGGTCTGGGCGACAAGGGCGGCAACTACCCCTCGCAGCTCTCCGGCGGCCAGCAGCAGCGCGTGGCCATCGCCCGCGCGCTGGCCATGGAGCCGAAGCTGATGCTCTTCGACGAGCCCACCTCTGCGCTCGACCCGGAGCTGGTGGGCGACGTCCTCGACGTCATGCGGGACCTGGCCGAATCGGGCATGACCATGGTCGTGGTGACCCACGAGATGGGCTTCGCCCGCGAGGTCGGCGACAGCCTGGTCTTCATGGACGGCGGTGTGGTGGTCGAGTCCGGCCACCCGCGTGACGTCCTGGGCAACCCGCAGCACGACCGGACGAAGGCGTTCCTGTCCAAGGTGCTGTAGCGGGCCGCAGGCACGGCGATGCCCGAGGGGCGGTACGGATCCTCCGTACCGCCCCTCGGCGTATGCGTATGCGGATGCGTACACGTGTGGGGACAGCGTGCGCGGATGCCGTACGCCGGCTACTTCAGCCCGAGCACGAGCGCGTCGGACGGGGACGCCCACACGGTCCGGGCCTCGGCGAAGCCGGCCTCGCGCAGGGTGCGGGCGTGCCATCCGGCGGAGGGGGCGTCGCCGTCGGCGTGCTCGCCGTAGATCGCGAAGCGGGCCTTCGTCGGCTCGGCCAGCACCGGGTCGGCGGCGGCCAGGGCCCACCACTCCCGCCAGTCGAGCACACCTGCGGCCTTGGCCCGGTCCATGGCGGCGTGCCGCGCGGCGCGTTCGGCGGCGTTGATGCGCGGGGTGGCCTGGTCGATCATGTGGTCGGCGTTCATGAACACGCCGCCGCGGCGCACGAGCGGTGCGAGCTGCCCGTAGAGCACGGCCAGCTCGTCGCTGTGGAGCCAGTGCAGGGCGGTGGCGGTGAGCACCGCGTCGTACGTGTCGTACGGCAGGGCCGCGGTCCATGCCGGGTCCTTGAGGTCGGCGGTGACGAAGGAGGCCCTGGCGTCGCCGGCGAAGTGGCCGCGGGCGATGGTCAGCAGGGCGGGGTCCAGATCCACGCCCGTGCCGGTGGCCTCCGGGAACCGCTTGAGCACCCGATCCGTAATACTTCCCGTACCGCACGCCAGATCGAGCACCCGGGGGGCCGTACCCACCGTCGCCTCGACCATGTCCAGCATCACCCGGAACCGCTCCTCGCGGTCCGGCATGTACCACTCCTGCTGGCGGTCCCAGCTGTCCTGCCAGGCCTGCCAGTCCGTACCGGCCGCAGTGCCCGTCGCCGTACCGGTCATCGCACACACCCTCCGTACGTAATACCCTCGAAGACGTCTCAGCTGTTACAGAGACCCTAGCCCGCAGCCGTAAGGACTACAAGTGGAACTGGCCCATTACTCGGACTTCGCCGTGCGCCTGGTCAACACCGAGGAGCCGGCCCGCAACAAGGACTCGCTCACCTCGGTGGACGCCGTCCGCTCCCTCTTCGGCGCCAGCACGCAGATGGCCCGCCGGGTCACGGACGCGGACGTGACCCGCTTCCGCAACGTGCGCGGCCGCCTGCGCGCCGTCTTCGAGGCCGCCAACGGGGGCGACCACGTGCTCGCGGTCGACCTGCTGAACTCGCTGCTGATGGAGTTCCCCGTCAGCCCGCAGATCTCCGGCCACGAGTACCTCGACGACGAGGGCAGGCCTGACTGGCACATGCACCTCGCCGACCATCCCTCCAACGCCACGGCCGGCTACGCGGCCATCGCGTCCATGGGCCTGGCCTTCCACCTCACCTCGTTCGGCCCGGACCGGCTCGGCCTGTGCCAGGCGCCCCCGTGCCGCAACGCCTACCTGGACACCTCCACCAACCGCTCCCGCCGCTACTGCTCCGACCGCTGCGCCACCCGCGCCAACGTGGCCGCCTACCGGGCGCGCAAGCGGCTGGAGGCCTCGGGGTCGGGCAGCAGCAGCCGCAGCGCGGAGCCGGCCCAGGACAGCCGCGCCCTCAGCGACCGCTGATCGGGCGTCCGGGGCCGGTAGCGGCACCGGGCGACGGCGAGGACCAGGTCCTCGGGCACGACGCCGTAGTCCTCGCTGTCGCCGGTGGTGTTGAAGCCGTTGTCGCCGAGCACCCACCAGCCGCCGGGGCGCCGCTCCACGGCGCGCTTGACGACGACGAGGTCCTGCTGGAGCGGATGGCGCAGCAGTACGACGTCACCCGGGCGGACGCGCGCCCCGTAGCGTACGACCAGCCGGTCGCCCTCGTACAGCGTCGGCACCATCGACGGGCCGTACACCTCCACCACCACGAACGGCACCTGCCAGCCCATGCGCACCTCCTGCTCCACGTCCGCGCGGTGTGCCGCGCGCTGGTCCGTACGCCGTCCCGGACGGCGTCCGTATGTTCGCTCACCCCTCCCATCCTGACCCTGGACTTTTGTCCTAAGCCCCTGGGGGCGCCCGCGAAATCCGCTTTCTCACCGAGTAATCTCCCCCTTGAGAAGACGATCACGAGGAGGACGAGCTCAATGCTTTCCCGCCTTTTCGCCCCCAAGGCGAAGGTCAGCGCCCACTGCGACCTGCCGTGCGGCGTGTACGACCCTGCCCAGGCCCGCATCGAGGCCGAGTCGGTCAAGGCCGTCCAGGAGAAGTACCAGGCCAACGAGGACGCGGACTTCCGCGCCCGCGCCATCACCATCAAGGAGCAGCGCGCGGAGCTGGCCAAGCACCACGTGTCGGTCCTGTGGAGCGACTACTTCAAGCCCCCGCACTTCGAGAAGTACCCGCAGCTCCACACGCTGGTGAACGACACCCTCAAGGCCCTGTCGGCCGCGAAGGCGTCGAACGACCCGGCGACCGGCCAGAAGGCCCTGGACCTCATCGCCGAGATCGACCGGATCTTCTGGGAGACCAAGGCCGCCTGAGTCAGGCGCATAGTCCGTCCGTCCTGGACTCCAGGTCAGCGGGCTACGAGGAAGGCCCGGCCGCTGTTGCAGCCGGGCCTTCCAAGATCAATTGTGGGCCGTTTGGGAGATGCTCACGCGACGACGGGGGCGCATTCGTGCGTCCAGGCCCCGTAGGCTGCGCCCATGGCAATTCGCGCTGTGGTGTTCGACGTGGGAGAGTGCCTGGTCGACGAGACCCGGGAGTACGGCACGTGGGCGGACTGGCTCGGCGTACCGCGGCACACGTTCGCCGCAATGTTCGGTGCGGTCATCGCGCAAGGCCGCGACTACCGTGAGACGTTTCAGGAGTTTCGGCCGGGGTTCGACCTCACCGAGCAGCGCGAGGCCCGCGCGGCCGCCGGTCAGCCGGAGTGGTTCGGCGAGGACGACCTGTACCCGGACGTCCGGCCCGCCCTGGCCAAGCTCCGTGCGGACGGGCTATGGCTCGGCATCGCAGGAAACCAGACCGTGCGCGCCGGCTGCCTACTCCGAGGCCTCTTCACCGGCGACGTCGACTTGATCGGAACCTCCGACGACTGGGGAGCCAGCAAGCCCGACCCGCTGTTCTTCGAGCGCGTCGCCGAGGTAGTCCCCTACGACAACGACGAGATCCTCTACGTCGGCGACCGCATCGACAACGACCTCCGACCCGGCGCCGCCGCTGGCATGCATACCGCGCTCATCCGCCGCGGCCCCTGGGCCACCATCCAGTGGGACAGCGATGAGGCCCGGCAGCTGCCGACGTTCCGGGTGGAGTCGCTGGCCGAGCTACCGGGCCTCATTGCCGAGTTCAACACGCCAGAGCGCTGACGACCGCGCCCCACCCGTACAACCGGTCATCAAGGTCACGGACGCACTGCTCGTGCTGCCACGCGGCGAGGGCGCGCCGCACGTCGCGGACGCGCTCCATTCCAGTGGCGTACCAATGCCTCTCCAGAAGTTCCAGCGCGCGCAGGGCGTAACCTGCGGCAGCCTCCGGATGGCCGGCCGCGGCCTCGACCGCGCCGAGGTCGCCGAGGATCACCGGGCGCTGCTTGTCCGCGTCCGCGGGGAGTTCTTCAAGGACTCGGAGCAGTGTTTCCCTCGCCTGCGGCAGGTGCCCGGCCTTCAGCTGCGTGTTGCCCTTGAACGCGGCCATACGGACGGGGCTGAACCAGTCCATCCACTCCGGGTTCGAGTGCTCGCCGCCTGCCGCGAGCACGTCCTCGCCGTGCGCGATGAGGTTGAGCGCGGCCCGCATGTTTCCGCACCGGGTCTCGCACTCCGCCTCGACCGCGTCCAGCCACGCCAAGAACTCCGGGCTGGCTGGGGCCCGGCGTGCGTAGGTCCGCGCAGCAATCATGAGCTCGGCGGCTGCGGGCTGGTCTCCGGCCCATCCCGGCACGAACGCCATGTGTGCCAGGACGGCCGAGCCCAACAGAGGGTCGTCGGCCTCGCCGGCGGCCTGGAGAGCGCGGACCCAGGTGTCCCGGGCGCGTTCCGGAGCGCGCTGGTCGAAGAACTCGATCCGGCCGGCGAGGAGATGACTCTCGGCGAGGGCTGCCGCCAGGGTCTGCCGAGTGTTCCCGGCGGTGGCCGGGAACAGCGCGTCGCCGAGCTCGGCGTGCGCAGTTACGGCCGGGTGGAGGGTGGCCGGGGCGACGGTCCAGTAGAGCCGCCGGTGCGAGCGGGTAACGGCCATGTACTCGGCGGCAGCGGTGGCCGGCTGCATCGTGTTCGGCGTGCGGACGACGGAGCGACTGGGCGGAGCAAGGACGGTGGCTGGGGGCGCTGGTTCCACGATGCCGGTGGGCGGGGTGAAGCCGAGTTGCTCCATGGTCTGGCCGAGGAGCTGTTGCAGGGCCAGGCGGGCGTCCGGGTAGGGCCAGGGCGGGCTGCTGGATTCCCAGCGCTGGACCTGCTTCAGGCCGACGGTGACGCCGAGGCGGGCGAGCGCGTTGACGAGGTCCTGTTGCGAGCGGAACCCGGCAGCTGTGCGCGCCGCGCGTAGCCGCGCGTTGCCGGTGGAACGGGCCATCCCGACCTCCGTGAGTGCGAGTTTCTGTCACTGTCTCAGGAAGTCGCGCGCTAGACCACGATTCACCACAACGGGCGCAGAGAAGTCCCTTTTTGTGCCGTGAGAAGTCCCTGAGAAGTCCTCGCGTCAGGACTTCTTGCGGTCCAAGGTGTTCCCCACCAACCCGCTGACGACGGTAGGGAGCACCGGCATGGACGCCCGTGAGAACGGCCTGGCCTTCCACCATGTTGAGCATCGACTACGCGGCCGGCAGGTCGTGGACACCCGGTCGCTCCGGGAGGGCGAGCTGATGGCCGTCATGGCCGAGGCCGGCGGCGACCTCGTCGCGTACATCCGCGGCGCCGACCACCGCGAGTTCGACGCCCCGCTCGACTGCGTCAGGCCCGCCCGGTGAGCAGGCGGCGCAGCCTGGCCCAGATGAAGGCCGAGGCCGCGAACCTCGCGGTGACCGGCCTCGGCCTGGAGGTCCAGCCGTCCCCGGCCCACCTCGGGGGTGTCTGCCGCGCGATGACCGTGCCGTGCCCGTTCTGCCTGCGGCCGGGCGCCATCCAACGGCGGTTCGGCTCCACCCTGGTCTACTGCGCGCCTTGCCAGGCCGGGGTCGGGATCGTGCACGACCCGGTGCACTGCTGGAAGCGGCTGTGAGACTTGCCCGATCCCGTCCGGGACCGGGTGCACGCAACCGATTGGAGTCACTTGACATCCTCCCCTCCCTGAAGGGAGGGGATTCCTACGGCTCGCGCCGTGGGGTTTTCTGCTTCGTCGCCGGCTGCCCGCCCGGAGAACTCCGTTGAGGTCTTACACCAGCTCCACAGACAGACACCGCCAGCCCGGCGGCCAAAATGTTCTTCGCCGCGTTCACGTCCCGGTCATGGGTCGTCCCGCAGTCGCACGTCCAGGTGCGGACGTTCAGCGGCATCTTGCTCTGCAAGGTGCCGCAGGTGGAGCACAGCTTGGACGAGGGGAACCACCGGTCCACGGCGATCACCTCGCGTCCGTACCAGCCTGCCTTGTACTCCAGCATGGACCGCATCTCGGTCCAGCTCGCGTCCGAGATCGCTCGGGCGAGCGAGTGGTTCTTGACCATGTTGCGCACGGTCAGGTCCTCGATCACGATCGTTTGGTTTTCACGAACGAGACGAGTGGTCAGCTTGTGCAGGAAGTCCCGGCGCCGGTCGGCGATCCGGGCGTGGACCTTGGCGACCTTGCGCCGGGCCTTGACCCGGTTGACTCCGTCGCCCTTGGCCTTGCGGGACAGATTCCGCTGGGCCTTCGCCAGACGGGCGCGGTCCTTGCGTTCGAACTTCGGGTTGGTGATCTTCTCCCCGGTGGAGAGCGTCACGAGACTGGTGATCCCGGCGTCGATGCCGACAGCCGCGTTCACCGGCTCGGGCATCGTCGGCCTGTCGTCGCACAGCATCGAGACGAACCAGCGTCCGGCCGCATCCTGCGACACGGTCACCGTGGACGGGCTCGCGCCATCCGGGATCGGACGAGACCAGACGATGTCCAGCGGGTCGGACATCTTCGCCAGCGTCAGCCTGCCGTCCCGGTAGCGGAACGCGGAAGACGAGTACTCGGCGGACTTGCGGGACTTCTTCCGCGACTTGAAACGCGGGTACTTACCCCGCTTGGCGAAGAAGCTGGCGAACGCGCCCTGCAGATGCCGAAGACCCTGCTGGAGCGGAACCGAGGACACCTCGGAGAGGTAGGACAGTTCCTCGGTCTTCTTCCACTCCGTCAGCATCGCCGAGGTCTGGCTGTAGTTGACCCGCTCCTGCCGCGCCCACGCCTCCGTACGGGCCGCGAGCGCCAGGTTGTAGACCTTCCGAACGCATCCGAACGTGCGCGACAGCTCGGCTGCCTGCGCGTCGGTCGGATAGAAGCGGTACTTGAACGCCCGCTTCACCTGGTTCGTGGACACGCTTACAAACTAGCGGGACCTGATGTAAAGATCAAACCTGCGGGTCAGGGCACTGCGATCCGCCCTGGCGGCAGATCCCAGCTCCGCAGGAGTCCGATTCCTCCCCGCCCTAAAGGGCGGGGTTTCCTCGGAGGCATCCGATGAACGTCACGTCCCCCGTTCCCGTCGCCCCGTGGGGGAGCAGCCGCCTCGCCCCGTACAGCACCACGGTGAGCGTCCCGTACACCTCGGTCACCGTCGACCCCGCCACTCAGCTCGGCGTCTTTCGGGACCGGTTCGGCCGGGTGGTCGAGATGGGCAAGCACGGCACCAGCAGCGCCACGGGGACCACGACCTCGACCAGCCCCGACGGGGGGGCAAGGGTCCGGCGACCAGGGCAGCGACCAGGACAGCCAGCAGGACTGATGCGTACGACCGAGAAGAGGCCGGTAGTGGTGGCCACTGAGGCGGACGACGTCACCGCCGACATGGTCATCGCCGAACTCAGCCGGCGAAGTGTGCCGGTGGTCAGGTTCAACCCCGCCGACATCGGCGACGGCCTGACGGTCTCGGCTCGGTACGGCATCCGTCCGGCCGACACGGCCGGGCGGATGCTCACCCCGTCGAGAGCCGCTCGATTGGATGACATCCGGGCCGTGTACTGGCGCCGGCCAACGTGGCCCGACTTCCCGCAGCTGAGCCCCGATGACGCGCGGTTCGCCGCCGCGCAGACGCGATATGGATTCGGCGGCGTCCTGCACGCCCTCGACGGCCCACTGTGGGTGAACGGGACTACTCTGCCCTGGCGTACTCGGTCGTCACCTTGCCGAGCTCGCTGGAAGCGGCGCTGCTCGCCTTCCTCGACGCCTGCGGTCTCCCGTCCGGAAGCTTCGACCTCGCGGCCGACCGCGACGGAGCGTACTGGCTCCTGGAATTGAACCCCAACGGTCAATGGGGCTGGCTGGAGGAGCAGACCGGGCTCCCGATGGCGGCCGCCTTCGCCGACCTGCTCGCCCGAGGAGGAACCCCTTGGCCGACACCAGCCCCGAGCGGCAGGCCCTCGCCGACCGCCTCGAAGCCGGACCGGAACCGGGTACTCCACCGCCGTGATGTGTCACCGCCTGGGTGAGGACAACGTCACCACGATCGAGGTCGACGCGGCAGTCGCGGCCCGCGCCGACGCGGCCCTGGAGGCCGCCGGCTTCTCCACCTGGACCGTCACCGGGGACGGACTCCTCGGCCTGCCCCGTCGCGCCCCGTACGACAGGGTGATCGCCACCTGCGGTGTGCGACGCATCCCCTACACGTGGGTGCGGCAGACCCGCCCCGGCGGTGTCATCCTCGCGACCGTCGGGTCACTGCTCACCGGGACCGGCCTCGCGAAGGTCACGGTTCGCGACGACGGGACGGCCGACGGGAGGTTCGTCGCCCACGCCAGCTTCATGCAGGCACGCTCGCAGGCCGTCACGCAGATCGCCGGGGACCTCTCCTCCCGCGTGGCGTACTCCGACGGCGAGCGGCGGGCCCTCGTCGCCCCGACCGACCTCGACGAGCCCATGCCGGCCTTCCTGGCCCAGCTCGCAGCTCCCGCGGCCCAAGTCCTGCGGGTGCGGGCCGGCGACGGGAGGGCCCGCGTCTACCTCTTCGACCCGGACCGGGAATCGTTCGCCGAGCTCGTCCAGGACGGCGACGAGTGGGGCGTACGCCAGGGCGGCCCCGTCCGTCTGTGGGACGACATCGAGCGGGCCCTCCTCGGATGGGCCGACATCGGACGGCCGGACATCACTGAGGTCCGCCTCCGCGTGACCGAGCGGGGGCACACGTACTTCCTCGCGAACTCCCCGGAGCTGCGCTGGCAGCACCCGGTCTGCTGACCCGCAGCACCGTGGGCTTCGGCTTGTGCGGGTACGGACGGGCACCGACGGGTACGGACGCCCCGGGGGTGCCCGTGGTGGCGGCGGGTCAGCCGCGGCCGCGCAGGAGCTCGGTGGCCTCGGCGACCGTACGGGCCAGGCGGGCGTGCAGCTCGCGCAGCTGGGAGGCGCTGACCCCGTGGTCGCGCGCGGCGTCGCGGACGTCGTCGCGGAACCGGTCGAGCAGCCGGTCCAGGTCCCGGGCCGGGTCGCCGGACGGGGCCAGGTCCCGGGCCCACTGCGGGGCCTCACCGACGCCCGAAGCCGTACCCGAAGCCGTACCCGCACCCGTACCGCCGACGCCCGTACCCGCACCCGCACCGCCGGCACCGGCCGTGCCGTCGGCGCCGGTGGCGCCCTCGGCGCCGGTGGCGGCGCCGTTCGTGGTGGTCGGGCCCTGCCCGCCCAGCCAGGCCGCCAGCTTGTCCGTGAAGTCCGTCAGGCCCTCCCGTACGCCCGACTTCGCGAACTGCTCCTGGAACTGGCCGGCCAGGCGCTGGACGTCCTCCCGCGCCCGGTCCTGGGCCTCCTTCGCCTGGCGGCGGGCCGCCTGGGCCTCCTCGCGGGCCCGGCGGCTCTCGTCCTTGGCGCGGCGGGCCTGTTCCTTCCACTCCTGCTTGGCGCGGCGCATCTCCTCCTTCACCGCCTTCCAGGCCTCGTCGTCCACGGAGGTCTCGGAGGCCGAGGCGGCCGCCCGCATCTCGCGGCGCAGGCCGTCCGCGGCGCCGCGGACGTCGGCGCGGATCTCGGCGGCCAGCTCGGAGACCGACTCGCGGATCTCCAGCTCCAGGTCGGCGAGCTCCCCGCTGCGGCCGGCCAGCTCGGCGCGCCCGGCGTCGGTGATCGAGTAGACCTTGCGGCCGCCCTCGCTGGCGTGGGTGACGAGCCCCTCGGCCTCGAGCTTGGCCAGTCGCGGGTACACGGTGCCGGCGGAGGGCGCGTAGAGGCCCTGGAAGCGCTCCTCCAGGAGGCGGATCACCTCGTAGCCGTGGCGAGGGGCCTCGTCCAGCAGCTTGAGGAGGTAGAGCCGGAGACGGCCGTGGGCGAAGACGGGCGGCATGTCAGAGCACCTTCTTGTCGAGCGAGAGGGGGGCCGCGTCCTCCGGGTCCCGGGGGCGGCGCAGCAGGGCGATGGCGCCGGAGACGGTGGTGGCCCGCAGGGTGCCGGTCCCGGCGCCGAGGGTACCGGTGATCCGCTTGGCGCCCATCTGGCCGGAGACCCGCAGGTCCTCGAAGGCGTTGGAGATACCGCCGCTGGCCGTGTTGGCCTCGACCCGGGCGTCCGCCGGGTGCGGGAGGCGGATCGCGACCTGGCCGGAGACGGAGGTCAGCGCGATGTCGACCGGGCGGGCGGCCCGCGGTCCGGCATCGGTGTCGTTGCCGGTGTCGGTGTCGGCGGCGTTGCCGGCATCGGCAGCCGGGCCGGCGCCGAGGTCGAGCAGCATGTCGCCGCTGACGGAGTCCGCCCGTACGCGCGTGCCCGCGCCGTCCACCACGGTCAGCGCGCCCGACACGGAATGGAAGGCGAACTCGCCGGTGACGCCCTGGGCCTCCACCCCGCCGGAGACCGTGTGCGCCTTGACCGGGCCGGTCAGCCCGACGAGCGTGGTGTCGCCGGAGACCCCGGTGACGTCGGTGGCGCCGGCGATGCCGGAGACGAAGGAGACGGCACTGACCGTGGCGAGCTGGACCCGCGTGGCGGCCGGCACGGTGAGCGTGACGACGGCGCTGCGCTCCCAGGCCTTGCGGCGGCCGGAGGCCGACCACTGCTTCCAGGGCTTGCTCTCCAGCCAGCTGGAGAAGGACTGGGCCCCGTTGAAGGGGAAGTCCTCGTAGGACACGGTGAGGGTGGCGCCGTCCTGCACGATCTGGAGGGGTGGGCCGTCGATTTCGGTCACCTCCAGGCGGGCGGGACCGTCCTCCGCCGCGACGACGTTGACCGTGCCGCCGATGATCCGTACGCGGAGGTCCGCGACCGGCTCGTCGAAGGTGAGCTTCTGCGGCCCCTCGACCGACCACATGGACTGCGTTGTCATGGCCCTGATCCTCCTCGCAACATATCGCGTCTTGTGAGTAACACGATATATCGCGGTTGGGTGAAGTCAAGCGCCGTCGCGATAGAGCGTGAGTCGTGAGTCGCCGATCGCCGATCGCCGATCGCCGATCGAGCGTGAGTCGGGGCGCGACTCGCCCCGGGGCAGGCGGAAGCGGCGGCCGGCCCGCGCTCGCGGGGCCGGGGCCCGAGGCCCGGGGCCCCGGGCCGCAGGTGGGCGGCGCCGGCCGTCAGGCCGCGTCGAGCAGGGAGCTGCCGGCCCGGCGCAGCCAGGCCCGGTACGACGGGGTGCGCAGCGCGGCCTCGCGGTAGGCGTCGCGCAGGTCGGCGAAGGCCTCGGCGTGGGCGCCGGGGCGGGTGGCCAGCAGCAGCCGGACGGCCAGCGGGTCGCCGTGGAGCGGCCGGATCGCCATGTCCTCGCGGGGTCCGGACGTCGGCTGGCAGGGGGCGACCGCCTCGCCGGAGACGATGAGCGAGGCGGCGGTGTGGTAGTCGGCGTGCAGCAGGGGCGGGTCGAGGCCGGCGTCGCCGAGGACGCGGCGCAGGCCGTCCCACTCGCCGTCGACGGAAGGGTCCACCATCCAGCGGTCGTCGGCCAGTTCGCGCAGGTGGACGACCTGCTGCCGGGCCGCGGGGTGGTCGCGTGACATGGAGACGAACTGGGGCTCGCGCTCCATCAGCACCCGTATCTGGAGGCCGTCCGGCACGCGCAGGGGGAAGCCCTCCACCTCGTGCACGAAGGCCACGTCCAGCGCCCCGGCCGCCACCATCCGCAGCAGGGCGTTGGCCGAGACGTCCACGACCAGCGTGGTCTCGGTGTCGGGGAGCCGGCCGTGCAGCCGGCGCAGCCAGCCGGGCAGGGCGCGGCTGGCGGTCGATCCGATGCGCAGCCGCGGCCCGTGCGCCTGGGCGCGGGCCTCGGCGACCAGCGCGGCCATGTCGGCGAGCAGGGGCCGGGCCCGTCCCAGCACGCTGAGGCCGAAGGGGGTGGGGCGGCAGCCGGTGCGCTCGCGCAGGAACAGCTCGCCGTCCAGGGCCCGTTCGATCCGGCGCAGCTGGGTGGTCAGCGCGGGCTGGCTCACGCCGAGCTGCCGGGCGGCCTTGTGCAGGCTCCCGGCGTCGGCGATGGCGCAGAGCGCGCGCAGGTGCCTGACCTCAAGCTCCATGCCCCGAGAGTAGGCCGGTCCCCTGGGCCGCACCAGGCGCCGACATCCCGTCAAAACCCGCCATTCTCATGGGAGTCGGACGCCCGAAACCTTCCGATAGCTTCGTGTTATCGGGGGCTGACATCATCCGGCGGGCCCGGGCGCTCCTTCACACTCCGGTTCGAAAGCGGTCCACCCCACGGGCCACCCCCCACACCGGAGCCAGGAGCTTCCATGCGCCATTCCCGGAATTCCCGTAATTCCCGAACCGCCCTGTTAGCCGCCTCGGTCGGCCTCGGCCTCGCCGCCGCGCTCGGCATCGCACCCGCCGCGGGCGCCGCTCCCGCCCCCGTCGGCAACGCCGCCTCGTACGCCGCGTACGAGCGTTCGCAGGAGAACGCCGACGCAAACCGCGCCTTCTTCGAGGCGATCCAGCGCTCGGTGGCCGAGCAGCGCGCCGCGAACCCGGGCGCCCTGGCCGTCACCGTCACCTACAACACCCGCAACGCGCCCAGCTTCCGCAGCCAGATAGCCCGCTCGACGCAGATCTGGAACAGCTCGGTGTCCAACGTCAAGCTGCAGGAGGTGTCCTCGGGCGGCAGCTTCGCGTACTACGAGGGCAACGACTCGCGCGGCTCCTACGCGAGCACCGACGGGCACGGCCGGGGCTACATCTTCCTCGACTACCGGCAGAACCAGCAGTACAACTCCACCCGCGTGACCGCCCACGAGACGGGCCACGTGCTCGGCCTGCCCGACCACTACTCGGGCCCGTGCAGCGAGCTGATGTCGGGCGGCGGCCCGGGCACCTCGTGCCAGAACGCGCAGCCGAACTCGGCGGAGCGGTCCCGCGTGAACTACCTCTGGCGCAACGGCTTCGCCGCCCAGGAGCAGTAGGCGCCCCCACGGCGCGGTCGTCCGGCCGGGGGGCGGTCCGCCGAAAGGTCAGACCCCCGGCTGGACGTGGGCGGGGCACTCCGGGTTCCGGCAGGGTCCCGCCACCCACTCGGGCACGAAGATGCCGAGGACCTTGCGCCGCTTGATCACCGTCTCCACGGGGCGGCCGCACACCGGGCAGTGCTCGGGCTCACGCCCGGCCTGCGCGGCGGCCGCCCCCTGGGGATGCTTCTGCTCTTGACCGGTCATACGTCCACGGTAGGACGGTTCGTCCCGATCCGGGCGGTTTCCGTCCGGCCGGCCGGTCGGCCGGGTCAGCTGGTCGGGCGGGTCAGCCCCAGCCGCGTCAGCCGGTCGAGTCCTTGCGGGCGTACGTCGAGATGATCTGCCCGCCGTCGAAGGTCTCGACCTTGGTGAGCTCCAGCGGGCGCACCCCGAAGCCGGCCCGCGACATGGGCATGCCAGTGCCGAGGAAGCACGGGTAGGTCTTGACGACGAACTCGTCGATCTCGTCCACCAGCTGCCCGGCCAGGTCCGCCCCGCCGCACAGCCAGATCCCCAGGCCCTCGCGCTCCTTGAGCTCGCGCACACGGGCCACGACATCGCCGCCGATCAGCTCGACAGCCGGGTCGGGCGACTCGGTCAGGGAGCGGCTGACGACGTATTGCTCCAGGTGGCCGTAGGGGCTGGTGACGCCCTCCTTGAATCCCACGTCGTACGTGCCGCGACCCATGAGCACGGCGTCGAAGTGCCGGGGCGCGGCGTCGGCGAGGCCGAGGTGCTCCCGCACGTGAGTGGGGACGGTCTCGGGGTACTCGGCGCACATGCGCTGCGTGTACTCCGGGTCCAGGAAGTGCGTGATGAAGAAGTTGCCGTCGCCGTCCGGGTCTCCGATGAAGCCGTCGACGGAGGTGGCGATGAAGTACGTGAGCTTGCGCAAGCGCGATTCCTCTTCGGTTCGACTCGGGGCACCGGACGGCGCCCCGTTCACTGCAATCAAAGTACTACAGGTGAAGTGATTCGCGAAGAGGATTTACGAGGGCATCACGAGGACTCACGAGGAAGGTTCCCGAGCGGGGTGCGACAGCAACGGCGACGGCCCCCGCTCACCCGCGCGGCTTGCGCCACATGGGCCACATCTGCGGCCCGTCGGGCAGCTGCACCTCCGTGCCGGTGAACTCCCAGCCCAGCCGCTCGTAGAGCCGCATGCTCCGCTCGGAGCTCGCCTCCAGGTACGCCGGCAGCCCGTCCCGGTCGCAGCGCTCCAGCACCGGCCGCATCAGCTCGGTGCCCAGCCCCTCGCCCTGCCGGCCCGGGGCGACGCCGATCATCAGCAGGTACTCGTGCTCCTCCCCGGTCGGGTGGGACTCGCCGAGGAGCCGGCCGACCAGCTCGCAGCGCTCGTTGTCCGGGTCGGCGGCCTCGCGCATCCGCGCCGGTACGTCGTCCTCGGGCGCCTCGCCCCCGTGGTCGCCGGCCGGGACCCGCAGCCACAGCGCCGCGGCCGAGCCGTCCACCGCGTAGTCGATGCGCCCCTCGGCCAGCGCCACGTCCACGAAGACGCCGAGGAACTTCCCGTGCACCGCGCGCCGGTGCGCCGGGTCGGGGAAGACCCAGCTGCTCACCGGGTCCTCCTGGAAGGCCTCGTCGAGCAGGGCCGCCACCGCGTCCCGGTCCGCCTGCTCCGCCCGGCGTATCTGAAGCACCACTGCTCTCACCTTCCACAGACGTTTCAACTTCCGTGGCCGATCCTAGAGTTGGGCCGGAGCAGCGGAAAGGCCTGTTCCGGCACACCAGGTGCCGGAACAGGCCTTGTGCCGAGGCGTCGCGGACCCTTGGCCCTTCGGGTCCCTCAGCACGTCTTGCTGGTGCCTCAGCACGTCCTTCGGGTCACGAACTCCGCCAGGGCCAGCAGACCGCCCGCCGCCGCGAGGTCCGGAACGGCCCGGGACAGCTGCTGCACCGCCCGCCCCATCCGGTCCGCGGCATGGGCCTGCGCCCAGTCGCGGCCCCCGGCCCGGTCCACCGCGTCGGCGGCCCGTTGTACGTCGTCCCCGGTCATGGGCCCGGCGTACAGCGCGGCCAGCTCCGCCCCGGCCTCGGTGCCCGAGGTGAGGGCGGCCACGACCGGGAGGGACTTCTTGCGGGCGAGCAGGTCGGCGCCGGCGGGCTTGCCGGTGTGCTCCGGGTCGCCCCAGATGCCGATCAGGTCGTCGATCAGCTGGAAGGCGATCCCCGCCTCCCGGCCGAAGGCGTCCATCGCCTCGACCTCGTCCACGCCCGCCCCGGCGTACAGGGCGCCGAGCGCGCACGCACAGCCGAGCAGCGCCCCGGTCTTGGCCGTCGCCATGGCCAGGCACTCGTCCAGCGGGACGTGCGCCCGCTGTTCGAAGGCGCAGTCGGCCTGCTGGCCGCCGCACAGCTCGATCATGCACGCCGCCAGCCGGGCCGCGGCCGCCGCCGAGGCGGGGTGCGGGTCCTGGGCCAGCTGTTGCAGGGCGAGGGCCAGCACGGCGTCCCCGGCGAGGATCGCGTCCTGCGTCCCGAACACCGTCCACGCGGTGGCCCGGCCCCGCCGGCGTACGTCCTCGTCGATGACGTCGTCGTGGAGCAGGGTGAAGTTGTGCGCCAGCTCCACGGCCACCGCGGCCCGTACGGCGTCCTGCGCGCTGCCCTTCAGCGCCCGCGCCGCGGCCAGCACCAGGGCGGGCCGGATGGCCTTGCCCGCCTGGCCCGCGGCGGGGGTGCCGTCGGCGTTCACCCACCCGAAGTGGTACATCGCCACCCGCCCCAGCACGCCGGGCAGGCTCTCCAGGGTGCGGCGCAGCTGCGGGTTGACCGTTTCTCTCGTCTGTTCCAGGAGGGCTGCGGCCTCCTGGCCCTCACCGGTCGCTACGGCGTTCAGTGCCAGCGCCCGATCTCGACGTTCTCCAGCACACCGAGCGCGTCCGGTACCAGCACGGCGGCGGAGAAGTAGGCGGTGACCAGGTACGAGATGATCGCCTGCTCGCTGATGCCCATGAAGCGGACCGACAGGCCCGGTTCGAGCTCGTCGGGCAGGCCGGTCTGGTGCAGCCCGATCACGCCCTGCGCGTCCTCGCCGGTGCGCATGCACAGGATCGAGGTGGTCCGGGACTCCGTGATCGGGATCTTGTTGCACGGCATGATCGGCACCCCGCGCCAGGCCTGCATCGGGCGGCCGTGGACCTCGACGGTCTCCGGGTACAGGCCGCGCCTGCTGCACTCGCGGCCGAAGGCGGCGATGGCCTTGGGGTGGGCGAGGAAGAGGTCGGAGTCGCGGCGCATGCTGAGCAGCTGGTCCATGTCGTCCGGGCCGGGCGCGCCGTCGTGCGGCTGGATGCGCTGGTCGTAGTCGGCGTTGTGGAGCAGGCCGAACTCGCGGTTGTTGACCATCTCGTCTTCTTGGCGCTCGCGCAGCGCCTCGACCGTGAGCCGCAGCTGCTGCTCGGTCTGGTTCATGGGGTGGTTGTAGAGGTCGGCGACGCGGGTGTGCACGCGCAGGACCGTTTGTGCAATGGAGAGTTCGTACTCGCGCGGCCTGGCCTCGTAGTCCACGAAGGTGCCCGGCAGTGCGGGCTCGCCGACGTGGCCGGCCGAGAGGTCGATCGCCGCCTCGCCGAGGGCGTTGGTGTGCTGCGGGGGCAGGGACCGTACGCGGTCGACGTGGGCGCGCAGCGACTCGACGCGGTCGGCGAGCAGCTGGAAGTCCTGCCGGGACAGCGCGAGCGCGGTGCCGGAGGTGGCGGCGCGCGCGGTGTACTCCCAGATGGCCTCCCCGTCGACGAGGCTGTCCTCGCCGAAGTAGGCGCCGTCGGCCACCGTGCGCAGTACCGCGTCGTCGCCGTACGGGCCCGGGCCGACCTGGTCGACGCGGCCGTGGGCGAGCAGGAAGACCTCGTCGGCGCGGCTGCCGAAGGAGGTGAGCTCCTGGCCGGCCTCGAAGTCGACCTGGCGGCACCGCTGGGCGAGCTCGGCGAGGACGTCCGGGTCCTCGTAGCCGCGCAGCAGCGGCAGTTCGCCGAGCTCGGCGGGGACGACCTGGACCCGGTCACCGGTCTTGACGAACGTCACGCGGCCGTCGCCGACCGTGTAGGTCAGCCGCCGGTTCACCCGGTACGTGCCGCCCTGCACGGACACCCACGGGAGGGTCTTCAGCAGCCAGCGGGAGGTGATCTCCTGCATCTGGGGCACGGACTTGGTCGTGGTTGCCAAGTTCCGTGCGGCCGAGGTGGCGAGACTGCGCTGCGGACCCTGTGGAGCCCGGGGACTCTGCGCCTCGGCTTCGGAACCTGCCTGGACCGACATGTCATTCCCTTTCGACACTCCATGGATATGCGCATCGAGCCTTTCAGGACGGAGGGTGATGCGACCATTACACAAAAGAGTGGGACTACTCCGAACGGGCGTGGGCACCCTCTCGGGTCGACATGAGTCACACGGGACACTCCGGCCCCATCTGTTTCAGCCACCGCGGGACGTCCGGACGGCAGCCGCGGTGGACGGCGGCCGCCGGACGGTGGACGGCGACCGCCGAACGATGGACGGCGACCGCCGGACAGTGGGCGCCACCCCGGCCCGCCTGCCTGCCCCGCCCCGTCCTCACCGTTCTCATTAATTTGCGTCTCATATGCAAGTTTCTCTACGGTGATGCCATGCGGCTCACTCGGTTCACCGACCTCGCACTGCGCGTCCTGATGCGCCTGGCCGTCGAGGAGGCGGACCTGCCCACCACGCGCGACGTCGCGGCGGTGATGCAGGTCCCGTACACGCACACCGCCAAGGTGGTCGCCCGGCTCCAGCACCTCGGCCTGGTCGAGGCGCGGCGCGGGCGCGGCGGCGGCCTCGCCCTGACCGCGGCGGGCCGGGCGGCGTCGGTCGGCGGGGTGGTCCGCGACCTGGAGGGCCCCGGCGATGTCGTGGAGTGCGAGGGCACCACGCCGTGCCCGCTGCGCGGCGCCTGCATCCTGCGCGGCGCACTGCGCCGGGCGCAGGAGGCGTTCTTCGCGACGCTGGACCCGCTCACGGTGAACGACCTGGTCGCGACGCCCACGGGGCCCCTGCTGCTGGGCATTTCGAGCAGCGGGGCGGCGGGGTGGGCCGAAGGTCCCTGACCGCGGGGGCCGGACGGCCGGTTCGGACCGGCGGCCCGGGCGCCTACCGTGAGCCCGGGCGACAACCCGAACGGATGGACCACGCGCTCACCCGTACCCAAAAACTTGCATCTCTCATACCAATTAAGCGCCCAGTCACAGCGCACCACTCACATCGAGGCGAGGACCTTCTGATGCTTTCCGCGAAGTCGGCAGAGACCGTACGCGCCACCCTGCCCGCCGTGGGCGCCGCCATAGGCCAGATCACGGAGACGTTCTACGCGAAGATGTTCGCGGCCCACCCCGAGCTGCTGCGGGACCTGTTCAACCGGGGCAACCAGAACGCCGGCCTCCAGAAGCAGGCCCTCGCCGGCTCCATCGCCACCTTCGCGACCTACCTCGTCGACCGGCCCGACACCCGCCCCGACGTCATGCTGAGCCGCATCGCGCACAAGCACGCCTCCCTCGGCGTCACCCGCGAGCAGTACCCGATCGTCCACAAGTACCTCTTCGAGGCGATCGTCGAGATCCTCGGCGAGGCCGTCACCCCCGACGTCGCCGAGGCCTGGGACGAGGTCTACTGGCTGATGGCCAACGCGCTCATCACCCTTGAGGAGCGGCTCTACGCCGAGACGCAGGTGCTCGCCGGAGACGTCTGGCGGCAGTGGACGGTCACCGGCCGCGTCGCCGAGACCGCCGACTGCACCACCTTCCGCCTGACCCCCGCGGACGGCGCCCCGGCACCGGCCTTCAAGCCCGGCCAGTACGTCTCGGTCCAGGTCGAACTCCCCGACGGCGCCCGGCAGATCCGCCAGTACAGCCTCACCGGCGCACCCGCCGCGGCCGAGCGCACGATCACCGTCAAGCGGGTCCACGGCCCGTCCGCCGGCGGCCCCGACGGCGAGGTCTCCAACCACCTGCACTCCCAGGTCGAGGTCGGCGACACCCTGCGCGTGTCGGCCCCGTACGGCGACCTGGTCCTGCGCGACACCGAGGCCCCGCTGCTGCTCGCCTCCGCCGGCATCGGCTGCACCCCGATGCTGTCGATGCTGGAGCACCTGTCGGAATCCGAGCACACCGCCCCGGTCACCGTCCTGCACGCCGACCGCTCCCCCGCCGAGCACGCGCTGCGCGACGACCACCGCGCGCTGGCGCTCAAGCTGACCGACGCCACGGTCCGGTTCTGGTACGAGGCCGACGCCGAGCCCGGCGACAGCGAGGGCCTCATGGACCTCGCGGACACGCCGGTCGCCCCCGGCACCCAGGCGTACCTGTGCGGCCCGCTCCCCTTCATGCGCGCGGTACGCGAGCAGCTGCTGGCCAAGGGCGTGCCGGCGGCGGACATCCACTACGAGGTCTTCGGCCCCGACCTGTGGCTGGCCGCGGCCTGAGCACCAAACACCCCATCATAACTGTCCGAAATCAATCGCTCACTGTGCGAGACCACTAGCCTCGGAAGAAGAGCCTCCGCTACATCCGGTAACGAGAGGCGGCCGCGTGGGGCGGCCGTCGGCACCGCAAAGGAGGCGGCCATGGCCGCACCCATGTCAGCGGACCGATTCATCCACGTGCTGCGGAACGAAGGCCTGACCGTCGTCGAGGTGGGTGCCTGGCGCACCCACAACCGCAACCACAAGGGCCCGTGGGGCCCCGTACACGGAGTGATGATCCACCACACCGTCACCCGTGGCACGGCGAACACCGTGCAGCTGTGCCGGGAGGGCGACCGGCGCCTGCCCGGCCCGCTGTGCCACGGCGTGATCACCAAGGACGGCCGGGTCCACCTGGTCGGCTACGGCCGCGCGAACCACGCGGGGGCGGGCGACCGGGACGTCCTCGCCGCGGTCATCGCCGAGAAGGCCCTCCCGCCGGACGACCGCGCGGACACCGACGGCAACCGCCACTTCTACGGCTTCGAGTGCGAGAACCTCGGCGACGGCGAGGACCCGTGGCCGGCCGTCCAGCTCGACGCGATCGCCCGCGCGGCGGCAGCGGTCTGCCGGGCCCACCGCTGGACGGCCCGCTCGGTGATCGGCCACCTGGAGTGGCAGCCGGGCAAGATCGACCCGAAAGGCTTCACGATGGCCGCGATGCGCGAACGCATCCACGCCCGCCTGAAGTAACCGCACACGCACACGCACACGCACACCACGGCCCTGCCCGCCTCCCCCACGCGGGGCGCGCAGGGCCCACACCGTTCAGCCTGTGACCCCATCACATTCGAGTGGTTGTCACATCTCACGCCGCTGCCCGGTCCTCACTGCAGAAGCGAGCGAAGAGAAGGGATCATGAGGATGAAGGCCGTCATCGTGTGCGTCTCCGTGTCGCACGGCAATACGCGCCGTGTTGCCGACACCATGGCCCGGGTGCTGGGCGCGAAGGTCGTCACCCCCGAGCAGGCCGACCCGGCGGAGCTGGCCGACGCAGACCTCGTGGGATTCGGCTCGGGCATCTTCTACGGCAGGCTCCACCCCCACCTGACCGACTTCGTCAAGGCGCTTCCCGCCATGAAGGGCCGGGCGTTCGTATTCGCCACCAGCGGCCTCCCCGAACGCCGCCGGGCACCTTTCACCCGCCCCCTGGCCCAGCTCCTCGAAGGCAAGGGCTTCGAGGTGGCCGAGAACTTCACGTGCCGGGCGTTCGACACCTGGACCCCCTTCAAACTCGTCGGCGGCATCAACAAGCACCGCCCGAACGCCGACGACCTGTCCGCCGCGCGGGCGTTCGCCGGGCGACTGGGCGGGTGAGGGCCGGTATCCAGGACCGGAGCACCCACAATGGACGGGTGAACCGCCCCGTGAACATTGACGTGCTTCTGCAGCCGCGTCCGCCGTCCCCGTTGCAGGAGATCCGTGACGAGCGGTTCGAGCGGCACGGGGTCCGGCTCGTGCTGAAGCGGGACGACCTGGTCCATCCCGAGCTGCCTGGGAACAAGTGGCGCAAGCTGGCACCCAATCTGCGGGTGGCCGTGGCCGACGGGGCGGACGAGCTGGTGACCTTCGGTGGGGCCTACTCGAACCATCTGCGCGCCACCGCCGCCGCCGGGCGGCTGCTCGGGCTGCCCACCGTGGGCGTGGTGCGCGGGGAGGAGCTGGCCGGGCGGGAGCTGAACCCCTCGCTGGCGCGGTGCACGGCCGACGGGATGCGGCTTCACTTCGTGCCGCGGTCGGTGTACCGCCGCAAGGGCGAGCCCGAGGTGCTCGCCCGGCTGCTCGCCGGGGCCGGGGCGGAGGGTGCGTACGTCGTGCCCGAGGGCGGGAGCAACGCCGTCGCCCTGGGTGGCTGCGCGGAGCTCGGGCAGGAGCTGCGCGGGGAGGCCGACGTGGTGGCGGTGGCCTGCGGGACCGGGGGGACGCTGGCCGGGCTGGCCGCCGGGCTCGGGCCGGGGCAGCGGGCGCTGGGGGTGCCCGTGGTCGCGGGCGGGTTCCTGGGGGCGGAGATACGTTCCTTCCAGACGGCGGCGTTCGGCGCGCCGCTGGGCAACTGGGAGCTGGCCGAGGGCTTCGAATGGGGCGGGTACGCCCGGGTGCCCGCGGAGCTGGAGGCCTTCGCCGCCGACTTCGAGGACCGGCACGGGGTACCCGTGGAGCGGGTCTACGTCGCCAAGCTGCTGTACGCGCTGACCGCCCTCACCGAGGCCGGACGGTTCCGGCCGGGGACGGCCCTGGCCGCGGTCGTCACCGGCCGCCCCTGACCGCAGGACCTGCTGGCAGGAAGGCTCTCTGGCCGGCCCGCGCCCTGGCCGGGCGACCCGGGCGACCCGGGCGGGGCAAGGCCGGCAGGCCGAGAGGGCCGGCGTACGCGCACCGGCCCCGCGCCCGCCGCCGTACGTACGCACGGGCACGGCCCCCGCGGCAAGGCCCGCAGGCGGGGGCGGGGGCCTACCCCGCCTCCTCCCGGTACGCCGCCGCCTCCTCCAGGTCCAGGCGGCGCAGCAGTGCGCGGAGCATCTCGTCGTCGATCTTGCGGCGGTCCCGCAGGGAGACGAAGACCTCGCGTTCGGCCTCGATCATCTCCCGGGCCAGGCGCCGGTAGATGTCGTCCGCCGATTCGCCCGTCTGCGGGTTGACCTCGCCCAGCCGCTCCCAGACGGCGTTGCGGCGCCGCTCCAGCACCGTCCGCAGCCGGTCGGCCAGCGGTGGCGGCAGTGCGTTGGCCGGGTCCGCCAGGAGTTCGGCCAGCCGGTCCTCCGCCGCCCGCGAGGCCTCGCTCTGGGCCTGCGCCTCCGCCAGGGTCTCGGCCCGGACGTCCCGCGGCGGCAGCCGCAGCGCCCGGATCAGGGGCGGCAGGGTCAGCCCCTGCACCACCAGCGTGCCGATCACCGTGGTGAAGGTCAGGAAGTGGACGAGGTTGCGGTGCGGCACCTGCATCGGGATCGAGAAGGCCACGGCCAGCGAGACCACACCGCGCATCCCCGCCCAGCCCACGACCACCGGGGCCTTCCAGGTGGTGTCCGGCTCCCGCGCGCGGATCCGCGCGGACAGCGCGCGCGGAACGAAGGTCGCGGGGAACACCCACACGAGCCGGGCGACGACCACCGCGAGGAACACCGCCAGCGCGTACCAGGCCGCCTGCGCCCCCTCGTACTCGTCCAGGCCCGCCATGACCACCGGCAGCTGGAGCCCGATCAGCGCGAAGACCGTCGACTCCAGCACGAACGCGATCATCCGCCACACCGCCCCCTCCTGCAGCCGGGTGGCGAAGTCGACCTGCCAGCTGCGATGGCCCAGGTAGAGCGCGACCACGACCACCGCGAGCACGCCCGAGGCGTGCACCCGCTCGGCCGCCGCGTAGGCGACGAAGGGGATCAGCAGCGAGAGCGTGTTCTGCAGCAGCGGCTCCCGCAGCCGCGTGCGCAGGTGGTGGATCGGGACCATCAGCAGCAGGCCCACGCCCACCCCGCCGACCGAGGCCAGCAGGAACTCCGCCGCGCCGCCCGCCCAGCCGACCCCCTCGCCGACCACCGCCGCCACGGCCACCTTGTACGCGGTGATGGCCGTGGCGTCGTTCACCAGCGACTCGCCCTGGAGGATCGTGGTGATCCGCGGCGGCAGGCCCAGCCGCCGGGCGATCGCGGTGGCCGCGACCGCGTCCGGCGGCGCGATCACCGCGCCCAGCACCAGCGCCACCTGCAGCGACAGGCCGGGCACCACCAGGTACGCCACGTAGCCGACCGCGAGCGTGGCGAAGAGCACGTAGCCCACGGACAGCAGCGCGACCGGGCGGACGTTCGCCCGCAGGTCCAGGTACGAGGAGTCCACCGCCGCCGTGTACAGCAGCGGGGGCAGCACCAGCGGCAGCACCACGTGCGGGTCGAGCCCGTACGGGGGCACCCCCGGCACGTACGAGGCGGCCAGCCCGGCCGCGACGAGCAGCAGGGGCGCCGGCACCCGCGTCCGACGGGCCAGCCCGGCCACGGCGGCACTCGCCGCCACCAGGGCCACCAGCGGCAATACCTCCATCGAAGATCCTTCTCACTCGTGGGGCGCGCCCGTACCTGCGTACGCTGGCCATCATGAGCGAGTGCCCGCACGTTCCCGAACTGCCGCGCCCCGAGCCCGTCCCGCATGCCCAGACCTGCCCCGAATGTCTGGCCACGGGGAGCCATCCCGTCCAGCTGCGGATGTGCCTGGACTGCGGGCACGTGGCGTGCTGCGACTCCTCGCCGCACCGGCACGCCAGCGCCCACTACCAGGAGACGGGGCACCCGGTGATGCGCAGTTTCGAGCCGGGCGAGACCTGGCGCTGGTGCTTCGTGGACGCCACGATCGTCTGAGGAGCACCGACGTCTGAGGAGCACCGACCGCCCGTGTCCGAATCGCCTGAGGAGCACCGCCCCGCGTCCGAATCGTCCGGGGAGCAGCGCCCCGCGTCCGGGGAGCACCGCCCCGCGCGGGCCGCGCGGTTCATCCGCGTGCGGCGGGGTAGATCAACCCTCCGCCGGTTCCCCTGATTTGGGCCCCGCAGACCTCTAGCCACTGTGCGTACCGATGGGCTTACCATCGGTCACCGGCCGCCGCGCGGCCGTGGCCGGGGCCGTCTCCAGGGGTGTCACCCGGGGGGCCGCGACACGATCGCCCGGATCGCGATAGCGTCACCGGCGGAACAGAGCTCGTACCACCATGGAGGTGAGGGTGTCCCAGATCGCAGGCGAGCCCGGGACCCAGGACTTCGTCGAAGTCCGGCTGCCGGCCGCGGGTGCCTACCTGTCGGTGCTGCGAACGGCCACCGCCGGTCTCGCGGCACGGTTGGACTTCACCCTCGACGAGATCGAGGACCTGCGCATCGCGGTGGACGAGGCGTGCGCGATCCTGCTCCAGCAGGCCGTTCCCGGCTCGGTCCTCAGCTGCGTGTTCCGGCTGGTGGACGATTCGCTGGAGGTGACCGTCTCGGCGCCCACCACGGACGGCAGGGCGCCGGAGCGCGACACGTTCGCGTGGACGGTCCTGTCGGCCCTGGCCGGCAAGGTCGAGTCCACGGTCGAGGAGGACCGGACGGTCAGCATCAGTCTCTACAAACAGCGCGGCGCGGGACCAGGGCCGGCGTGAGCGGCGGGGACACCCCGGTGCGGGGCATGGGGGTACCTCCGGACGGAAGCGCCCCCGGCAGCGGCCGGGGGAGCGTCCGGGGGCGGCCCCGGGTACGGCACGAGGTCGACGGCGGCATTCCGGTTCAGCCCGCCCGGCCGCACCCGGCCGACACGGATGCGGAAGACGGCCTTTTGGACTCGGCGGAGCGACGGGCGGGCCCTATGAGCGACAACCAGCACGACCAACCAGCACAGACGCAGCCGGCACAGACGCAACCGGCACCGACGCAACCGGCACAGACGCCGGGCGCGGAGGACCCGCGCGACCGCAGTGGTGCGCGGGCGCTCTTCGTCGAGCTGCGGGCGCTGCCCGAGGGCTCCCCGGAGCGGGCCGAGCTGCGCAACCGGCTGGTACGGATGCACCTGCCGCTGGTCGAGCACCTGGCCCGGCGGTTCCGCAACCGCGGGGAGCCGCTGGACGACCTCACGCAGGTCGCCACCATCGGCCTGATCAAGTCGGTGGACCGGTTCGACCCGGACCGCGGGGTCGAATTCTCGACGTACGCCACGCCGACCGTGGTCGGCGAGATCAAGCGGCACTTCCGGGACAAGGGCTGGGCGGTCCGGGTGCCGCGGCGGCTCCAGGAGCTGCGGCTGTCACTGACCACGGCGACGGCCGAGCTGTCCCAGCAGCACGGCCGCTCCCCGACCGTCCACGAGCTGGCCGAGCGGCTCGGCATCTCCGAGGAGGAGGTGCTGGAGGGGCTGGAATCGGCCAATGCCTACAGCACCCTGTCCCTGGACGTGCCGGACACCGACGACGAGTCCCCGGCGGTGGCGGACACGCTGGGCGCGGAGGACGAGGCCCTGGAGGGCGTCGAGTACCGCGAGTCGCTCAAACCGCTGCTGGAGGGGCTGCCGCCGCGGGAGAAGCGGATCCTGCTGCTGCGGTTCTTCGGCAACATGACCCAGTCGCAGATCGCGCAGGAGGTCGGGATCTCCCAGATGCACGTCTCCCGGCTGCTGGCCCGCACCCTGGCCCAGCTCCGGGACAAGCTCCTCGTCGAGGAGTAGCGAGGAGTAGTCGAGAGGCCCTCAGCCCTCAGGCCGCGTCCTTGGGCCCGATGCCGAGGGCCTCGGTCGCGGTGGGGTTCACCAGCAGGGCCACCACCGCGACCGCCGCCAGCGCGAGGGCGACGGCGGCTGCGGTCATGGCGCCGCCCGTCGTCCACAGGGTCCACGCCACCGGCATGGCCATCAGCTGGGTGATCAGCGCCGGGCCGCGGCTCCAGCGGCGGCCCAGGCGCAGCCCGCCGGCCGCCACGAGCGGCAGCGCCGCGAGCGCGAGCAGGGTCACCCCGCCGGTCTCGGCCTGCTGCGGGGAGTCGGGGTCGCCGGCGATGCCGACGAAGAGCATGTAGACGCCGAGGGCGGCGAGCGCGAGGCCCTCCAGGGCGGTGAGCGCGGCGGCCGCGGTCAGCCGCCCGGGCAGCGCGGCGGGCTCGGCGGGCGCCGCGGACCCCGCGGCGGCGGTCCTGGCCGGCGCCTTCACCTGCGCCGCGGCCGAGGTCTTGGCCGACCCCGCGGCCGAGGTCTTCGCCGAGGTCGTAGCCGAACCCTTGGCCGGTGCCTTCGCGGATGCCTTGCGGGGCTGCTTCTTACTCACCCCAGCAGGGTAGCCCGCACCAGCCGGCCGGCCGCAGGCACGGGCGGACCCCGCTCGCAGGCGCGGGCGGACCCCGGTCGCGGGCCGTCGCAGCGGTCGGAGAGGGGTCTCGGACGGGTCCGTACGGACAGGTAGGTAATCTGGCGCCCATGCGTGCACTTCTCGTGGCCAACCCAGCAGCGACGACCACCAGTGCGCGCACGCGCGACGTCCTGATCCACGCACTGGCCAGCGAGATGAAGCTGGACACCGTGACCACCGAGTACCGGGGGCACGCCCGCGACCTGGGCCGCAGGGCGGCCGAGAGCGAGGACATCGAGCTGGTCGTGGCCCTCGGCGGCGACGGCACGGTCAACGAGGTCGTGAACGGCCTCCTGCACAACGGGCCCGACCCGGAGCGGCTGCCCCGGCTGGCCGTCGTACCCGGCGGCTCCACCAATGTCTTCGCGCGCGCCCTCGGCCTGCCCAACGACGCCGTCGAGGCGACCGGCGCCCTGCTCGACGCGCTGCGGGAGCGGCGTGAGCGGACGGTGGGACTGGGCCTGGCCTCCGGCACCCCGGGTTCCGAGGACGAGGCGGTCCCGGCGCGCTGGTTCACCTTCTGCGCGGGCTTCGGCTTCGACGCGGGCGTGGTGGGCCGGGTCGAGCAGCAGCGGGAGAAGGGGAAGCGTTCGACGCACGCCCTGTACGTGCGGCAGCTCGTACGCCAGTTCCTGGAGGAGCCGAACCGCCGGCACGGCACGGTCACGCTGGAGCGGCCCGGTGCCGATCCGGTGCATGATCTCGTGCTGTCCATAGTGTGCAACACGTCACCTTGGACATTTCTGGGGAACCGCCCGCTTTACGCCTCTCCGGAGGCCTCCTTCGACACCGCACTTGACGTGCTGGCTCTCAGCCGTTTGTCAACTCCGGCCGCCGCGCGCTACGCGACACAGCTCCTGACCTCGACTCCTGAGCGCGGCCCGCACGGCAAGCATGCGCTGTCCCTGCACGATCTGACCGCCTTCACCTTGCATTCGAAGGTTCCGCTTCCCTTCCAGATGGACGGAGACCACCTCGGTCTGCGGACCAGCGTTCAGTTCACAGGCGTACGCCGTGCACTGCGTGTGATTGTGTGAGTAGAAGAGCCTAAAGTCCTTTCAGTCGAACGTTTAGGCGCCGTTCCACCCCCAGGAAGTACGGCTGTGACCTAGTCGACACCGAAGAATCAAAAAAAACTTTCCGGAAGGGGTTGTATCCCCGTCCGAGGTTTGCGAATCTCTACATGGCGATCGGGACAGCCCGCAGAACCCGGCCCCCATGACCGCCAGAACCCCTTCCACGATTCGGACCGCACCAGGCACACCTGGGCGTCGGCCCTTCCTCCGCGAAGGGATTCGTGAAAGCGTTCACATTCACAAGCAACCTGCCCGCAATACCAAGGAGATGGAGCAGCCATGGACTGGCGTCACAACGCCGTTTGCCGCGAGGAAGACCCCGAGCTCTTCTTCCCCATCGGCAACACCGGTCCTGCGCTGCTGCAGATCGAGGAAGCCAAGGCCGTCTGCCGCCGTTGCCCCGTCATGGAGCAGTGCCTGCAGTGGGCGCTCGAGTCCGGTCAGGACTCCGGCGTCTGGGGCGGTCTCAGCGAGGACGAGCGCCGCGCCATGAAGCGCCGCGCCGCTCGCAACCGGGCGCGCAACGCCAGCGCCTGACATCGACTTGATCAACCTCGAGCCGCAGCGCGTAGCACCCGTATAGCGCTCAGCAACGTGCTCTTGAGCCCCGGACCGGCACCCTGGTCCGGGGCTCAGTGCTGTGTACGGAGCCGCACCGGCGCCCCTCCCCTCGCCGCCCCACTACGCAGCGTGACGATCAGGGGGTTGAGGCACGCCTGGCTACTTCTGAGGGGCTACTTCTGAGCTACTTCTGAGCTACTTCTGAGGGCTGACCGGGATGTCCAGGACCACCTTGGTGCCGCCGTCCTCGCCCGCGACCACCATGTCGAAGGTGCCGCCGAGCTCTCCCTCGACGAGGGTCCGGACGATCTGGAGTCCGAGGTTGCCGGCGCGCTTCGGGTCGAAGCCCTCGGGCAGGCCGCGGCCGTCGTCCACCACGGTGATCAGCAGCCGCGAGTCGTCGCGCCGGGTGCCGCTGCGGGCGGCCGCCACCTCCACCGTGCCCCGGTCCCCCGGCGCGAAGGCGTGCTCCAGCGCGTTCTGCAGGATCTCGGTCAGCACCATCGACAGCGGGGTCGCGACCTCGGCGTCCAGGATGCCGAAGCGGCCGAGCCGCCGGCAGTCCACCTTGCCCGGGGAGATCTCCGCGACCATCGCGATGACCCGGTCGGCGATCTCGTCGAACTCCACCCGCTCGTCCAGGTTCTGGGACAGCGTCTCATGGACGATCGCGATCGAACCGACCCTGCGGACCGCCTCGTTGAGCGCCTCGCGCCCCTGGTCGGAATCCATCCGGCGGGCCTGGAGGCGCAGCAGCGCGGCGACCGTCTGGAGGTTGTTCTTCACCCGGTGGTGGATCTCCCGGATGGTCGCGTCCTTGGTGATCAACTCGCGTTCGCGGCGCCGCAGTTCGGTGACGTCGCGGCACAGCACGAGCGAGCCGATCCGGGTCCCCTTGGGTTTGAGCGGGATCGCGCGCAGCTGGATGACCCCGCCGCTGCCCTCGACCTCGGTCTCGCGCGGGGCCCAGCCGCTGGCCAGCTTGACCAGGGCCTCGTCCACCGGGCCGCGCGACGGCGTCGCGAGCTCGGCGGTGGCGGTGCCCAGGTGCTGGCCGACCAGGTCGGAGGCCAGGCCCAGGCGGTGGTAGGCGGAGAGCGCGTTCGGGGAGGCGTACGTGACGACACCGTCGGCGTCGAGCCGGATCAGGCCGTCGCCGACCCGCGGGGAGGCGTCCATGTCGACCTGCTGGCCGGGGAACGGGAACGCCCCGGCCGCGATCATCTGCGCCAGGTCGGAGGCGGACTGGAGGTAGGTCAGCTCCAGCCGGCTGGGCGTGCGGACGGTGAGCAGGTTGGTGTTGCGGGCGATGACGCCGAGCACGCGCCCTTCGCGCCGTACGGGGATCGACTCGACGCGGACCGGCACCTCCTCGCGCCACTCCGGGTCGCCCTCGCGCACGATCCGGCCCTCGTCCAGCGCCGCGTCGAGCAGCGGGCGGCGGCCGCGCGGAACCAGGTGGCCGACCATGTCGTCCTGGTAGGAGGTGGGCCCGGTGTTGGGCCGCATCTGTGCGACCGAGACGTAGCGGGTCCCGTCGAGGGTGGGCACCCACAGCACCAGGTCCGCGAAGGACAGGTCGGAGAGCAGCTGCCACTCCGAGACCAGCATGTGGAGCCACTCCAGGTCGGTGTCACCGAGAGCGGTGTGCTGGCGTACGAGATCGTTCATGGAGGGCACGTGAGCGAGGGTACCTCGGGTACGGCCGACGACTTTCCCCACAGGAATACCCATCAGTACCCTCGGCCGCGTACTGTTGGACAAAGCAACGGCTGTGCGGGGCTGTCATTGGATGGACAGATCAGATTGGTCTAGTCCACAATACTGCTGTACGACAAGCTGTACGACGAGACTTCCGCCCTCCCCGCACAGGAGGACGGATCGAGGTGGCCGCGCGCTCTGCCCTGACCGCGCAGGCACCTCCTGCCGGCCCGCGGGAACCGCACACCCGCCGGCCGAAGTACTCCGGGCTGCGGTGCCGGACGGGTTGAGGGTCCCGCCCCGGCACCGTGGCCCAGAGGAACGTGCGTGTCCCCCGCCCGCCCTGCGCATGCAGCCTGTCAGGGCCGGGGCAGCGGCAAGCCGCGACGCCGAACGCGGGGCCGGGGTCGCCCGGCGGGCGCTCGACGACGCGGCACGCGTCGACTCCACTCTCGTGGCCTCCCGGCTCAACACGCTGTTGCACGCGGCCCGCCCGTACGGGACCGCCGCGGTGAACGACGTACGGGACCGGGCGAAGGATCTTGCCGCAGCGCGTCCGACCGCGGTCGCGGCCTGAGAGCATCGAGTGCATGGGCAAGCACCGCCGACCCGGACCCCCGAACCAGCCGTCCCGCGCCGTCCCGCGGATCGACGCCGGCGACCCGCTCGCCGCGTACGACAAGCGGCGGCGCCCGCCGATGGACGTCCACCGGCGCCACCGGCCCGTGGGCGGTGGCGCCTCCCATCTGCGGCCCGGCGAGGTGCGGGTCCTGGAGGAGTGGAGCGGGTTCGCGTACGAGCCCGTCGGCACCGCCCCCGACCTCGCAGCGGCCCAGAAGTGGGTGCACGAACTCCAGGACGGTGACGGCTCGGCCGCTTGATCCCCGCCTACGCCGGCCAGGCCGCCAGGGCGAGTTCTGCCACCGCCGTCAGTTCCTCGCGGGTCGCGCCGTCCCGGGACTGTTGGGACATGCCCTGGAGGACCGCGCCGTAGTAGCGGGCCAGTGCCGGGGCGTCGGTGTCTGACGGGAGGGTGCCGGTGGTGATGTCCGCCCGGATTCGGGTCTCGAAGGCCGTGAGGTTCTCGGCGCGGCGCCGCCTCAGCTCCTCCGCGACCTCCTCGGTCGTGCAGTTCACCGCGGCGCTGATCACCAGGCAGCCCGGCGGGTGGGCCGGGTCGGCGTAGATCTCGGCGGCCTCCCGCATGATGCGTTCCACGGCCGCGCGGGCGGTGGGCTCCTCGGCGAGCGCGACCGCCGCGAAGTCGCCGTAGCGGCTGCCGTAGACCACGACCACCTCGCCGAACAGCTTGCGCTTGTCGCCGAAGGCGGCGTACAGGCTCGGTGCGCCGATGCCCATGGCCTTGGTGAGGTCCGCGATCGAGGTCGCCTCGTAGCCGCGCTCCCAGAAGGCCCGCATGGCCTCGTCGAGGGCCGCGCCGCGGTCGAAGGAGCGGGGTCTGCCGCGCTGTCCGGTCACCATGGGGGGAATTCTATAGCGGGCGCTATGGAATCTGGTACGGTCTGCCGTGTTCTTTCTGTAGCGATCGCTATCGATATGCGGAAGGGGGCGCGTCATGGGCGTGCTCAAAGGGAAGACGGCGCTGGTCACGGGCGGTGGCCGGGGCATCGGCCGGGCCGTCTCGCAGCGGCTGGCGCGGGACGGGGCGCTCGTCGCGGTGCACTACGGCCGCAACGAGGAGGCCGCCAAGGAGACGGTGGCGGCGATCGAGGCGGAGGGCGGCCGCGCCTTCGCGATCGGGGCGGAGTTCGGCGTCCCCGGCGACGCGCAGGCGCTGTGGGCGGCGTACGACGCCCACCCCGCGAGCACGCCGCAGGTGGACGTGCTGGTCAACAACGCCGGGGCGGCGGCCTTCGCGGGGCTGGCGGACACCGACGAGGAGACGTACGACCGGGTGCACGCGGTGAACGCCAAGGCGCCGTTCTTCGTCATCAAGCACGGGCTGGCGCGGCTGCCCGACGGCGGCCGGATCGTGAACGTCACCGGCACCCCGGACATCGCCCTGCCCGCGATCCTCGCCACCATCACGGCCAAGGGCGCGGTCAACGCCCTGACCCGGTCGCTGGCCGCGGAGCTCGCACCCCGCGGGATCACGGTGAACTCGGTGGGCCCCGGCATCACCGAGACCGACCTGAACGCCGGCTGGCTGGCCGATCCGGCCGCCCGCGCGCACGCCGCCTCGCGCTCGGTGTTCCACCGGGTGGGCACGCCGGAGGAGGTAGCCGACGTGGTGGCCTTCCTCGCCTCGGCCGACTCGCGCTGGGTCACCGGCCAGCACCTCGACGCGACCGGCGGACTGCAGCTCGCGCTGCTGTAGGAGAAGGGGCGCGAAGGCCCGGCGGGAGGGGCGAGGCTCTGCTAGATTGGTCTATACCACAATGCCCCGGACCTCCCCCGCCCGCCGGGGGACCCCACTGACAGATCGGCAGGCCCAGCGTGGAAGTTGTCATCGTCCCGGACGCCACGGCAGGCGGCGAGCTCATCGCGGAGGCCATGGCCGCCCTGGTACGCCGCAAGCCCGACGCCCTGCTCGGCGTGGCGACCGGCTCCACCCCGCTGCCGATCTACGAGGCCCTGGCCGCGAAGGTCCGCGCCGGCGAGGTCGACGCCTCCCGGGCCCGGATATGCCAGCTCGACGAGTACGTCGGCCTGCCGGCCGGGCACCCCGAGTCCTACCGCGCGGTCGTGCTGCGCGAGGTGGTCCGGCCGCTGGGCCTGTCCGAGGAGTCCTTCATGGGTCCGGACGGCACCGCCGAGGACCTGGTCGGCGCCTGCCAGGCGTACGACGAGGCGCTCGCGGCGGCGGGCGGCGTGGACCTCCAGCTGCTCGGCATCGGCACGGACGGGCACATCGGCTTCAACGAGCCGTGCTCCTCACTGGCGTCGCGGACCCGGATCAAGACGCTGACGGAGCAGACCCGCGTGGACAACGCGCGCTTCTTCGACAACGACCTGGACCAGGTCCCGCACCACGTCATCACGCAGGGCATCGGCACGATCCTGGACGCCCGGCACCTGGTGCTGCTCGCGACGGGCGAGGGCAAGGCGGAGGCGGTGGCCCAGACGGTGGAGGGTCCGCTCTCGGCTCTGGTCCCGGCCTCGGCGCTGCAGTTGCACCGCCATGCGACGGTGGTCGTCGACGAGGCCGCGGCCTCGAAGCTGAAGCTGGCGGACTACTTCCGCCACGCCTACGCCAACAAGCCGGCCTGGCAGGGCCTGTAGGCATCCGCTGCGCGGGGCCTTTCCCCACCCCGCCCCTTCCCGAACTGGGGCTCCGCCCCAGACCCCGCGCCTCAAACGCCGGCGGGGCTGGATATGTCCAGCCCCGCCCAGCGGTTCCGGCTATGCCCCCGCGATGATTTCCGCCGCGGCCCGGCCGCATACGCGGGCTGCCCCGTGCGTCGCGACATGGAACGCTCCGCTCGGCCGGGCCCGCGGCAGCCCCATCTCCACCACCACCGTGTCCGGCCGCGCCGAGATCAGTGCCGCCACGGCCTGCGCCATCCACGCGTGCCGGTGCGCGTCGCGCACCACCGCGACGATGGTGCGGTCCCCCGCCGCGGCCAGCACGTCCGCCGCCGTCGCACCCTCGGCGTAGGTCCCGGAGGCGGTGTCCGGTACCAGCTCGGCCAGCTCGGCCGCGACGCCCCACGGGGTCTCGTCGCCCACCGCGATGTTCGCCACCGGCGCCAGCGTGGCGACGTAGGGCCGGGCCACCGCGACCGGCGTACCCGAGACCACCAGCGCGCGGCGGGCCGCCGTGAGGCCGATGCCGGGCGCGCTCCCCTCCTCGGGCGCGCCCGGCGCGGCGGTGGCCCGGGCCTGCCGGGTCCACTCGGCGAGGGCGCGGCCCCGGGCGGCGGGGGGAGGGCGGGGGGGGCCGGGGCGGGGGG
>NZ_WTFF01000270.1 GCF_019400985.1 Streptomyces bambusae
ATGTGTGACAGAAGACAGCTGTTGAATCGGAGCATCTGTGTTTTTACAAGAAAAAGCCGGAATCGGAGTACAGCCTCGGTCTCGTGGCCCCGAGAAGGTGTAAAAGAGCCAGCCCCGGGCCCCCCCCCCCCCCCCGCCCCGCCCCTGACACACACCGGGCCCCGCCCCCGGCACACGACGGAGCCCCGGCCCGCTCCCACACACGGGAACGGACCGGGGCTCCGAAACGAAAGGAACTACCGGGCCGGGCCTACTCGGCCTCGTCCTCCGACACCTCGTCGTTGGACACGGCATCCGCCTGCACGTCCGCCGACGGCGCCGGCTCCAGCAGCCGCGCCAGCTGCCGGCCCCGGATCCGCTTGAACTTGCGCTGCTGCGTCCGCGTACGGTCCAGCACCGCCACCTCCAACCGCTCCGCCGGAATCTCCCGGTCGGCACCGTTGGCCTGACTCGACAACGCCTGCACCGCCAGCTTCAGCGCCTCCGCCAGCGTCATCCCGTCACGGTGACGCTGATCGAGGAACGAACCGATCTGCTCGGCATTGCCACCCACCGCGACCGAACCGTGCTCGTCCACGATCGACCCGTCGTGCGGCAGCCGGTAGATCTGATCACCCGCCGCCGACGCACCGACCTCCGCCACCACCAGCTCCACCTCGTACGGCTTCTCGCCCGCCGAGGAGAAGATGGTGCCCAGCGTCTGGGCATACACGTTCGCCAGCCCACGCGCCGTCACATCGTCGCGGTCATAGGTGTATCCACGCAGATCGGCATAGCGCACACCGCCGATCCGCAGGTTCTCGTACTCGTTGTACTTGCCGGCGGCCGCGAAGCCGATCCGGTCATAGATCTCGCTGAACTTGTGCAGCGCACGGGACGGGTTCTCACCGACGAACACGATGCCGTCGGCGTACTGCAGCACGACCAGGCTGCGGCCGCGCGCGATGCCCTTGCGGGCGTACTCGGCGCGGTCGGCCATGGCCTGCTGGGGGGAGACGTAGAACGGAGTCGACACCGGCTGTCCGTCCCTTTCTTCTGGGTTCTACGGGCGACGAACGGTCAGAGCAGGGCGGCGCGCGGCCCGTCGGGCTGCTCCAGACGCCTGTCGGTGACCTTACGGGCGAGCTCCGAGGACTCCTCCTCGGTGAGCCTGCGGAAGCCCTCGTCCGTGATGACGGTGACGATCGGGAAGATCCGCCGGGCCAGGTCCGGGCCGCCGGTCGCCGAGTCGTCGTCGGCCGCGTCGTACAGGGCCTGCACGACCAGCGTGGTGGCCTGCTCCT
Organism: Streptomyces bambusae; assembly: GCF_019400985.1. Classification (GTDB taxonomy): domain Bacteria; phylum Actinomycetota; class Actinomycetes; order Streptomycetales; family Streptomycetaceae; genus Streptomyces; species Streptomyces bambusae_A. Next base: position 1,284 of record NZ_WTFF01000270.1, read on the forward strand.
CGCTCAGGTCCTCCCGGTAGAGCTTCTTCATCGAGCCCCGGGCGAAGATCGAACCGGAGCCGGTGGCGGCGTAGCCGTGCTCCTCGGAGCGGCCGCCGGTGACGTCGTAGGAGAAGATCCGGCCCTTCTCCTTGCCCTCGTCCCAGCCGGCGAACAGCGGCACGACGGCAAGACCCTGCATGGCCATGCCCAGGTTGCTCCGGATCATGGTCGAGAGCCGGTTGGCCTTGCCCTCCAGCGAGAGCGTGGCCCCTTCCACCTTCTCGAAGTGCTCCAGCTCCAGCTGGAACAGCTTGACCATCTCCACGGCGAGGCCGGCCGTACCGGCGATCCCGACCGCGGAGTACTCGTCCGCCGGGAACACCTTCTCGATGTCCCGCTGCGCGATCATGTTCCCCATGGTCGCCCGCCGGTCACCGGCGAGCACGACCCCGCCGGGGAAGGTCGCGGCGACGATGGTCGTACCGTGCGGCGCCTCGACGATCCCCTCGGGGAGCTTGCGATTGCCGGGGAGCAGGTCGGGCGAGTGGCTCGCCAGGAAGTCCATGAAGGACGAGGACCCCGGCGTCAGGAAGGCAGCCGGCAGACGCCCCGTGCTGAATGTGTTGGCTTCCACGCGTTCCCTCCAAGTACGCGACTGCCCGACGATTGCGGTCGGGGCTGTCCTTCAACAGGCCGAGGCCCGTGTTGCAGTTGAGGCGAAGTACGCCTCGGACCCTACCCGCCTTGCGGCAATGATCCACATGAACGGCCGAGGCCGGCTACGGCCGCCCGATCGAGGAGGCCGCGCGCGGCCCGGTCACCCCGCACCGCGCGCACCTCTTCGAACCGGCCCGCTCGACCACCGGACCCCGACCTTGGATTCGAAGGCAAATTGCCGCTACTGGCCACCCTTTTGCACGAAGGATTTCACGAAGTCCTCAGCGTTCTCCTCGAGGACATCGTCAATCTCGTCAAGAACCGAGTCCACGTCGTCCGACAGCTTCTCCTGCCGTTCCTTGAGGTCGGAGCTCGCCTCGGCGGTCGTCTCCTCGACCTCCTCGGTCGAGCGCGTCGCCTTCTGCTGGCCGCCGCCGGTGTCCTTGGTCGCCATGTCTACCTCACCCCGCTCGGTTCGCACGCTCATGACGAGGGACCCCGGGATCGGGATCCCTCAAGATCAGACCCTACGTCGGACCCTACAAGGAGGGTCCGGCTTTCGTCCCCGCACTTTCACAACGTCCGGGTCTTTTCATGATTCCCGGATGCGGGGCCTTTCAGCCGTCGCTCAGCCCCCGGAAAGCACGCGCACCAGGTCCTCCGCCGTGCGGCAGCGGTCCAGGAGCTCCTTGACGTGCTTGCGCGTGCCGCGCAGGGGTTCCAGGGTCGGGACGCGCTGGAGCGAGTCCCGGCCCGGGAGGTCGAAGATGACCGAGTCCCAGGAGGCCGCGGCCACGTCGTCCGCGTACTGCTCCAGGCAGCGGCCGCGGAAGTACGCCCGGGTGTCCTCCGGCGGCTTGGCCTCGGAGCGCTCCACGTCGGACTCGTCGAGCAGCCGCTTCATCTTGCCGCGGGCGACGAGGCGGTTGTACAGGCCCTTGTCGGGGCGTACGTCGGAGTACTGGAGGTCGACCAGGTGCAGCCTGGCCGCGTCCCAGTCCAGGCCGTCACGGCGCCGGTAGCCCTCCAGGATCTCCCGCTTGGCGATCCAGTCCAGCTCTCCGGACAGGCTCATCGGATCGTTCTCCAGCCGCCCCAGCACGTCCTCCCAGCGGGAGAGGATGTCCTTGGTCTGGTCGTCCGCGTCGGCGCCGAAACGCTCCTCCACGTACTTGCGCGACAGCTCGAAGTACTCCATCTGGAGTTGTACGGCAGTCAGTGTGCGCCCGCTGCGCAGCGTGATCAGGTGGTGCAGGTCGGGGTCGTGGGAGACCTGGTGCAGGGTGCGTACGGGCTGGTCGACGGCCAGGTCGACGTTGATGAAGCCGTCCTCGATCATGGAGAGGACGAGGGCCGTGGTGCCCAGCTTCAGGTAGGTCGAGATCTCCGACAGGTTCGCGTCGCCGATGATCACGTGCAGGCGGCGGTACTTCTCCGCGTCCGCGTGGGGCTCGTCGCGGGTGTTGATGATGGGGCGCTTGAGGGTGGTCTCCAGGCCGACCTCGACCTCGAAGTAGTCGGCGCGCTGGCTGATCTGGAAGCCGTGCTCGCGGCCGTCCTGGCCGATGCCGACGCGGCCGGCGCCGGTGACGACCTGACGGCTGACGAAGAAGGGCGTGAGGTGGCGCACGATGTCCGAGAAGGGGGTCTCCCGCTTCATCAGGTAGTTCTCGTGCGTGCCGTAGGAGGCGCCCTTGTTGTCGGTGTTGTTCTTGTAGAGCAGGATCGGCTGGGCGCCGGGCAGCTGGGCTGCGCGTTCGGCGGCCTCTGCCATGATCCGTTCGCCGGCCTTGTCCCAGAGGACGGCGTCGCGCGGGTTGGTGATCTCCGGCGAGCTGTACTCGGGGTGGGCGTGGTCGACGTATAGCCGGGCGCCGTTGGTGAGGATCACGTTGGCCAGGCCGATGTCCTCGTCGGTGAGCTGGCTGCTGTCGGCCGCCTCGCGGGCGAGGTCGAAGCCGCGGGCGTCCCGCAGCGGGTTCTCCTCCTCGAAGTCCCAGCGGGCGCGTCGCGCCCGGTGCATCGCCGCCGCGTACGCGTTGACGATCTGGGACGAGGTGAGCATGGCATTGGCGTTCGGGTGACCGGGGACGGAGATCCCGTACTCCGTCTCGATCCCCATTACTCGCCGTACGGTCATGCGGCCCTCCTTGCCCGGCGGCGCTCCCCTTCGTGGGAGCGGCGCTCAAGTACCGCTGGTGCTCCGGTGCGTGTGCGGTGCCCGTCCCCGCACTGCGGATGAGGCGGTACGGAAGAGCCTAGAGCGGCCCCGCGCTGGTGGGGAGATCATTTCAGTCATTGCATGGGTGCCCGTGGCGGCTGGAAAGCAGTCGGCTGCGGATGCCCCGGATTGGGGCATCCGCAGCCGCCCCGATGGATCAGAGGTACTGACCGGTGTTGGCCACCGTGTCGATGGAGCGTCCGGTGTCCGCGCCCTGCTTTCCGGTGACGAGGGTGCGGATGAAGACGATCCGCTCGCCCTTCTTTCCGGAGATCCGGGCCCAGTCGTCGGGGTTGGTGGTGTTGGGCAGGTCCTCGTTCTCCTTGAACTCGTCCACGCAGGCCTGGAGGAGGTGGGAGACCCGCAGGCCCTTCTGGTTGTGTTCGAGGAAGGCCTTGATGGCCATCTTCTTGGCCCGGTCGACGATGTTCTGGATCATCGCGCCGGAATTGAAGTCCTTGAAGTAGAGGACTTCCTTGTCGCCGTTGGCGTACGTGACCTCGAGGAAGCGGTTCTCCTCGGTTTCGGCGTACATCTGCTCGACGACGGTCTGGATCATGCTGTGGACGGCGACCTCGGGGGATCCCTGGTGCTCGGCGAGGTCGTCCGAGTGCAGGGGCAGCGAGGCCTTGAGGTACTTGGCGAAGATGTCCTTCGCGGCCTCGGCGTCCGGGCGCTCGATCTTGATCTTCACGTCGAGGCGGCCGGGGCGCAGGATGGCCGGGTCGATCATGTCCTCGCGGTTGGAGGCGCCGATCACGATGACGTTCTCCAGGCCCTCGACGCCGTCGATCTCGGCGAGGAGCTGGGGGACGATGGTGTTCTCGACGTCGGAGCTGACGCCGGATCCGCGGGTGCGGAAGAGGGATTCCATCTCGTCGAAGAAGACGATGACGGGGGTGCCCTCGCCGGCCTTCTCGCGGGCGCGCTGGAAGACGAGGCGGATGTGGCGCTCGGTCTCGCCGACGTACTTGTTGAGGAGCTCGGGGCCCTTGATGTTCAGGAAGTAGGACTTCCCGGCGGGCTGGCCGGTGACCTCGGCGACCTTCTTGGCAAGCGAGTTGGCGACGGCCTTGGCGATGAGCGTCTTGCCGCAGCCGGGCGGGCCGTAGAGCAGGATGCCCTTGGGCGGGCGGAGTTCGTGTTCCTTGAAGAGGTCGGGGTAGAGGTAGGGCAGCTCGACGGCGTCGCGGATCAGCTCGATCTGGTCGCCCAGGCCGCCGATCTTGTCGTAGTCGATGTCCGGGACCTCTTCGAGGACGAGTTCCTCGACCTCGCTCTTGGGCACGACCTCGTAGACGTAGCCGGAGCGGGGTTCGAGCAGGAGGGCGTCGCCGGGGCGGATGGTGATGTCCAGCAGCGGCTCGGCGAGCCTGACCACCCGCTCCTCGTCGGTGTGCCCGATGACCAGGGCGCGCTCGCCGTCCTCGAGGATCTCCTTGAGGGTGACGATGTCCCCGGCCCGTTCGAACTCCATGGCCTCGACCACGTTGAGGGCTTCGTTGAGCATGACCTCCTGGCCTCGGCGGAGGTCTTCGGGGTCGACGCTGGGGCTGACGTTCACGCGGAGCTTGCGGCCTCCGGTGAAGATGTCGACGGTGCCGTCCTCGTTCGCCTGGAGGAAGACTCCGAATCCGGCCGGCGGCTGTGCGAGCCGGTCGACCTCTTCCTTGAGGGCCACGATCTGGTCGCGTGCCTCACGGAGCGTATTTGCCAGTCGTTCGTTCTGTGCGGAGACGCCGGCCAGGTTTGTCTGCAGCTCGACGATCCGCTCTTCGAGAATCCTCGTGTGTCGCGGAGAGTCGGCGAGCTTGCGTCGCAGGACGGCGATTTCCTGCTCGAGATAGGCAACCTGACCGGCGGGGTCGTCGGACCCCCGCCCCGGCCGGATGCCGCGGTTGATGTCGTCGTCGTGGGCTGCCACGGTCCTCACCTCCTCCAAGGGGAGCTGGACGCTTCCTGACCCTACCTGGGCTGGTGGTGATTGAAACCCCTAGATCACAAAGACGGTAGAGGTGTGTCCGATCTTCACCCTTGCGTACTCCCTCACGCCAAGGAAATACCCACCCGCCACCATCTGAAAGCGGCCGGTTGTAAGGTCGAACTGTTCAACACCCGTCAGGGCTCGCGCGACTTGCTGCGACTTGTGACTGGGACGGTTCACAGAGCGCAGGGAACGGCAGGAGAGAATGACCGTGCAGCACGAGGCCCCGACGAGCGGATCCGGCGGGGCCGGGGAGGCCCTGGAGGTCTGGATCGACCAGGACCTCTGCACCGGGGACGGGATCTGCGCGCAGTACGCGCCGGAGGTGTTCGAGCTGGACATCGACGGTCTGGCGTACGTGAAGAGCGCGGAGGACGAGCTGCTCCAGGAGGCGGGGGCGACGACTCCGGTTCCGCTGCCGCTGTTGCAGGACGTGGTGGATTCGGCCAAGGAGTGCCCGGGGGACTGCATCCACGTGCGGCGGGTGGCGGACGGGGTCGAGGTCTACGGTCCCGACGCTGAGTGACGGATCAGACACTCCTGGCCGCGAGCTCTGTCAGCTCCTGGCTGAATTTTTCGCCGGTCCAGCGCCAACTGGCCACCCGGTGGCGGTCGGGGCAGCAGCGCGGGACGGTGTTGGACGTGTAGCCGTGCAGGGTCGCGGTGACGGTGCGGCCGCGCACTGCGAGGTCGGTGGCGGTCTGCCGTTCGGTGGCGCTCACGAGGGTGGCCACGACGCGGGGCCGGGCGGCGGGCGCGGGGTCCTGGACGAGGACGTAGAGGGCGTGCGGCGGGGTGCCGGAGCCCGCCTGGCAGTGGACGGCGACGACGCTCTCGGGTCTGCCGTCGCCGTCGAGGTCGCCCTGGGCGGTGGCGGCGACGAGTTTCTGGGCGCCTCGGCAGTCGAGGGGGTAGTCGGCCGCGGCCGGGTCGGGGGCGGCGGGGCCGGCGGCGGGTCCTCGGGCTCCGGTGGAGGCTCCCGCGGAGGCTCCGGTGGCCGGGGCGGGCTGGAGGAGGCCGGCGCCCGCGATGACGGCGGCCATCGCTGTCGCGGTGGCGACCCAGTGCACCGGTCGGGTGCGGGTGTGGGCCAGGTCCATGACGGCGGGGGTGTTCGGCACGCGAGCGGTCTCCTGGTGGGGCGCGGCTGACGGCGAGCCAGCATCGTGTCATACCCCACATCGGAGGGGAACGGCCGGGTCCGCTCGGCTGTACGCCGGGTCCGCGTGGCTGTTGCGCCGGGTCCGCCCAGCCGTGTGGCCGCGGGGATCGTGCGGCGGTGCGCCCGCGTACGCGGCGGTCGCTGCTGGACAACGCGAAGGCGCCGGGGCGCAGTTCCCTCCTGGTGGGGGGAACTTCGTCCCGGCGCCTGCCGGTTGGTCCGGTTTCAGCCGCGGCCGGAGTCGGCGGTCTGACCGCCGGGGCCTTCGTAGTCCTCGCCGTACGCGCCCTTGGCGGGGCGGCGGCGGCGCAGCGGGGGCTCGACGCCGTCGGCGAGGCGGCGGGCGGTGACGAGGAAGCCGGTGTGGCCGATCATCCGGTGGTCCGGGCGGACGGCGAGGCCCTCGACGTGCCAGTTGCGGATCATCGATTCCCAGGGCTGCGGCTCGGCGAAGCAGCCGATCTCGCGGATGGACTCGACGGTCTTGGACAGCTGGGTGGTGGTGGCCACGTAGCAGCACAGGATGCCGCCGGGGACCAGGGCCTTCTTGACGGCCTCCAGGCACTCCCAGGGGGCGAGCATGTCGAGGACGACCCGGTCGACGTCGGTGTCGGAGAGGTTGTCCTGGAGGTCGCCGACGGTCAGCTGCCACGCGGGGTGGGGGCCGCCGAAGTAGCGCTCGACGTTGTCCTTGGCGATCTCGGCGAAGTCCGCGCGGCGCTCGTAGCTGTGCAGCATGCCCTGGTCGCCGATGGCGCGCAGCAGGAAGCTGCTGAGGGAGCCGGAGCCCACGCCCGCTTCCACGACGCGTGCGCCGGGGAAGATGTCGGCGAAGGCCAGGATCTGGCCCGCGTCCTTGGGGTAGACCACGGCGGCGCCGCGGGGCATGGACAGGACGTAGTCGGGGAGCAGGGGGCGCAGCGCGAGGTAGGCGACGTTCCCCGTGGTTCGGACAACACTGCCCTCGGGAGCGCCGATCAGCTCGTCGTGCGGGAAGGAACCCTTGTGGGTGTGGAAGTTCTTCCCGGCTTCGAGCGTGAACGTGTAGTGGCGTCCCTTGGGGTCGGTGAGCTGGACCTGGTCCCCGACCTTGAAGGGCCCGCGACGGCGGGCGGCACCGGTCGGTTCGGACATGTGACCAGTGTATGGGCTATCCGGAGTGGGGCCGTGCCATGGCCTTCACGAAGGCCTTCTCGACGTCGTGGGTGGACAGGACGCCGTAGACGGCGCCGTCGTCCTCGACGACGAGGTACTCGGTGGCGGGGGTGGCCTGGAGGTGGTCGAGGAGGTCCTGTCCGGCGAGCTCTGCGGAAACCTTCATGCCTTCGGTGAGGTCTTGTGCGAGGCCGCTGACGGAGACCCAGGGGCGGCGGTGTTCGGGGACGGAGGCGATGGCGCTCTCGCGGACGATGGCGGTGGGTTCGCCCTGGCCGTCGACGACGACGAGGGCGCGGGCGCCGGCCTCGTTGGCGCGGCGCAGTGCCTCGGAGAGCGGGGTGGCGGTCTCGACGGGGATGGCGCGGCGGGTGAGGCCGCGGGCGCGCAGGCCCGGGAGGTGTTCGCGGAGGCGGGCCATGCGCAGGCTGTTGCCGGCGCCGGTCCACATGATCGCGGCGAGGATGGCGGCGAGCAGGGCGTTCATGACGGTGTCCATGCCGCCGGTCTCGTGGTCGCCGACGCGCAGGAAGCCGGTCTCGGTGAGCAGGGGCAGGCCGAGGAGGACGGCGATGGCGATGGCGCGGCCGACCCAGGCGGCGGCGACGGTGCCGGTCATGGCCTTGCCGGTGACGGCCCAGACGACGGCGCGGAGCATGCGGCCGCCGTCGAGGGGCAGGCCGGGGAGCAGGTTGAAGGCGGCGACGATCAGGTTGGCGATCATCAGGCCGGCGAGCAGGACGCCGGGGACGGTGCGGGGGTCGACGGCGGTCATGCCGAGGTAGAAGGCGCCGGCGAGGACGAGGGAGAGCAGGGGGCCGACGAAGGCGAGGACGAATTCACGGCCGGGGGTGCCGGCCTCCTCGACCTGGGTGGCGCCGCCGACGAACTGGAGCTGGATGCGGCGTACGCCGAGTTTGAAGCGCAGGCCGGCGACGGCGTGGGCGAGTTCGTGGACGAGGACGGAGGCGTAGAGGGCGACGGCGAAGAAGAGGGCGACGAGGTAGCGGACGGGGCCGAGGCCGGGGAGTACTTCGTCGAGCTGGTTGCCGAAGATCCAGGTGATGAGGGCGGCGACCAGGAACCAGCTGGGCGCGACGTAGACGGGCACGCCGAAGGGGCGGCCCATGAGGAATCCGCCGCCGCCCGGGTCGGAGCGCCGGCCGGTGCGCTCGCCGGTCTCGTCGGTGTCTGCCACGGCTGTCCTTCGGTCGGTGCTGTTTCCCGCGGTCCGCGCCGTTGCGCGGTGTGATGCTTCGATCATGCAGTGCGAGGGTGGTCGCCGTCGATGGTATGCGCGTGCTGTCGGTGGCGGGTCGTAGGGTTCTGTGTCATGACGACGAGCTCTCCCGGTCCGGCCGGCTCCCCTGGCGCGGCGGATCTCCCCGGCGCGGCGGATTCCTCCGGCGCGGTGCCGGGTGGTGCCGAGGCGGCGTCGCCCGGCGCGGCCGGTGCGCCCGGCGACGCGCCCGGTGCGGCC
>NZ_WTFF01000271.1 GCF_019400985.1 Streptomyces bambusae
GTCCGGCAGCGCTTCGGCGACCCGGCCGCCGGCGGCGAGCAGCGCGGCGAGCCCGCCGGCGTGCACCCGCTGCGGATCCAGCAGCACGGCGTGCACCCGGGCCCCCCGCCGCGCGAGCCGCGCCCCGGCGTACAGGGCGTCTCCCCCGTTGTCCCCGACCCCGGCCAACACCCCGACCCGCGCACCGACGACACGGCGTCGCACGCCGGGGACCCACCCGCCCCCGCCCGGCACGTCACCGACCTCGCCGGCCAGGAACCCCATGTCGGCAACCCGGCCGGCCCCGAAGCGCGCGTCGCCGACCTGGCCGGCCCTGCCCAGCGCGTCACCGGCCTCGCCGGCCGAGAACCCCACGTCGGCAACCCGGCCGATCCCGGAGCGCGCGTCGCCGACCCGACCGGCCCCGAAGCGCGCGTCGCCGATCTCGCCGGCCGAGAACCACGCATCGCCGACCTGCCTGGCGCCGAACCCTCGGCGGCCGCCCCGGCGCCGCCCCCGGCCGGCGGACCCGCCGCGGCCGTACCCCCGTTCGCTCCCCGGTTCGCTCCCCGGTTCGCTCGCCAGGTCGGCCCCGCGCAGCAGTTGGGCGCAGGCCGCCGCCAGGCCCGCCGCCGCGCGCTGCATCAGCGCGCCCTCCGGCAACCGCGCCATCAGCTCGCGCTCCGCCGCCCGTACCGTCTCCACCCCGTACGCAGTCCGCATGGGCCCCAGCCTCGCGCGATCACCGCCCCACCCGCCACCCCGACACCGCCCGGCAGCCGACACGTTCGGCGACGCCGCCGATGTGTGCGCCGACGGCGTCGGCCGCCCCGACCCGGCCCCCGGCCGACGCCGGCCGGGAGCCCGGGCGGAGGACCGAGCGGGCCCCAGGGCGCGGAGGACAGGCCCGAGCCGACCGGCCCGGTGCCGGCGCCGCCCGCTCGGCGCCACCCGCTCGTCGCCACCCACTCGGTGGCGCCCTGGGAGCCCGGACGCCGACGCCGCACGGCTCCGATGTCGAGGTCGCCGACGTGACGTTCCCTCACCCGCACCGGCACGGCACCGCCGAACGGCCGCGCACGCAGGGCACCGCCCCCGAGGCCGGCACGGCTGACGACCGACAAGCTCCGCCGCACCCCTGCCCAGAGGGCACCGGCAACGCCACCGCAGGCCGCAGGCCGCAGGCCGCAGGCCGCAGGCCGCAGGCCGCATCGCCCCACCGAGGGAGCGGTGACGGATCCGCCCCGCCGCGGAAGCCGTGGCAGGACGGATCCGCCCCGCCGAGGAGGCAACAGCCCTCACCCCTCGGCGATGACCACCGCCGACGCCACCCCGGCGTCATGGCTGAGCGAGACGTGCCAGGACGCCACGCCCAGGTCCGCCGCCCGCGCCGCCACCGTGCCCGTAACCCGGAGCCTTGGCTGGCCGCTGTCCTCGACGTACACCTCCGCGTCCGTCCACAGCAGGTTCCCCGGTGCGCCCAGTGCCTTCGCCAGGGCCTCCTTCGCCGCGAACCGCGCCGCGAGCGACGCGATCCCGCGCCGCTCGCCGCTCGGCAGCAGCAACTCGGCGTCCACGAACAGCCGCTGCGCCAGATGCGGTGTCCGCTCCATCGCCGCCGCGAACCGGTCGATCTCCGCCACGTCGATGCCCACGCCGATGATCACAACAAACGTCCCGTCGCCCGCCGGCCCCGCAGGGCCGGCCCTACTCCACCGTTACCGACTTCGCGAGATTACGCGGCTGGTCCACCTCGTTGCCCCGCGCCGTCGCCAGCTCGCACGCGAACACCTGCAACGGCACCGTCGCCACCAGCGGCTGGAGCAACGTCGGCGTGGCCGGGATGCGGATCAGGTGGTCGGCGTACGGGACGACCGCCTCGTCACCCTCCTCCGCGATCACGATGGTCCGCGCGCCCCGCGCCCGGATCTCCTGGATGTTGGAGACGATCTTGTCGTGCAGGACCGACCGCCCGCGCGGCGACGGCACCACGACCACCACCGGCAGGTCGTCCTCGATCAGCGCGATCGGACCGTGCTTCAGCTCGCCCGCCGCGAAGCCCTCGGCGTGCATGTACGCCAGTTCCTTGAGCTTGAGCGCGCCCTCCAGGGCGACCGGGTAGCCGACGTGCCGGCCCAGGAACAGCACCGTGTTCTTCTCTGCGAGCGACCGGGCGAGCGCGCGCACCGGCTCCATCGTCTCCAGTACGGTGTCCACCGCGCCCGAGATCTCCGACAGTTCGCGGATCACCGCCTGGATCTCGTCGCCCCACTTGGTGCCCCGTACCTGTCCGAGGTACAGCGCGACCAGGTAGCAGGCCACCAGCTGGGTCAGGAACGCCTTGGTCGAGGCGACCGCCACCTCCGGCCCGGCGTGGGTGTACAGGACGGCGTCCGACTCGCGGGGGATGGTGGAGCCGTTGGTGTTGCAGACGGCCAGCACCTTGGCTCCCTGCTCGCGCGCGTGGCGCAGCGCCATCAGGGTGTCCATGGTCTCGCCGGACTGGGAGATCGCCACGACCAGGGTGCGCTGGTCCAGGATCGGGTCGCGGTAGCGGAACTCGCTCGCCAGCTCCGTCTCGCACGGGATGCGCGTCCAGTGCTCGATGGCCAGCTTCGCGATCAGGCCCGCGTGGTACGCCGTCCCGCACGCCACGATGACGACCTTGTCGATCTCCCGCAGCACCGAGGCCGGGATGCGCACCTCGTCCAGGCTGAGCGTCCCGCCCGCGTCGATCCGGCCCAGGAGGGTGTCGGCGACCGCCTTGGGCTGCTCGGCGATCTCCTTGAGCATGAAGTAGTCGTAGCCGCCCTTCTCGGCGGCCGAGGCGTCCCAGTCGACGTGGTACGCCCGTACGTCGGCCGGTGCGCCGTCGAAGTCGGTCACGGTGACGGCGTCGCGGCGCAGTTCGACGACCTGGTCCTGGCCGAGCTCGATGGCGGAGCGGGTGTGGGCGATGAAGGCGGCCACGTCGGAGGCGAGGAAGTTCTCGCCCTCGCCGACGCCCACCACCAGCGGGGAGTTGCGCCGGGCGCCGACGACCACGTCCGGCTCGTCGGCGTGCACGGCGACCAGGGTGAACGCCCCTTCCAGCCGGCGGCAGACCTGGCGCATGGCCTCGGCGAGGTCGCCGGTGGAGGAGAAGCACTCGGTGAGCAGGTGGGCGACCACCTCGGTGTCGGTCTCGGACTGCAGCAGGTGCCCGCGCTCGGTGAGTTCGGTGCGCAGGGCGGCGAAGTTCTCGATGATGCCGTTGTGGACGACGGCGACGCGCCCCGCGTTGTCGAGGTGGGGGTGGGCGTTGCCGTCCGTCGGCCCGCCGTGGGTGGCCCAGCGGGTGTGCCCGATGCCGGTGGACCCGCTCGGCAGCGGTTGCCCTACCAGGGTCTTCTCCAGGTTGACCAGTTTTCCGGCCTTCTTGGCGGTGGCCAGTCCCCCGTCGGCGAGCACGGCGACGCCGGCCGAGTCGTAGCCGCGGTACTCCAGCCGCTTGAGTCCGGCGATGACCACATCGAGCGCCGACTGCGCTCCCACGTAACCCACAATTCCGCACATAGGGCGCAGCGTACGCCGAAGTCGGCCGCCTGCCCCGTACCTGGAGCAGACGAAAACCCCGCCCGGTGGAAGCCACCGGAGCGGGGTTGACGGCCTGTCGGACGAAGGGTCAGCCGAGCTTCTTGGCCTGGGCGTCGACGACGGTCTTCGGGAAGACGGCGTCGCCGCCGAGGCTCAGGGCGCTGAATCCGGCCAGGGTGTTGCCCTTGCGTACGACGATGATGTGGGTCTTGGCCTTGCCCGCGTCGTCCAGGTTCATCACGGTGGTCAGGGAGAGCGCCTCGTCGCCGGCGGTGACGGCCGTGCCGGGCGCGACGCTGTCGATCTTGGTCGTGTCGCCCTCCTGGGTCACCGAGTAGCCGCCGGCGCAGGCCGTGCCCGCGGCCTTGAGGGAGGCGAAGGCCTCCTCGGCGCCCTTGCCGTCGTAGGAGGTGAGGGAGACCGACGTGGCCGTGCTCTGGAGGGCCTCCAGGGAGGCCTTCAGCTTCTCCTCGGCGGAGGCGTTGGCGGCCGGCTCCTTCGGCTTGGCGACGGTCACGGTCCGGGCGACGCCGGCGGCGGAGCCGACCTTCTGGAGCGACTGGATCTGGGCCAGCGGCTTGCACTCGGGCTTGTCGGTCTGGACCGCGGGCGCGGCGGCGGCCTTGGCGGCGGTCTCCTGCTTGACGAGCTGGTCCGACAGGTCCGCCTGCGTGACCAGCAGCGTCGCCAGCTCCGCGTCGGTCTTGGCCTTCGCCGCCGGCGCGGCCGCCGCCGCGGAGGACGCGCCACCCTTCGGCTCGTCCTTCTTGTCCGCCGGCTTGTCCGAGCCGCAGGCCGTGGCCAGCAGGGCCAGCGAGACAGCGGACGCGGTCATGACAGAACGACGGACGATGGTGCTACGCATGGTGCTACGCACGGCGAGATTCCCCCCGATGAACTGGTGAACGATGAGCTGATGAGCTGATGACTACGCAGCGCAATCTACCGGGCGGTACCGACCCATGATCAGCCGCATTCGCGCCAAGCCCCCTATCGTGACCGACGCGAGACCCCTGCGACACCTGCCCGTACCCCACGTGACCGACCCCACCACCCACAGGCCGCCCGGAACGCCGACAATGGCGGTGTGATCACTTCGCCGCCACGAAGCGCACCCTCCCGGCACCGCGCCGAGGGCTCCCCCTACGTCGACCTCACCCGGGCCGAGTGGAGCGCCCTGCGCGACCGGACCCCGCTGCCGCTGACCGCCGACGAGGTCGAGCGGCTGCGCGGCCTCGGCGACGTCATCGACCTCGACGAGGTGCGTGACGTCTACCTGCCGCTGTCCCGGCTGCTGAACCTCTACGTCGGCGCCACCAGCAACCTGCGGGGCGCGCTCAACACCTTCCTCGGCGACACGGGCAACGGGCACTGCGCCCAGACCGGCACCCCGTTCGTCATAGGCGTCGCGGGCTCCGTGGCCGTCGGCAAGTCCACCGTGGCCCGCCTGCTCCAGGCGCTGCTGGCCCGCTGGCCCGAGCACCCCCGGGTGGAGCGCGTCACCACCGACGGCTTCCTCTACCCGATGAAGGAGCTCCAGGAGCGCGGCCTGACCTCGCGCAAGGGCTTCCCCGAGTCCTACGACCGGCGCGCCCTGACCCGCTTCGTCGCCGACATCAAGGCCGGCAAGGAGGAGGTCACCGCCCCGGTCTACTCCCACCTCATCTACGACATCGTGCCCGGCGAGAAGCTCGTCGTACGCCGCCCGGACATCCTGATCGTGGAGGGGCTGAACGTGCTCCAGCCGGCCCTGCCCGGCAAGGACGGCCGTACCCGGGTCGGGCTCGCGGACTTCTTCGACTTCTCCGTCTACGTCGACGCGCGCCCCGAGGACATCGAACGCTGGTACCTCAACCGCTTCCGCAAGCTGCGCGAGACCGCCTTCCAGAATCCTTTCTCCTACTTCCGGAAGTACACCCAGGTCTCGGAGGAGGAGGCCCTGGAGTACGCGCGCACCATGTGGCGGACGATCAACCGCCCCAACCTGCTGGAGAACGTGGCCCCGACCCGCGGCCGGGCCAACCTGATCATCCGTAAGGGCCCGGATCACAAGGTGCAGCGGCTGAGTCTCCGTAAGCTCTGAGCATGCTGCATCTGAGGCTGATCACCCCGGCCGACCGCACGGAGGCGGTGGTCGAGGTCATCGGTTCGACCGTCGGCACCACCCACCTGGTCGTCCTGCCCGGCGCCGCCCGGAACCCGGAGGGCGATCTGGTCCTGTGCGACGTCGCCCGGGAGGCCGGTGACCAGCTGCTGCACGAGCTCCGGCTGCTCGGTGTCGACCGGGACGGCTCGATCGCCGTCGAGAACATCGACCTGACGTTGTCGAAGCGGGCCGACGAGGCCGAGCTGGAGGCCCCCGGCGAACCGGCGGACGCGGTGATCTGGGAGCAGCTCGCCGAGGCCACCCACGAGGAGTCCGCCCTCACCATCACCTACGCCGCGTTCATGATCCTCGCCACGATGATCGCGGCCTGCGGTGTGGTGCTCGACAACGCGATCCTGATCGTGGGCGCGATGGCGGTCGGCCCCGAGTTCGGGCCGCTGGCCGGGGTGTGCACGGGCGTGGTGCAGCGCAGGCCCAGGCTGGCCGCGCGTTCGCTCGCGGCCCTGCTGATCGGGTTCGCCGCGGCCATCGTCGCGACGACGGTGTTCAGCCTGGTGATGGACGCGCTCGGGCTGTTCCGGGAGGGGCTGCTGGACGACCCGCGGCCGAACACCAGCTTCATCTGGCAGCCGGACCCGTTCTCCTTCGTGGTGGCCGTACTCGCGGGGACGGCGGGCATGCTGTCGCTGACCTCGGCGAAGTCCGGCGCGCTGGTCGGCGTCGCCATCTCGGTGACCACCGTCCCGGCCGGCGCCAACGCCGCCGTGGCCCTCAGCTACGGCGACTTCGGGCAGATGTGGGGGTCGACGGAGCAGCTCCTGCTGAACCTGGCCGGGATCATCGTCGCCGGCGTACTCACCCTGCTCGCGTGGAAGGTGCTGTGGCGCACCCAGCGCGGGCGGTGGAGGCGGCCCCTCCCCCGGGGCTGACCGGGACAGGGGCCGCAGCGGCGGGCGCTCAGGCCCCAGCCCTCAAGCCGTCAGCCCAGCGCCGACTTCACGACGTCCGCGAGGCGGCCGGCGACGGCGCGGGCCTGCTCGATGTCGGCGGCCTCCACCATCACCCGTACGAGCGGCTCCGTACCGGAGGGGCGCAGCAGCACCCGTCCGGTGCTGCCCAGCTCGCGCTCCGCGTCCGCGACGGCCGCGGCCAGCTCGGCGGACGTGCCGACGCGGGACTTGTCCACGTCGGGGACGTTGACCAGGACCTGCGGCAGGCGCTGCATGACCCCGGCGAGCTCGGCGAGGGTCCGGCCGGTGGCCGCCACCCGGGCCGCCAGCATCAGGCCGGTCAGCGTGCCGTCGCCGGTCGTGGCATGGTCGAGGATGATCACGTGGCCGGACTGCTCGCCGCCCAGCGCGTAGCCGTGCTCCTTCATCGACTCCAGCACGTACCGGTCGCCGACACCGGTCTGCACGAGCTCGATGCCCTCGCGCTCCATGGCCAGCTTGAAGCCGAGGTTGGACATGACGGTGCCGACCACGGTGTTCCCCCGCAGCTGGCCGGCCTCGCGCATGGCCAGGGCCAGGACCGCGAGGATCTGGTCGCCGTCGACCTCGTCGCCCGCCGCGTCCACGGCCAGGCAGCGGTCGGCGTCGCCGTCGTGGGCGATGCCGAGGTCCGCCCCGTGCTCGACGACGGCGCGCTTGAGCAGGTCGAGGTGGGTCGAGCCGCAGCCGTCGTTGATGTTCAGGCCGTCCGGCTCGGCGCCGATGGTGACGATCTCGGCCCCGGCACGGGCGAAGGCCTCGGGGGAGACGCGGGCGGCCGCGCCGTGCGCCTCGTCGAGGACGATCTTCAGGCCGTCGAGGCGGTTCGGCAGGACGCCGATGAGGTGGGCGACGTACTTGTCGAAGCCCTCGTCGTAGTCGGAGACCCGGCCCACGCCCGCGCCCGTCGGGCGGTCCCAGGGGGCGCCGGTGCGGTGCTGCTCGTAGACGGACTCGATGCTGTCCTCCAGCTCGTCGGCCAGCTTGTGGCCGCCGCGCGCGAAGAACTTGATGCCGTTGTCGGGCATGGCGTTGTGGCTGGCGGAGAGCATCACGCCGAGGTCGGCGCCCAGCGCACCGGTGAGGTACGCCACCGCCGGGGTGGGCAGCACACCGACGCGCAGGACGTCCACGCCCGCGCTGGCCAGGCCCGCGACGACCGCGGCCTCCAGGAACTCGCCCGAGGCCCGCGGGTCACGGCCGACCACGGCGGTCGGCCGGTGTCCCTCGAAGGTGCCCGCTTCGGCGAGCACATGGGCGGCCGCCACGGAGAGGCCGAGCGCCAGCTCGGCCGTCAGATCCGCGTTGGCGACACCGCGTACACCGTCCGTGCCGAAGAGTCGTCCCACTGTTGTCCTCCGAGTTCGCGCTGGGTACATCGTTGTACGTGACCGCGTGTGACAGGTATGTGCCGCGGACGGCGGTAAACGAACCGCCCCGGACAGCACAGAGTGTGCCGCCGGGGCGGATTCGTGCAGAGCAGCAGGCGGGGTTTAGCGCTTGCTGTACTGCGGAGCCTTGCGGGCCTTCTTCAGACCGGCCTTCTTCCGCTCGACCGCGCGGTCGTCACGGGAGAGGAAGCCGGCCTTCTTCAGCGGGCCGCGGTTGTTGTCCACGTCCGCCTCGTTCAGGGCGCGGGCCACGCCGAGGCGCAGGGCGCCGGCCTGGCCGGAGACGCCGCCACCCGCGATGCGGGCGATGACGTCGTAGCGGCCGTCGAGCTCGAGCACCTTGAAGGGCTCGTTGACTTCCTGCTGGTGCACCTTGTTGGGGAAGTAGTCCTCAAGGGTGCGACCGTTGATCTTCCACTTGCCGGTGCCCGGGACGATCCGGACGCGGGCGATGGCGTTCTTGCGACGGCCCAGGCCGGCGGCCGGCTGCGGGTCGCCGAAGCGGGAGGCCAGGGACTCGGAGGTGTAGTCACCCTCCGGCGCCTCGGACTCGAAGGTGGTCACAGCGTCGTAGGTCTCGTCGCCCTCGACGGGGGCTTCGAAGGTGGTCTCGGCCACGATTCTCCTCAGAATTCTCTGTGTCTTAGGGGGTGGCCGGGATTACTGCGCGACCTGGGTGATCTCGAACGGCACCGGCTGCTGGGCAGCGTGCGGGTGCTGGTCGCCCGAGTAGACCTTCAGCTTCGAGAGCATCTGACGGCCCAGGGAGTTCTTGGGGAGCATGCCCTTGACGGCCTTCTCGACGGCCTTCTCCGGGTTGTTCGCCAGCAGGTCGTCGTAGCGGACGCTGCGGAGACCGCCCGGGTAACCCGAGTGGCGGTACGCCATCTTCTGCTCACGCTTGTTGCCGGACAGGTGGACCTTGTCGGCGTTCACGATGATGACGAAGTCGCCCATGTCCATGTGGGGGGCGTAGGTGGGCTTGTGCTTGCCCCGCAGGAGGGCAGCGGCCTGGGTCGCCAGACGGCCGAGGACAACGTCCTGGGCGTCAATGACGAGCCACTGGCGCGAGATGTCGCCGGGCTTGGGGCTGTACGTACGCACGGTCGTATGCCTTCGCTTCTTCAGTGGTGGTGTATCCCCTGGGCTAGCCCCGGGGATGGGTCCTGACAAGGGTCACCACGGACGATCACGACAGCCCTGGTGCACTACGGGGACGCAACCCGTGTGTACCGCTGGTCATCGGCCCGGTGGACCGGCGTAAGGGCCCTTTCACGTGAGAATGAACAAGCCAATACGCATAACGAACCAGCAGGATACCCGCGCTGCCCCGGACGGGTCAAAACGGCGGAACGGATCCGGCCTGGGCCTTCTCCGCGCCGCGCGCGGCTCCTGTCGTTCGTACGCCGACCAGATTAACCCGAGGCGCGGCCGCACACCTCCGCATCAGGGCCGCCGCCACACCGCACAGGGCGAAACAGTCCTCGAAGGCCCGCCAGTGGTTGTCCGCCATGGAGGGCCCCGGGATGCCTGCGACCTGGGGGGCCAGGGCCAGCCAGAACCAGGGCGAACGGGCCACCGAGCCCTCCCGTACGGCGGAGGCGAGCAGCAGCGGGAGCACCACCAGCAGGTAGTGGTCGAAGGACGGCCGCGACACCAGGAATGCGGCGAGCATCACCATGCAGGCGGTCTCCACCAGCCGCAGCTCCCCCGCGCCCACGCCCGTGCCCGCGCCGGCGTCGGGCCCGCCCGCCGGTCCACCCGCGGGTCCCCCCGCCGCCCCGCCCCGGTCTCTTATACACATACGACGCTGCCGACCACCTTCCCCCGTGCGTCCATCGTCAGCGCCGCTATGTTTCAGACTAA
>NZ_WTFF01000272.1 GCF_019400985.1 Streptomyces bambusae
TCCTGCACCATCATGCGTGTGCTATGACTGCAGCGCAGGCACCACACCCCGAGCGCACCCGCGTAGGTCCGCCGCCAGCGTCAGATGTGTAAAAGGGACAGCAGGCGGCGGTGAGCCCCGCCGCGACCACGGCCGCGGCGACCATCGGCAGTCGCGCCCCCAGGGACGCGACGGGGCGGGACGGCGGCGTACGGCGGTCGGCGCGGACGGGTCGGAGCATGCGAGAAGTCATGGCGAGGACACCCCAGGGCACGGTTCGGACTGCGGAGAGGGCGGAACGCCCCCCGCTCGGTGAAACCGACGGCGCGGCGTTGCGCCGGGGTGTCACGCCCCGGCGCCGAAGGCCGCTCGGCTGACGCGAGCATAGGACTCCCCCGGCCCGCCGGAACCGCCTCGGCGCGATCTTGAGGATGCCCTAAGGAAGAGCTCACCTTCCGCTTCGCCGGAACCCGGTGCAGGAGGGGATGCATGGCCGCGAACCAGGCGAAAGAGTGCCGGGGCACCAGGTGTGCCGGGGTGGCTGAGGCGTATCTCCGTCAGCGTGTCGGGTGCGGCGGTGTGGACGGCACCGGAGCCCGGAACCGGCGGACGGGGCCGTCGGTGAGCCAGGAGCCGTCACCCAGGGGTTCCACGTCGTAGGGGTGGGCCGCCTCGGCGGCCATCTCGCCGCTGATCCTGCCCGTGCGCACGTCGATCAGGTGGAAGCGGAACCACTCCTCCCCGTCCTCGGTCTCACCGCCGAGGGTCACCACGGCCGTGTCCGGGGTCAGATAGCCGCCGCTCCATTCCACGAAGGTCTCCTCCGGGTCGTACCCGAAGGCCTCGACGGGAAGAGTGAAGAGGACGTCGCCGCTGGGGTGGCGGTGGAAGGCGACGTCCGCCTGCCCGTGGTCGACGGTCATGAACTGCTCCCCGCCCGGCGCCAGGTCGATCAGGCAACGGTCCCACCACGGATACGCCACGAACTCCACCTCGCCGTCAGCCCCGGCCGTACCCCGAAGAATGACGGAGCCGTCCTGGCCCTCACCGACGTCGAGGTAGATGCTGCCGTCCACGGGGTGCACGTGGTGGCTTGCGCCGTGCCCGACGGTCTCCAGCTCCCGGCGGGCGAGGACCTGCCCGCTGTCGGCGTCGTACACGACCCACTGGTCTCCGCCTCCGCGCCCTGCCATCGCGTCCGGCCGGTAGACCCATACGGTCCGGCCGTCCACGGACAGCGCACAGCCGGGCCGGTGACCATGGCGCACGTCGGAGTGCGGCTCGAAGGCCGACGCCCACACCAGGTCACCGGCGCGCGTGAGGCAGACGACCCTGTTCAGCGTCGTGTACACGACCCGCTCCATATCGGGCCGAACCACCGACTCCACAGCCTCGTCACCAGCTTGCGGCTGGAACACCGCGGCGGGCTCCAGCGTCCCGGAAGCACCGGATTCGATCACGTAGGCATGGATCCGCCCGTCACGGTGACGGGTGATGACCTTCGGAGGCTGCGCAGGAGTCATTCGCCGAGGCTAACGCCCGGTTCAGGCGCCCGACGAGCGGGTCCGGCCCGGCAGGTCCTGCCCAGGTGCGGAGCGTCCGGAGGACGCCTCAGAGCGAGGACTCGCGGACCGTGGCCTTTGCGCCCGGGTCGATCGTCGCCGTGATGACCGAGCGGTGGTCGGCGCTGGTGAACGTGACCGTGAGGGTGTCGTCCGAGGTCTGCGTGGTGGTGGTCTTGAATCCGCGACTGGGCACCGCCGAGATCAGGCACACACCCTGGCTCCCGTACCGCACGGTGGCCCTGCCGCCCTGCGAGGGGACGGTGTGCAGGCCCGCTCCGCCTTCCTCGCAGTCGACGTCGGTCTTCGGCGCGGTCGTCCGGCCCGGCGAGGCCTTGGCGGGGGTGGGGGTGGCCGAGGGGGACGGTCGCTGCGTCGCCGAGGGCGAGGCGCTCGCGGAGGCGGACGCGGTCGGGGACGGGCTCGGCGCCGGGCTCCCCGCCTGCCAGGCCGGCGGCGTCTCGACGACCGTCGGGGCCGACCGTGCGACCGGCGGAGTGTGCCTGGTCGTGCCGACCACGAACTGGACCGTGGCGAGCACGGCCGTCACGCTGGCGGCCGTGCACGACAGCCATATGAGCAGGTATCGCGGAAGTCTTGGCACGGCCCCATAGTGGCGGACGCGCCGACCGGCCCGTCACCGGCTCCCCCCGGAGCGGACCGGAGTCCTCCGGAACCCCCGGGGGCCGGGCCGCGGCGGGCGGGCGGGCAGGCGGGCAGGCGGGCGGGCAGACGGGCCGACGGGTGAAACACCGACGTCCTCCTGCCCGGGTGTGGGCAGGAGGACGTGGGGCCGCCAGGCGGCCGGTGGGGGGTGGCGGTCGTCGGGTGCTCGGGCCGGCCGGCCGGGGCTACCTCGGGGCGCCGAAGTTCTGCGTCCACCACGGGCCGCCGTCGCCCTTGTGGACGCCTATGCCGATCTCCTTGAAGGCACAGTTGAGGATGTTGGCGCGGTGGCCGGAGCTGTTCATCCAGGCGTTCATGACCGCGTCGGCGTCGGCCTGGCCGCGGGCGATGTTCTCGCCGAGGTTGGACCACTTGTAGCCGGCGGCCTCCACCCGGCTGGTCATGGTCGACCCGTCGGGCCCGGTGTGGGACATGACCCCGCTGCGGGCCATGGTGTCGCTGTACCCCCGTGCGGCGGCGCTCAGCTTGGAGTTCATGCTCAGGGCGCCGCAGCCGGCCGCGGCCCGCTCCTTGTTGACCAGGGCGAGGACCCTGGACTCGGCGTCGGAGTTCACGGTGCCGCCGGAGCCGCCCGAACCGCCGGAGCTGCCGGAGCCACCCGTACCGCCGGACCCGCCGGAACCCCCTGAGCCGCCGCCCGTGGTCGTGGCGGGCTTCTGGGCGGGCTTGTCGGCCGGGGTGGAGGCCGACGTGGCCGGAGTGCTGCCCTCCGCCGTCGCGGGCTTCGTGGGAGTGGCGGATGCCGAGGCGCTGGCATCGGCGGTGGCGGAGGGGCTCGGGCTCGCCGTGGCCGAAGCCTCGGGGGCGGTGGGGGTGGGAGTGGCCGTCCCGTCGCCGGTGCCCGCCGCCCGGGACGCCGGGCCGGCGGCGTCGGCCCGCCGGTCCCCGTGGGCGTCACCGCCGGCGTCGCCCACCGCGACCGCGACCCCGACCGCCACCACCGCCACTGCCGCGGCCGCCGCGGTGGCCGACAGCACGATGCGCGTGCGCACCGTCTTCCTGCGTCGCGCCTCGACGCGGGTCGGCGTATCGGGAGTTTGGCTGCGGCTCATGCGGTAACACCTCACAGGGGAAGGGGAGGAGGGGGATCCGCGGCCGAGCCTAGGCTGATGACCAGCCAAAACAGCCGTCTGGAGGGGTTCTTCAAGTTCCCTTAAGGAAGCCCGCAGGATCGACACAGGGACGAACCGGTCAATCGTTCCAACTCGCCCCGGCCCGAGTGCAACCTGTCGTGACCCGGCGGCACTTCGGGGGCGGCAGGGGGAGGGTCGGGGGGCGGGACGGGGCGAGAGGGCGGGCTGTCGCCCGCCGCGTCCAGTCCCCTACAGTGCGTGATGCCCGGACCGTGCGCCGTGCCCCGGTCAGCCTCGACGAACTGCCGTCGCACAGCCCGTAGCGCCGTAGCCCGAAGCGTCGTAGCCCGTAGCCCGAATGCCGCCGAACAGGAGCAGCCCCGTGGCCACCCACGCCCGCCCCGGCCCCCTCCCGAGCCCGAGCCCGTCCCAGGCCGGTCGGCCCGTCCCCGAGCTGGATCCCGCCCTCGTCGGGGCATGGCAGGCCGGGGGAGGGGAGCTCGTCGATCTCTTCGCCCAGGCGCAGGAGCGGCTCGGCGGCGTCGCCGCGGTACGGCTCGGGCCGCGCCCGACCGTCCTGGTCACCGCTCCCCGGGCCGTGCAGCACGTGCTCGCGCTCCGGCCCGAACGGTACGTCAAGCGCTCGCACCGCGCCCGGCTGCTGATCGGCGACGGTGTCCTGGCCGCGACGGGCGAGGCTTGGCAGCGGCAACGCCGGCTGCTGCAGTCCCAGTTCACCGGCCGGGGGATGCGCCGCTACGAGCAGCGGATCGCCGAGGCCGCGCGGACCGCCGCGGCGCGCTGGGCCGCGTACGCCCGCACCGGTGAGGTCTTCGACGTCGGCGACGAGATGCGCCGCTTCGCCCTGGACACCATCTGGCGGTCCCTGACCGGGCATCCGCTCGACCCGGGCACGGAAGCCGAACTGGCCGCCGTACCCGCCGTGGTGGCCGCGCTGCCCAGCCTGCCCGCCGACGGCGCCGACGCGCGCGGGGCCGTCGCCGCCGAGCTGGCCAGGATCGACGCCGTGGCGAGCCGCGCCATGGCCGCCGCCCGCGAAGGCGAGGCGGGCCCCGACGGCCCGGGGCTGCTGCACGTCCTGATCGAGGCGTCCGACACCCGCCCGGAGTACACCGACCGGCTGATCCGCGACGAGCTGGTCACCCTGCTGGTCGCGGGGCACGAGACCACAGCCACCACCCTGACCTGGCTCCACCTCTTGCTGGACCGCCATCCGCAGGCGCGGGAGCAGGCGCTCGCCGCGGGGCCCGCGGGTTCCGCCGAACGGCGCCAGGCCGTCCAGGCCCTCGTCCACGAGACGCTGCGGTTCTACCCGTCGGCCTGGATCCTGCCGCGCTGCGCGGCGCAGGACGACGTCCTCGCCGGATACCGGGTCGAGGCCGGTACCGACGTCCTGGTCTGCCCCTACCTCACCCACCGGGACCCGGGCGTCTGGGAGGACCCGGGGCGGTTCGATCCGGGGCGCTTCACCACCCCCGGCCGCCGCCCCGCCGACCCGGGCAGCTACCTGCCGTTCGGCATCGGGCCCAGGGCCTGCCTGGGCCTGCAGTTCGCGCTCCGGGAGTCGACGGCCCTCCTCGAACACCTGCTGCCCGCCCACACCCCACGCTTCCACTCCACGCCGGACGGGGCCGTCTACACCATCACCGTCCGCCCCGACGGCCCGACCCCGGCGACGCTGGACGGACGCTGAGTCAGACGCGCGACCCTCCCGCACCGCTCGCGAAAAACGCTTGGACTGCGCACGCGTGCTTGCGGGACACTGCCGATCCTGCCCTTTCGGTCCGACAAAGCAGGGTTGGGATGGGATTGCCTGAATCGCGCAAAGGTTCGCCGGGCCGGGGTCCGGTACTTCTCGCGCTACGTTATTACGGACGGGAGTTGGCCCGGCTGCGCCGGCTGACGGTACCCGCGATGCTGCTCCCGGCGCTGGGCAACATCGGCATCAACTACATCGCCCCGCTGGTCGTCGCGAAGCTCGTCGGCCGCATCGCCGGGGACGGCGCCGACGCCGCCACCGACATCGGTTCGATGCTGCCCTACGTCCTCGGTTTCGGCGGTGTCCTGCTGCTCGCGGAGGGGCTCTGGCGGATCGGCCTGCACTGCCTGAACCGCCTCGACGCCCTCGGTATCGAGCAGTTGTACGTGATCGGCATGGACGAGCTGTTCGCCAAGGACGCGGCGTTCTTCCACGACAACTTCGCCGGGTCGCTGACCAAGCGGGTCCTGAGCTTCGCCTCCCGCTTCGAGGAGTTCGTCGACACGCTGACCTTCTCGGTCCTGGGCAGCTTCGTGCCGCTGATGTTCGCCTCGGTGGTGCTGTGGTTCTACGAACCGCTGCTCGTGGTCGGGCTCCTGGTGATGATCGTACTGACCGCGCTGTGCGTCAGGCCACTGATCCGGCGCCGCCAGGCGCTCGTCGACCAGCGCGAGGAGGCGATCGCCCGCGTGTCGGGCCACGTCGCCGACAGCCTGATGAACATGGACACGGTCCGGGCGTTCGCCGCCGAGGAGCGTGAGGCCGCCGAACACCGGTCCCGGGTCGCGGAGTCGCGGCGGCTCATGCTGCGCTCCTGGGACTACGGCAACCTGCGCATCGACACCCTGGTCGCGCCGATGTCCGTCCTGACCAACGTACTGGGGCTGCTGCTCGCGCTCGCGCTGGGCGCGGGGGAGCACGGCGTGGAGGCGGTCATCGTCGCCTTCACCTACTACTCCAGCGCCACGCGGATCATGTTCGAGTTCAACCAGATCTACCGCCGCCTGGAGAGCTCGATGACGGAGGCCGCGCAGTTCACCGAACTGCTGCTGACCCCGCCGACCGTGCTCGACCCGCCGGAGCCGGAGCCGCTGCGGACGAAGGACGCCGACGTACGCTTCGAGAAGGTGACCTTCGCCCACGGGGGCGCGAAGCCGCTCTTCACCGGCCTCGACCTGGCCGTGCCCAGCGGGACGAAGATCGGGCTCGTCGGCCGGTCGGGCGGCGGCAAGACCACGCTCACCCGGCTGCTGCTGCGGATGACGGACATCGACGGCGGCCGGATCATGATCGGGGGCCAGGACATCAGCCGGCTGTGCCAGGCCGACCTGCGGAGCCTGATCGCGTACGTGCCCCAGGACCCGGCGATGTTCCACCGCACGCTGCGCGACAACATCGCCTTCGCCCGGCCGGACGCCACCGAGGCCGAGATCCGCCGCGCGGCCGAGGCGGCGCACGTCACGGAGTTCGCCGACGCGCTGCCCGACGGCTTCGACACCATGGTGGGCGAGCGCGGGATCAAGCTGTCCGGCGGCCAGCGTCAGCGGGTCGCCCTCGCCCGGGCGATCCTGCGCGACGCACCGATCCTGCTGCTCGACGAGGCGACCAGTGCCCTGGACTCCGAGAGCGAGGTGCTCGTCCAGCAGGCGCTGTGGCGGCTCATGGAGGGGCGGACGGCGCTCGTGGTGGCCCACCGGCTGAGCACGGTCGCCACCATGGACCAACTCGTCGTCCTCGACCGCGGCCGGATCGTCGAACAGGGTTCCCACCAGGAGCTGCTCATCGCCGAAGGGGCCTACGCGAAGCTGTGGCAGCACCAGTCGGGGGGCTTCCTCGGGGAGACGCCGACGCGGGCGGACCTGAACTGAGGGGACCTGAACCGAGCGGACCTGAACCGAGCGGACCTGAACTGAGGGGAGTGCGTGGCGGGACCGGCCGGGCTGTGGAAGGGCAAGCCACCGAAGGCCGACCCGCCGACCAGGCCCCGCGAAGGGGCCCCGCGGAGTGGGGTGGCGGAGGGCGGATTAGGGGTGGGGACCCGGGGCGTTCATGATCGAATCTTGGATTCGATGCCTACGGGGAAACCGGTGAAGATCACGTGATACAGGAGTTCGAGCGCGCGGCCCACCAGGCCGGCTTCGTCCTCGACAGTGCCCAGCGACAGGCCGCCGAGCGGCTCGCCCGCCTCGGCAGCGACGTCTCCCGCAAGCGGGGGCTGCTGCGCCGCCCCAGACCCCCACGAGGGGTGTACCTGTGGGGCTCCGTCGGCCGCGGCAAGAGCTGGCTGACCACGACCCTCTTCGACGCCGTACCGGTCCCGGCCAAACGGCGCCTGCACTTCCACGACTTCTTCCGCGAGCTCCAGGCGGCCTACGCCCGCCACCGCGACGACTCCCGGGCGATCGACCACGCCGTCTGCGAACTCCTCGGTGACTGCCGCTTCCTGGTGTTCGACGAGTTCCACGTCCACGACGCCGGTGACGCCATGCTCATCGGACGGGTCATCAGGTCGATCCTCGACCAGCAGATCACCCTGCTCACCACGTCCAACTACCCGCCCGCCGGCCTGCTGCCCAACCCGGTCTTCCACGACATGTTCAAGCCGACGATCACCCTGCTCGAACAGAGCATGGACGTGGTCGAGCTCGGCGGCGGCCAGGACTACCGGTCCCAGTACGCCTCCGGCGCCCCCCGCTCGGAGTTCGAACGCGGCGTCTACCTGTGGCCCGGCTCCCCCGAGCAGCTCGCCGCACACGACCTGGAGCCGCCCGCGGACGGCGAGCGGCAGGACCTGGCCGTCGCCGGCCGGACCGTGCCCGCCCGGGCGGTGCGCGGCGACACCGTCTGGTTCGACTTCCACGAGCTGTGCGACCGCCCCCACTCCACCGGCGACTACCTCGCCCTGGTGGACCGCTTCCCCCGGTGGGTGCTGTCGGGCCTGCCCCGCCTCGCCACCGGGAACGGCGACGCCGCCCAGCGGTTCGCCAACCTGATCGACGTGCTGTGCGACCGCGACGTACGGCTGGTCCTGGTCGGCGCCGCCCCGCTGGACGACGTCCTGCGCGGCGACCGGCTGCCCCTCGACATCAACCGGACCGCGAGCCGCCTGTCGCTCCTGTCCGTCCCGGCCGCGTCCGCCACATCCGCCGCATCCGCCGCATCCGCCGCGTCCGCCGCGTCCGCCGCGTCCACCACGACACGAGACTCCCAAGAGGGCTTTGCCGATGGCGACTGAACAAGAACTCCGCGACTACCTCAAACGCGCCACCGTCGAGTTGCGCCACGTCAAGCAGCAGCTCCACGAGGCCGAGGAGGCCCGCCACGAGCCCATCGCCGTCATCGGCATGGGCTGCCGCTACCCCGGCGGCGTCACCACCCCCGAGGAGCTGTGGCAGCTGGTCGACGACGGCGTCGACGCGATCTCGCCGTTCCCCGCCGACCGGGGCCGCTACGCCGAGGGCCTCTACGACCCCGACCCCGACCGGCCCGGGACCACGTACACCCGTGAGGGCGGCTTCCTGGAGCGCGTGGCCGACTTCGACGCCGCGTTCTTCGGGATCAACGAGCGCGAGGCGCTGGCCATGGACCCGCAGCAGCGGCTCCTCATGGAGACTTCCTGGGAGGCGGTCGAACGCGCCGGGATCGACGCCGCCGCCCTGCGCGGCAGCCGTACGGGCGTGTTCCTGTCCGTGATGTACCACGACTACGCCGGCCTGCTGGAGGGACAGGACAACCTCGCCGGCTACGTCATCAACGGCAGCGCCGGCAGCATCGCCTCCGGCCGCGTCTCCTACACCTTCGGCTTCGAGGGCCCGGCCCTGACCGTCGACACGGCCTGCTCCTCCTCCCTGGTCACCCTGCACCTGGCCGCCGAGTCGCTGCGGCGCGGCGAGTCCACGCTGGCCCTGGCCGGCGGCGCCACCGTCATGTCCACCCCCGCCTCCTTCGTCGAGTTCAGCCGGCAGCGCTCCCTTGCGCCCGACGGCCGCTGCAAGCCGTTCTCCGCGCACGCCGACGGCACAGGCTGGTCCGAGGGCGTCGGCGTGCTGCTGCTGGAGCGGCTGTCCGACGCACGCGCCAACGGCCACCCGGTGCTGGCGGTGCTGCGCGGTTCGGCCGTCAACCAGGACGGCGCGTCCAACGGGCTGACCGCCCCCAACGGGCCCTCCCAGCAGCGCGTCATCCGCGCGGCGCTGGCCGATGCCCGGCTGACCTCGGACCAGATCGACGTCGTCGAGGCCCACGGCACCGGCACCCCGCTCGGCGACCCCATCGAGGCGCAGTCGCTGCTGGCGACGTACGGGCAGGAACGGCCCGCCGACCGGCCCCTCCACCTCGGCTCGCTGAAGTCGAACATCGGCCACAGTCAGGCCGCGGCCGGTGTGGGCGGCGTCATCAAGATGGTCATGGCCATGCGCCACGGCGTGCTGCCCCGCTCGCTGCACTCCGAGGAGCCCACCCCGCACGTCGACTGGTCGGCCGGTGCCGTACGGCTGCTGGACCGCGCCCGGCCCTGGCCGGCCACCGGCGCGCCCCGCCGCGCCGCCGTGTCCTCCTTCGGCATCAGCGGGACGAACGCCCACGCCGTCCTGGAGCAGGCGCCCGCCTACGACAGGTCGGGCGTGCCGGGCCTGCCGGGCGGACCGGGCGGACCGGGCGAACGGGGAGTGCCGGCCGGGCCCGCCGACCCCGCGCACCAGGACCTGTCTCTTCTACACAGCTGCTGCTGCCGACGACAGTACG
>NZ_WTFF01000273.1 GCF_019400985.1 Streptomyces bambusae
GGCGGCGGCGCCGGTCGTGGTGGCGCCTGCGGCGGCCGGGCCCGGTTGCCAGCCGGGGCCGCGCAGGAGACGGCCCGCGCGTTCGCGCCAGCCGGTGGCGGCGCGCACGTCACGGGCGATCGAGGCGTACTCGTGGGTGGCCACGCGCAGCGGGTTGTACGTGGCGATGTTCTTGGTGAGCCCGTAGACCGGCCGGTCCGTCTCCGCCACCCAGGACCCGAACATCCGGTCCCAGAGGATCAGGATGCCGCCGAAATTCCGGTCCAGGTAGCCGCCCTGGGAGGCGTGGTGGACCCGGTGGTGGGAGGGCGTGTTGAAGACGTACTCCACCGGCCGCGGGAGCGTGCCGATGCGCTCGGTGTGGATCCAGAACTGGTAAACGAGGCTGACCGAGGAGCAGAAGGCCACGGCCGCCGGGTGCACGCCGAGCGCGATCATCGGCAGGTAGAACGGCCACGAGGTGGCACTGGTCCACGGCTGGCGCAGCGCGGTGGTCAGGTTGAACTTCCGGCTGCTGTGGTGCACGACGTGGCTCGCCCACAGGATGCGGACGACGTGGTGCCCGCGGTGCTGCCAGTAGTAGAAGAAGTCCTGCGCCAGCAGCATCAGCGGCACCGTCCACCACAGCAGGGGCACGCGCAGCGGCGTCAGCTCGTAGACGGTGGTGTAGATCGCGACGACCGGGATCTTCCACAGCAGGTCGAAGCCGAGGCTGCCGAGCCCCATGGTGACGCTGGTGACGGCGTCCTTGGCCTCGTACCCGGCGGCGTCCTCGTCGGGACGGAGCCGGTAGCTCACCATCTCCACGACGGTGAGCAGTACGAAGGCGGGGATGGACCACAGCACCACATCGGGCAGGTTCGGCATGTCGGCACCATAGAGGCGGTTCCGGGGCGCCGCCAGAGGTTGTTACCGATCGGTATCCGCCGGGGTTACCAGCGGTTCGACCGATAGGGTCCGGGCTCGGGGGACAAGAGGGGGAACGGCGGGGGAAGGCGGGGCATGACAGGCATGGAGACGGCCGTCCTGAGGACGGCGACCGCGGCCGCGGGCTGGCTGGTGCGCTCGCGCCTCGGGCAGGTGCCCGGGGCAGGTCTGACGGACCGGGCGGTGCGGCCGGCCCAGCGCTGGCGCCGCCCGGAGCGCCTCGCCGAGCCGGAGTTCGCGGGCGGTGAGGACGAGGGTGTCGGCGAGTTCCAGGCGGGTGAGGTTGACCGCGGGCTTGCGGCGGCCGGCGAGGACGACCCGGGGCCGGCCGGGCGGGGCGAGCAGGGCCAGTTCCTCCAGGGTGGCCTCGGCGGGGCCGGGGTGCACGAGGTGGACGTCGTCCACGAGCAGGAGCACGGGCTCGGGGCAGGACTCGACGGCGAGCAGCACGTCCTCGACCCCGGCCGGCCCGCCCGGCGACCGGAGCGTGGAGGCGACCGCGGACACCGCCCCGGACCCGACCGCGGCCGCCAGCCGGGCGAGCAGGGTGGTGGCGTCGCGGGTGTCGCGGCACGGCCGCCAGTGCACCACGCGGCCGGCGAAGCCGGCGGCGGCTGCGGCCAGCAGGGTGGTCTTGCCGTATCCGGCGGGTGCCACGACCAGCGCGAGGGCGCCGGGGCCGCCGGTCAGCAAGGGCGACAACGACGTGCGGACAGGCATGCCCGGCTCCTCCCCCGCGAATGTGCAGGACAAGGATGGACGCTCCCCCTCCGCGCAGCATGAGTAACCCATTACCCAATCGCCGGCCCGGCGACCCCCCAGCGATCACCCGGCGATCACCGGCGACCGCCCGTGCGCCGGACGCCGACCGCCACTCGGCCGTCGGCGTGCGATCACTTCCTGGTCACAGGGGCAGTGTCACAGGGGCAGCACCTCCACCCGGAACGGCAGGTGCACGGGCCGGGCGCGGGCCACGAGGGCGCTCAGCGCCGCCGTGTCCACCCGGGCCGGGTCGGCCACCCGCAGCCGCACCACCAGGTGGGGCCGGTCGGAGCCGGGCAGCGGGGTGTTCGGGGTGGTGGACCAGACCGCGCCGCCGCTCTCCTCGATCTCCGGGGTGGTCCCGAAGGCCTGGCGGACCAGTTCGGCCAGGCCCGCCCGGGTGCCGCGCAGCCGGTGCGCGGAGACCGCTCCGGCGACGGCCCGGCCGGCGGCCGGGCCGCCGTCCGCCGGCGGCTCCGCCCCGACCCATCCGGCGAGGAGGGCCGCGAAGTCGGCCGGGGCCAGCCGCGGGTCGAAGTAGGCCGGCAGGCAGTCGAGCACCGCCAGCACCGGGGCCAGTACCTCGTCGAGGCTCTCGGTGATCCGCTGGGCCAGGTCGTCCTCGGCGTAGACGGCGGGCAGTTGGGCGCCGAGCGGGTGGCGGGTGGGCAGGCCGGGGACCAGGCGCCGGTTCACCGCGCCTCCTCCACCCGCACTTGGTGGTCGTAACTGAACACGAGTGATCCCGGTCCGAGCACGATCCGGTCGTCGGGTTCACCGCGCCGCAGCGTCTCCAGGTCCGCCGGGAACAGCCGTACGCCCTCCACCGCCTCGACCCCCGGCACCTGTTCGAGCACCGCCCAGACGGCGCCGCTGTGCACGGTCCGCCCGAACGGCCAGCCGTCGCCGCCGGGGCCGCCAGTGAGCGGGTTGAGCTGCCGGTAGAGGGCGGCGAGCGCGGCCCGCTGCACCCGGGCGGCCGGCACCCCGTCGGCCGCGCGCAGTACGGCGACGACGGTGACGCCCTGGTAGTACGGCGGTTCGACGACGAGCCGGGTGCCGAGCATCCGGCGGGCGTCGAGGTGGGCGTGGACGGAGGCCAGCAGCTCGGGCGGGAGGGCCATCCGGGCGAAGTCGAGCCGGCCCTCGCCGTCGTCCTCGGCGGCCGGCACGAGCAGCACGCGTACGCCGCCGGGCCCCTGGTCGGGGGCTTCCACGCAGCGGACCCGGGCCACCTCGGGGGCGGCCTGCCGGGTCAGGTACTCGTAGTCCTCGGCGGTCACGGCCCGCTGCCGGGTGCGCAGTTCGAGGGCGCCGCGCAGCCGGGCGTCGGCCACGTCCTCGCCGTCGACGCCGCCGGTGGCCGGCCGCCGGTTCTCGACCCGGGCGATGTACGGGATGGAGCTGCGCAGGACGGCCAGGGTGCGGCGGGCGACGTTGCCGCGCCGGCCGCCGCCGGTCAGGTAGGGGCGGGCGCGGACCGGTACGCCCTTGGCGGGGACCGCCCCGTACTGGCGCAGGCTGCCGTCCGCCTCCCGCACGGCCGGCCCGAAGGACACCTCGCCGGTGCTCCGGTCCAGGTGGACGTGCCGGTCGTACGGCCCGGACTCGGCGAAGTGGGCGACCTCGGTCCAGGCCGCCCAGTCACCGGCGGAGTCCCGGGTCTCGACGGCGAAGGCCCCGCCCGCGACGACCGGCGGGCGGTCGAGGGAGAAGCTCTGGGCGGGCACGCCCTCGGAGACGCCCAGGAGTTCCTCGGCGGCCCGCTCTGCGTGCACGGCGGGCGCGGTCCCGCCGACGGTGAAGGCCTCGGCGGACAGCAGGGAGGGCGTCGCGGAGTAGGTGCGCTGTCCCCGTACGGGCCGCTGGACGACGCAGCGCAGCCAGCCGCCCCGCTGCCGGGCCTCGGCGGACGCGACGTGTCCGGCGGGCAGGTGGACGAGGACGTCGCCGGGCCGGTTGAAGCCGCCGGTGCCGTCGCGGTCGACCTCGCACCGGGTCCAGTCCTCGCCCGTCCAGGCCTCCCAGGCCAGCGGCGGGTGCTCGGGGTCGATGCCGTGGCCGGCGACGGGGAAGTCCAGCCGCAGGGCGACCACGCAGGAGGGCGCGGCCCGGGAGAGCCCGAAGTACACCGCGTCGCCGGGGCGGGGTACGGCGGAGAAGCAGGGCACGCCCCGCCCGGCGGCGAGTTCGGCCCGCCGGTCGGTGGGGACGGCGCCGGGCTCGGCCTGGCCGGTGGCCAGGACGGACAGCTCGACGGGTACGACGGCCAGCTCGCGGACGGTGGAGAAGACCACGGCCTCGTCGGTCTCGGTGCGGGTGGTGGCGACCTCGGTGCCCTCGCGGATGCGGACCGGCTCGGGCCGGGGCGCGGACAGCCAGAACGTGACGTCGGTGCGGGCGGCGGCGGGCGGGTGCAGGGTGAGGCCGATCAGGTCGAGGAAGGCCAGGTGGTTCTTGTCGGGCACCCGGTTGAGCCGGTAGATGAGCTGGTCGGTCATGTGGGCGAAGGCTTCGATGAGGGTGACGCCCGGGTCGGAGACGTTGTGGTCGCTCCACTGCGGGCAGCGCTGCTGCACCATCCGCTTGGCCTCGTCCACGAGGTCCTGGAAGCGGCGGTCGTCGAGGTTGGGCCGGGGCAGGGCCATCAGCTGCCGCTCCCGTCGGGGCCGTGGTGGGCGGGGCCGGGCTGCGCGGGGCCGCCGGGGCGGCCGGGCCCCTCGTGGGCGGGGATCACATAGAAGGGGAACACCAGGTTCCGCGGGTCGTTGGTGCCGCGCAGGGCGTACCGGATGTCGATGTAGAGCGTCCCGGCCTCGACCGCGTCGAAGCTGACGGAGACGTCGACCAGGGTGATCCGCGGCTCCCAGCGCTCCAGGGACGTGCGCACCTCGTAGCCGATCTGGGCGGCCGTGGCCGCGTCGGCGGGTGCGAAGACGTGGTCGTGGATGGCGCAGCCGAACTGCGGGCGCATGGGGCGTTCCCCGGGCGCGGTGCCCAGGATCAGCCGCATGCTCTCCTCGATCTCCTGCTCCCGGTGCACCAGGGCGATGGCTCCGGTGGCGTCCGTACGGAGCGGGAAGGCCCAGCCGGCGCCGACGAACTGCTCCCCCACCGCCCCTCACCCGCCGATCAGCACGGTGAGCGCGCCCATGACGACGGGCGCGCCGCAGCCCGCGACATCGCCCATGCGGGCGGCGGGCAGTCCGCCGATCAGGACGGTCGGGCAGCCGGGCGGGAGGATCGCCGAGGGCGGGTGGACGGCGGGCGGGGGGAAGGAGCAGATGTGCGGGGTGGTGACGACGGCCGCGGGCTGCCCGGCGATCAGCACGGTGGGCACTCCGGGCGGTCCGATCACTCCGGGGTGCCCGGTGGGGTCCCCGACGCGTGCGGCTGGCGGCATTTGGCGTATCTCCTTCTGTGCGGTTGCGGCTGTGCGGTTGCGGCTGTGCGGTTCCGGTCGGTCGGCCGGTGTGGCCCGTTCGGCGTGGCCCGGTCTGTCTCCCTGCGGGTCGGCTGAGCGGGATCGGCGAAGTCCGGTGCGGTACCGCGCCCCGTAAGGGGCGCGGGGCTGTCCGGATATGCAGCTCCGCTGCGATGGGGGTCCCCCCTGTTCGAGCGCAGCCGAGAACTTGGGGGAGCGACCAGCCCCCACCGGTCCGCGGTTCCATCACCGCATTTCCAGCGGAGCGCTTAGTTGATCCGGACGAGGGCGGCGCTGACCGACAGGCTGGCCCCGCCCTTGAGTTCGGTGCTCGCGCGGCCCTCGACGGCCACGGTGGTGCCCTTGACGTCGACCTGGCCGTTGGTCCCGAGGGTCAGCGCCCCCGCTCCGCCGTCGACCTCGACCCCGGCCTGCGCGCTGATCCGCACGGACTGCCCGGTGAGTTCGAGGGTGCCGGTGCCGGCGTCCATGGTGATCCCGGAGCGGGCGGTGACGGTGACCTTGTCCTGGGCCTCGATCTCGACCGTGCCGTCGCTGTGGACGGTGACGGCCGTCTCCTTGCGGTCGAGGTGCAGGGTCAACTTGCCGTCCCCGGTGGCCAGTCGGACGCCCTGGGGGCCGCCGGAGCAGTCCAGGAGCTCCATCCGGTTGCCCGAACGGCTCACCAGGGAGCGCCGGTTGGTGGCGCCGCTGGTGGAGTCGACCAGGGGCGCGTCGTGTTCGGAGGGCTTGTCCTGGCCGTTGTAGAGCCCGCCGATGACGTACGGGTGGTCGAGCCGGCCCTGTTCGAAGCCGACGAGCACCTCGTCGCCGACCTCGGGCCCGAAGATCCCGCCGCCGCCCTTGCCCCCGAGGTCCGCGGTCCGGGCCCAGTCGCTGACGTACTCCCCGTCCAGCCAGGGGAACGCGAGCTTGACCCGGCCCCGGTCCTCCGGGTCGCGGGTGTCGGTGACGGTGGCGTTGACCAGCCCGCCGATCCGGTCCTGCGCCGGCCCGCCGGAGGCTCCGGAGGCCAGGCCGAACAGCGAGCGGTCCGAGCGGCCGCCCACGGTCAGCCAGGTCTGGTAGCCGGTCTCCGGGTCGAAGACGTGCCGGCTCGCGGAGATCGTGTACTTGCCCTCGAACGGCTCACCGACGTTGGTCAGCGCCACGGCGGTACCGGCGCGCAGCCGGGGCATGCCCATCGCCACCGCGTCCAGCTCGGCGAAGGAGGCGGCGAGGTCGGCGGCCAGGGACTTCGCCGCCTGGTCGGTCTCGGCCTGGGTGCGGTACGGGGTGTCGGTGGCCAGGAACACCGCCGGCCCGAACGCGTCGGCGGCCTGCTGCGGGGTCATGCCCAGCTCCAGGCGGTCGCTCTGCCCGGCGGGGGCCCGGCCGACGACCGCCGCCTTGGCCTGGACGTCCCAGCCGCGCACCTCGACCTGCTGGACCTGGTCGGCGGCGGTCACCGAGGCGTGGCAGCGCAGCAGGTTCCGGCCGAACTCCAGGACGTACGGGCTGGCCTGCGGCCGGGTGGAGGAGGCGGGGGCGGACCCGGCCCGGGCGGGGAGCCGGAAGAAGAACCGGCCGTCCAGCACCCCGACCTCCGCCCCGGCCAGGTCGGCGAGGCGATGCAGGAACTCCCAGTCGGTGATGCCGGGTTGGGCGAGGTGCTCGTAGACGGTGGTGGTCCCGTCCACCGTGCCGACGGACAGCCCGGCCCGGCGGGCGACCTGGACGGCGACGTCGGAGGCGGTCATCTGGCGGTAGCCGGCGACATGGCGGCCGCGGAAGAAACGGTGGGCGTGGTCGAGGCCGCGTACGACGGTGAAGGTTCCGGTGGTGTCGAGGTCGATCTCGACGGCGGTGACCTCGCCGGAGACCAGGAGCTGCTTCTCAGGGTCGTCGGCGGCGCGCGCGAAGAGCTTGACGGGGACACCGAGGGAGAACCCGGCCGAGCGCAGGGTGAGGTGGTGCGGGTCGCGGAAGCGCAGCACGAACAGGTCGGGCAGCTGGGTGCTGTCGTCGACGTACGCGGAGACAAGGGTCTCGGTCACGGGGGCGGGCAGCGGCTGCCCGGCCACTTCCACGACGAGGCTGCTGACGAAGGTCTCTCCGGCCATGTCACCCACCCAACTCCTCGGCCCCGGGCAGCAGGAGCTCCGTGCCCGGGGTCAACCGCATCGGATCGTCTATGCCGTTGGCCTCGGCGATGTACCGCCAGGCGGTCGCGTCGCCGTACTCCCGCCAGGCCAGCAGGGCGAGGGTGTCCCCGGTGACCACGCGGTGCACGCGGCGGGCGGTGAGGGCGCCGGAGGTCGGGTTCTGGCCCGGCATCGGGCCGCTGAGCTCCTCCAGGGTGACCTGGCAGACGGCGCGGATCGGGATGCCGCCCGGCGTGAACAGCGTGTACTTGGCCTGCACCTGGCTGACGTACCCGACGAAGCCGGTCAGTCCGCCCCAGCGCAGGATCACCCAGGGCGGGACGCCCTGCTTCTGCTGGTGCGTCTCGGGGGTGGCCACGCAGCAGGCGAGGAGCTTCTCGACGGCGGTGACGACCCGGTCGTCCTGCTCGGCACTCGCGTCGAAGAACATCTCCAGGCTGAGCCGGGCGGCGCCGGGCCCCTTGAACTCGGCCGGGCCGGCGGTCGCGGCTCCCTTGGAGGGCTTGCGCTCCCACTCGGCGGACTTGGCGAGCGTCAGCTCCTTGGGGTTGAACTGGAAGTCGATCCGCCCCATCCGCGGCCCGGCCGGTCCTTGGCCTCCGTCGGCCGGCGGCTCGCGCAACTCCAGCCAGGCGCGCTCCAGTTTGGGGCGGGGGCCGGCGCCGGGGGCACTGCCGGAGGCGGCCGGCGCGGCGGGCGCGGCGGAGGCGATGAAGGCGACGGGCTGCTGAAGGGACATCTACGGCTCTCCTCCTGGTTCCCTCGGTTTCCCGGGTCCCGGGTCCCGGGTCTGCTCTTCCTCTCCCAAGGCCAGCTCTACCGCCCCGCGTTGAGGAAGCCGTGGTGGGCGATCTCCAGGGTCTCGGTGGCGACCTTGGGGGTCTCGGGGCTGAGGGAGGGCCCGGTCCACCGGACGGGCACCACGTCCATGAGGCTCCACCGGGCGACGACCGTGCCGTCCACCGTCATGGCGCTGATGTGCGCGGTCTTGCGCGGGATCCCGCCGACCATGCCGGCCAGCCATCGGGTGACCTGTTCGGTGTCACGGGTGATGGGGCGGGTGAGCTTGATGGTGGAGTACTTGATGCGGGTGGGCAGTTGCCAGACGTAGCCGTTGTTGCCGCCCTCCTCGCGCTGCTCCATGACGACCTCGCAGCCGAGGCCCTCGCAGCTGTTGAACGCACCGAGGCTGATGTTGTCGATCTCGACCATGAAGCACACGCTGACGGCGGGGTCCTGTTGCTGGGCCATGGGCGGGTGGTCGTCCTTCCGTGCGGTGCGTACGGCGCGTGCGGCGGGGCGTGCGGGGCGTGTGGCGTGGTGCGGTGGTCAGTGGCGTGGATCGAGCCGTACGCCGGCCCGCTCGCGGTCGAGGCGGAGCTCGGCCCGGAGCAGGCGGCCGAGGGGGCCGACGAGCTTGCGTACGAGCGCGTCGGTGGAGGGCTGCGGGGCGGCCCCTGCGGGGGCTGGGCCCGTGGCCGGGGGCGCGGGCGGGGGTGGTGGTTCCGGTGGCGCCGGGTCGGCTCCGGGCGTCGCGGCCGGGGGCGGTGGGCCCGGGAGCGGGCTGCCTTGTGCGGGGGCCCCGCCGTGCGCCGGAGCTGCGGCTGGTGCCGAGGCCGGGGTCCCGTCGGGACCGCTGCCGACGACGACGGTCCGCTGCACGGCGGCGGAGGCTGCGCCCGCCGGGCCGACGGGCACGGCGGCGTACCCGGTCAGCGGCCCGGCACCAGCTACCGCGACGGCTTCGAAGCCGGAGGCCGACCCGGAAGGCGCCCCGAATGCCGGACCGGTCGAACCGACCGGCCCACCCGGCCGGAGCAGACCGACGCCCGGCGGTAGCGCCCAGCTCGCCACTGCGGGGGCGGGGTGCGTACCTCCGCCGGCCCGGGGCGCAGGGGCGTAGGGCAGGGGCCCCGCCGTAGGACCGCTCCCGTGGCCGGGCCCGCGGTCCGTCCGTGCCACGCGCTGCACCGGTCCGGGGCCGGCGGACGACTGCGCTCCGGACGGAGGTGGAGACGGGCGCGAGGGAGGGGACGGGACCGGGGTCCAGGTCAGCGGGACGGCCGGGGGCGGAGCCTGCTGCGGCCGGGCCGCCTCCTCAAGGCTCGCGGTGCGCAGTTCGATGCCCCGTTCGCCGACCAGGTCCGCGACGGGGGCGTCGTCGACCGGCGGCACAGGGAGCCCCGGCGGAACGCTGGCCCGGACCACGGGAAGCTCCTGCGGCTGCGCGGGCACGGCTCGGGCGGGCGGCGGCTGGGGCGGGGGCTCGGCCAGGGTCCGCTGTACGGGCGGGGCCGACGCCTCGGACCACGGCACGGCGGGCAGCGGCGCGCCCAGCCCCAACCGCCGTACGGCCGCCCCGGCGCGCGCCCCACCGCCACCCGGCTCCACGGGCAGGGCCGGGGCCGCCGGAGCGACCCCCCCGCCCCCGGGGGGCTGTACGGCCGGGGCGTCCGGCCGGCCCGGGCCGGGGGGGGCCACGGGCAGGTG
>NZ_WTFF01000274.1 GCF_019400985.1 Streptomyces bambusae
CCTCCACGGCGAGCCGGCGGACCCGGTGGGCCTCGGGGACCAGCCGGGCGAGCACCGCGTACCGCTCGCGGGCCGGCAGGTCCCGCAGCACCTCGCCGTCGGCGGCCCGGACGTCGAAGAAGGACGGCGTGAGCGGCAGCCTCCGCCGGGCGGCTGGCACGTCCACCCGGGAGCCCCCCCCGCCCTCCCCCCCCTGGAAGGGCACGGGCCGGCCGGCCGGGCCCCGCCCGTCGTGAGCCCCGGCAGCACCCCGGGGGCGCTGGGGGCGGCCTGCGGAAGCCCGGCCGCGCCGTGATCTGCGCCACCCGTCACCCTTCCGGAGGCCGCCCGGGCCCGCTCGGCCTTACGCTGGCCGGAGTCCCACGGACCGGCTGCGACCACCGCGGAGACCGCCAGGGCCAGGCCGGCGACGGCCGAACCCGCGACGAGCTGCCACGTTCTCATCGCTGGCACCTCGGACCAGCCCCTTTCGCGATCACATGTATGCGTGAGGGACACTTAACCACTGCGTCTTGCCGCGAGCATGGCACCCCACCCGGCTGGGACGGTCCGGACGCGCACGCATGTGAATCAACTGCAGGCTCGAAGCAACGAATGCTGGACATGGAGGAGCAGGACGTGGAGTTCGACGTCACCATCGAGATCCCCAAGGGTTCGCGGAACAAGTACGAGGTGGACCACGAGACCGGCCGGATCCGTCTGGACCGTCGCCTCTTCACCTCGACCAGCTACCCGACGGACTACGGCTTCGTCGAGAACACCCTCGGCGAGGACGGCGACCCGCTGGACGCGCTGGTCATCCTGGACGAGCCGACCTTCCCGGGCTGCCTGATCAAGTGCCGCGCCATCGGCATGTTCCGCATGACGGACGAGGCCGGCGGCGACGACAAGCTGCTGTGCGTGCCGGCGTCGGACCCGCGCGTGGAGCACCTGCGCGACATCCACCACATCTCGGAGTTCGACCGCCTGGAGATCCAGCACTTCTTCGAGGTCTACAAGGACCTGGAGCCGGGCAAGTCGGTCGAGGGCGCCAACTGGGTCGGCCGCGCCGAGGCCGAGGCCGAGATCGAGCGCTCCTACAAGCGTCTGCAGGAGCAGGGCGGCCACTGACCGCTGCGCACTGCGCTCCGCACTGCACTGCGCACTGCGCGTACGACGGGCGGCACTCCCACGGGGGTGCCGCCCGTCGGCGTATGCCGAGGCGGGCGCCGAGGCGGGCGCCGCCGTCGGCGTACGCCCCGCCCGTCGGCGTACGCCCGCCTCCGCAGGGCGCCCGGCCCGCTCTCGCCGCGGATGAAACGGTTCCGCATACTGATACCCGGGTGTCACGACGGGAGGATGTGTGGCGGCGGAGGCCGAGCGGTCCGAGGACCGCAAACCGAAGTCCGACGAGGCGCACAGCGCGTTCGCACGGCCGCCGGGCGTCGTGGAACCGGGTGTGCCCGAGGACGAGCAGCCCACCTCGGAATTCGCTCTTCCGGCGGGCACCGGAACGGCCGACGCCGTGTCGGACACCGGCGACACCGGCGACACCGACGACACCGGCTCGGCCTTCGCCCCGCCCAGCACCTACAGCTCCGAGGACTCCCCGCCCGCCTTCGTCCCCGGCCACGGCCTGCCCCCGCAGCTGCCCGGGTCCCCCTGGCAGGACCGGATGCGCACCATGCTGCGCATGCCCGTGGACGTCCGGCCGGTCCCCGAGACGGCGCCGAAGGAGAGCGAGGCCGGCCCGCCGGTCGGCCGCGTGCTGGACCTGACCCTGCGCATCGGCGAGCTGCTGCTCGCCGGCGGCGAGGGCGCCGAGGACGTGGAGGCCGCCATGTTCGCGGTCGCCCGCAGCTACGGCCTGGACCGGTGCGAGCCGATGGTCACCTTCACCATGCTCTCGATCACCCACCACCCCTCCCTGGTGGGCAACCCGGTCTCGGCGAGCCGGACCGTACGCCGGCGGGGCACCGACTACACCCGGCTGGCGGCCGTCTTCCGGCTGGTGGACGACATCAGCGCGCCGGAGGTCGAGGTGTCGCTGGAGGAGGCCTACCGGCGGCTCGCGGAGATCCGCCGCAACCGCCACCCGTACCCGACCTGGGTGCTGACGGCCGCCGCCGGCCTGCTCGCCGGGGCCGCCTCCACGCTGGTCGGCGGCGGGGTCCTGGTGTTCTTCGCGGCGGCGCTCGGCGCGATGCTCGGCGACCGGCTGGCCTGGTACTGCGCGGGCCGCGGGCTGCCGGAGTTCTACCAGTTCGTGGTGGCCGCGATGCCACCGGCCGCGCTCGGGGTGGCCCTCGCCCTCGCCGAGGCCGACGTACGCGCCTCCGCGGTGATCACCGGCGGGCTGTTCGCGCTGCTGCCCGGGCGGGCCCTGGTCGCGGCCGTCCAGGACGGCCTGACCGGCTTCTACGTCACCGCCTCGGCCCGGCTGCTGGAGGTCATGTACCTCTTCATCGGCATCATCATCGGCGTGCTGGCGGTGCTCTCCGTCGGGCTCCAGCTGGGCGCCGCGCCCGAACCCGTCGACGTCCTGAGGATCCCGCCGCGGCCGCTGATCCAGATCCTCGCCTCGATGGTGCTGGTGTTCACCTTCGCGATCCTGCTCCAGCAGGAGCGCTCGACGGTGTGGATCGTGACCCTGAACGGCGGCGTCGCGTGGGTGACCTTCGGGGCGCTCACGGCGGGCGGGCTGCACCCGGTGCCGTCCACGGCGATCGCGGCCGGGCTGGTGGGCCTGTTCGGGCAGCTGTTCTCGCGCTACCGCTTCGCCTCCGCCCTGCCGTACGTGACGGCGGCGATCGGACCGCTGCTACCGGGTTCGGCGACGTACTACGGGCTGCTGTCCATCGCCGAGAAGCGGCTGGACGCGGGCTTCGCCTCACTGGTCAGCGCGGCGGCCGTCGCGCTGGCCATCGCGATCGGGGTGAACCTGGGGTCGGAGGCCTCCCGGCTGTTCATGCGGGTGCCGGGCGCGGCGAGCGCGGCGAAGCGGCGGGCGGCAGCGAAGCGGACGCGCGGCTTCTGACGCGGGGCTTCTGACGCGGGGCTTCTGACGCGGGGCCACCAAGAAGGTAATGGGCGGCACGGGCCCCGGGCGGCGCCTGCGGGCCGACATGCGCCCTGTGGAGCCCGTACGCGCCCTGCGGAACGTACGCGCCCTCATGGCCCCGTACGCGCCCTCCGTGGAGCCCGTGGATGCCTGGAGCCCGTGGGATGCCCGCCGTACACACAAAGCCGCGCGGGGCCCCGTACGCGTACGTCGCGTACGTACGGGGCCCCGCGCGGCTCGGCTGCGGAAGGGGTCAGCGGCGGGCGTGGCGGCCGCGCTGGGACGGGGCCTCGACGCCGCCGTCCGCCAGGTCGCCCTCGACGGCCGCGATCCTGGCCTCCTTGCGGGCCTTGAGGACCTCGAAGACGACCGGGATGAGCGAGAGCAGCACGATCAGGACGAGGATCGCCTCGACGTTGTCCTTGATCACGTCGATCTGGCCGAGCCAGTAGCCGGCCATGGTGACGCCCGCGCCCCAGCCGATGCCGCCGATGACGTTGTACGTCAGGAACGTGCGGTACTTCATGGTGCCGGCGCCCGCGACCATCGGCGCGAAGGTGCGGATGATCGGGACGAACCGGGCCAGCACGATGGCCTTGGGGCCGTGCTTCTCCATGAATTCGTGCGCCTTGTCCAGGTTCTCCCGCTTGAAGACCTTGGAGTTCGGCCGGTTGAAGAGCTTCGGCCCGAAGAACTTGCCGATCAGGTAGCCGACCTGGTCGCCGATGACCGCGGCGGCCACGATCAGGGTGCAGACCAGCCACAGCGGCTGCTTGATGTACTCGCCGTTCGCGACGAGCAGGCCCGCCGTGAACAGCAGGGAGTCGCCCGGCAGGAAGGCGAAGAGTCCTGACTCGGCGAAGACGATGACGAGGATGCCGATCAGGCCGAAGTGCGAGATCAGGTAGTCCGGGGACAGCCACTCGGGGGCGAGCGCAAGCGTGTACAAGATTCCGGGGCTCCTGGATCGGGGTCTCGGCGACGGGGGCGGACAGCGCGTGGTCTCAATTATGAACGTGCGCCGCCCCGGCCCGGTTCCAGGTCCCGGACCGGGGCGGCGCCCCCCGTATTCGATCTTGCTTGTCGATCAGTCGGCCGGCCGGACCGCCGATCGCCCGGCCGGTCGCCCGGCCGGCCGCTCAGCCGTTCGCGCGGGCGGCGTTGGCCACGATGGCGTCCCGCAGGAACACCGCCAGACCCGGACGGACCGCGTCGTAGGTGGCCGTGAACCGCTCGTCGGAGACGTACGTCTCACCGATGCAGGTGTGCATCTCGTGCGAGCAGGCGTAGTAGCTGCCGTCGATCCACTGCCGGTGCTCCTCGGCCAGGTCCATCGCGGCCTCGGAGCCGGCGGTGGCACCGGTGGCCATCAGCTCGGCGAACCGCCGGCAGATGTCGTTGTGCAGGTCCATCAGCCGCTTCCAGTCCTCCTTGGTGTACGAGGCGGTGCGGCGCGCGGACTCCTTGTAGGCGTCCGTGTCGCCCCAGCGCTCCTGCACCTCGTCGGCGTACTGGTCGGGATCGTGGTCCCCGAAGACCTCGAACTTCTCCTCGGGGGTCAGGTTGACGCTCATCCTCCGTGCCTCCATGGCGCGCTCCACGGCGGCGGCCATCTCCTTCAGTCGGTCGATCCGGTCGGTGAGCAGGGCATGCTGCCTGCGCAGATGCTCCTGCGGATCCGTGTCCGGGTCGTCCAGGAGGGCCGCCACCTCGTCGAGCGGGAAGCCGAGCTCCCGGTAGAACAGGATCTGCTGCAGCCGGTCCAGGTCGCCGTCGTCGTAGCGCCGGTGGCCCGCACTGCTGCGGCCGCTCGGGGAGAGCAGCCCGATCTCGTCGTAGTGGTGCAGGGTCCGCACCGTCACCTTGGCGAAACCGGCGACCTGTCCCACGGAGTAGCCCATCTTTTCCGCTCCTTCGGTCGGGTACGCCCTTCACTGTGCTTCCTCACGTCGCGTGAGGTGCAAGTACATACCCGCCGAGCGC
The DNA here is from genome assembly GCF_019400985.1 of Streptomyces bambusae. Taxonomy (GTDB): domain Bacteria; phylum Actinomycetota; class Actinomycetes; order Streptomycetales; family Streptomycetaceae; genus Streptomyces; species Streptomyces bambusae_A. Next base: position 5,024 of record NZ_WTFF01000274.1, read on the forward strand.
CCGCGCCGGGCCCGTCAGGCCCCCCTCCGCACCCCTCAGGCCGTCAGGCCGTCAGGCCCTCAGCCCATCGCCTTGGTGCCGTCCAGGGACTCCCGGATGACGTCGGCGTGGCCGGCGTGCCGGGCGAACTCCTCGACCAGGTGCAGCAGCATCCAGCGGATGGAGACCTTGGTGTCCTTCGGGAACCAGGGGGCCTCGGGCAGCGGGAACGTCTGGTCCAGGGTGGGCACCGCCTCCACGAAGGCGCGCAGGTCGGCCGCCACCTCCTCCCAGGAGGCCAGTACGGAGGGCATCGTCTCGCCCTCGATCAGCTTGAACCCGGCGAGGTGGGTCTCGTAGCTGCTCTTGTACGGCTGCTGCTGGGCCAGCCGCAGCCAGTTCCGCTCGACCTGGGCCGCGTGCTTGAGCAGCCCGGACAGGGACAGCTCGCTGGCGCTGTGCCGGCCGGCCGCCTGCTCCTCGGTGAGTCCCTCGGCGGCCTCGCGCAGGGCCGCGCGCTGCGACTCGACGAAGGCCAGGAGCGTGCCGCGCTCGTCGCCGAGGACTTCGGTGGAAAGCTGAGCCATGATGTTCAACCGCCTTTGCCGTGACGTGTGTTCCGTCGGTCGTGTCGCTGCGTCGTCGGGCGCGTCGTCCCGTTCCGACAGGATTCACACTAGGAGGCAATGCGGTCAGGGGCTGTCCTAGAAGGGGCTGCCCTAGAAGGGAAACTGGCTCCGGCCGTGCTGGACGGAGATCCACTTCTGGGTGGTGAAGGCCTCCACGGTCGCCAGGCCGTTCAGCCGGCCCAGCCCCGACGCCTTCTCCCCGCCGAAGGCCGCCAGCGGCTCGTCGCCGATCGTGGAGTCGTTGACGTGGATCATCCCCGTCTCGATCCGCTCGGCGAACCGCACGCCGCGTTCGACGTCCCGGGTGTGCACCGCGCCGGAGAGGCCGTACGGGGTCGCGTTGGCCAGGCGTACGGCGTCCTCCTCGCCGTCGAACTCGACGAGGAGGGCGACCGGGCCGAAGATCTCCTGGCCCAGCAGGGGGGAGTCCTCGGGCAGGTCGGCCAGGACGGTCGGCTCGACCAGGTTGCCGCGCGTGGAACCGCGGACGAGGGCCTTGGCGCCGGACTCCACCGCGCGGTCGACCAGCGCGGTGAGGGCGTCGGCCTGGAAGGAGTTGATCAGCGGGCCGATGTGGGTGTCCGCCTCGCGGGGGTCGCCGGTGCGCAGCGACCGCACCCGCGCGGTGAACTTCTCGGTGAACTCGGCGGCGACCGAGCGGTCCACCAGGATCCGGTTGGCGGCCATGCAGACCTGGCCCTGGTAGACGAAGCGGCTGAAGACCGCCGCGTCCACGGCGTAGTCGAGGTCGGCGTCGTCCAGGACGACCAGGGCGCTGTTGCCGCTCAGCTCCAGCACGGTGCGCTTGAAGTGCCGGGCGGCGACGGAGCCGACGTGGCGGCCGACGCGGTCGGAGCCGGCGAAGGAGATGACCTTCGGCACGGGGTGGGTCAGCAGCGCGTCGCCTATCTCGGCGATGTCGGTGACCAGGACGTTGAGCAGGCCGGCCGGCAGCCCCGCGTCCTCGAAGATCTTGGCGATGACCCCGCCGCCGACGACGGGCGCGTTCTGGTTCGGCTTGATCACGACCGCGTTGCCCAGGGCGAGGGCGGGCGCGACCGACTTCATGGTCACCAGCAGCGGGAAGTTGAACGGGCTGATCACGGCGACGACGCCGACCGGGAGGCGCTGGACCCGGTTCTCCTTGCCCGCGACGGTCGAGGGCAGGATGCGGCCCTCGGGGCGGACGCAGAGCTGGACGGCCTCGCGGAGGAACTCCTTGGTGAGGTGGATCTCGAACTCGGCCTTGGGACGGGTCCCGCCGAGCTCGTCGATCATCGCCTCGACGATCTCCTTCTCGCGCTCCTCGGTCAGCCGCAGCGCCCGCTCCAGGACCTCGCGTCTGAGGTACGGGCTCGTGGCGGCCCAGTCGGCCTGGGCCCGCTCGGCGGCCCGGTAGGCACGGTCGACCTGCTCGACGGTGGCCACGGTGATGGCCGCGAGCTTCTCCCCGTTGTACGGGTTGACGTCGATGATGTCCCACGAACCGGTGCCGGCCAGCCATTCGCCGTCGATGTACTGGTGAGCCAGGTCGTCGAATATGGACATGCCATCCCTTACTGCGAGCGCGCACCCTGCGCTGCACCGGAGACCATCGGATCTGTCGATGATGAGACTGATCCGACGTCATGGTACGTGCGATTCAAGACAGTTGGAGCAGACCTCGGAGAAGATCCCGGGTCTGGTCCGGGTCCGGGCAGTCGCGCTGGAGCCGCTCCATCGCCCGGTCGTACTGCGCCACTTCCTCGGCCTTGTCCAGGTAAAGGGCGCTGGTGAGCTGTTCCAGATAGACGATGTCCTGGAGGTCGGACTCCGGGAAGCGCAGCAGGGTGAAGGCCCCGCTCTCGCCGGCGTGCCCGCCGAAGGAGAACGGCATCACCTGGAGCTGCACGTTCGGCCGCTGGGAGATCTCGATGAGGTGCTCCAACTGACCGCGCATGACGGCCCGGTCGCCGTACGGGCGGCGCAGCGCGGCCTCGTCCAGGACCGCGTGGAAGACGGGGGCGTTCTCGCTCACGAGCACCTTCTGGCGCTCCAGGCGCAGTGCGACCCGGCGGTCGACCTCGGCGGCGGTCGCGTTCGGCATGCCGCGCCGGACCACGGCCTGGGCGTAGGCCTCGGTCTGCAGCAGGCCGTGGATGAACTGGACCTCGTAGATGCGGATCAGGGACGCGGCGCCCTCCAGGCCGATGTACGTCTGGAACCAGCCGGGCAGCACGTCGCCGTAACTGTGCCACCAGCCCGCCGCGTTGGCCTCGCGGACGAGGCCGAGGAGCGACTCGCGCTCCGCGCCGTCCGTGACCCCGTACAGCGTCAGCAGGTCCTCGACGTCTCGTGCCTTGAAGCTCACCCTTCCCAACTCCAAGCGGCTGATCTTCGATTCGGATGCGCGGATCGAGTAACCGGCCGCCTCACGGGTGATGCCGCGGGATTCTCGGAGTCGCCTGAGCTGTGAGCCCAGGAGGATGCGGCGCACCACTGAACCGCTGGTTTCTGCGGTCACTAGCCCTGCCCTCCCCATTCGGTGGTCGCGTCGCGGGGCCCCCGTACCCCAGGGGCCGCAGTCTGCCACCAAAACGCATCGGCCCGTACTCGTTCTGTAACGGAATCCGGCCTCCCGGAAAAGAAGTCCGTAAGTATGCGTAGGAAGAAATGAGCAAGAACCGTCACGGGAGTGGACAGGTCCGGCGCGTGCACGTGCATCTGCCCTTGCATCTGACATCGGCATTCGGAACGATGGTTCCCGCGCACCTGCGTGCTCTTCGCGCCGGCGCCGGACCCACCCCGCAGTTCTTTCTGGACAGTGCCGCTGCTCAGTCCGCGAATCCCGGGAGTGCCTCGCATGGGGACGAATGGATCGACCATGCTCGAGCCGTTACGGCAGGGGCTTCCCCCGGTCGATCCCACGGCTGTCTCCGGGTCCGCCTCCTGTGCCCTGCCCGCCCGGTTCGAGGCGGTGCGGGGCGCCCGTTCGTTCACCCGGTCCACGCTGTCCCAGTGGGGCCTGGAGGACCGTTTCGACGACGTCTCCCTGGTCGTGTCCGAGCTCGTCACCAATGCGCTGCGGCACGCCCTGCCGGACGAGGGGCGGGGCGACGGAGGCAGGGGCGACGGGGGCCGGGGCGACGGGGGCAGGGCGGGCGACGGGCGGACCGCCGGGGCTTCCCCGACGGGCGGACGGGCCGGCGAGGAGCCGCCGGTACGGCTGCACCTGATGCGGTGGAGCACCCGGCTGGTGTGCGCGGTACGGGACCCCAGCGAGGACCGGCCCGGCGCCGACTTCTCCCCGGAGCGGCTGGACGAGAACTGCGCCGCGGAGTCGGGGCGGGGGCTGTTCCTGGTCGACTCCTACAGCGACAGCTGGGGCTGGCACCCGCTGGCGGGGCGACTGACGGGCAAAGTGGTCTGGGCCCTGTTCCTGCTCCATGACTGAGCCGTCTCAAAGGGCCCGCCGGAGGGCCGTGACAGCAGACTGACCGAGATCGATCGCTGTGATCGATCTCGGTCAGTGCACGTGCACGGCTTGAACCGGGCAGGTCGTTCGGGCGAAGTGTTCGGGCGGGTTGTTCAGGCGATCAGATGGTCGAACTCGCCGTCCTTGACCCCCAGCAGCAGCGCCTCGATCTCGGCGGGCGTGTAGACGAGCGCGGGCCCGTCCGGGTGCCGCGAGTTGCGCACAGCCACGTCGCCGCCGGGCAGTTTGGCGAACTCCACGCAGGATCCCTGCGAGTTGCTGTGCCTGCTCTTCTGCCAGGTCAGGCTGTAGAGGGAAGCGAGTTCTGCAGCTGCCATCCCGTTGTACGCATGGTCCACAGGAAGCCCCCGATAGTGCAGATGTCAACTGCACCGGATCATAGCTCTGTTCATGCGCTGCTGCATGGGCAGATGCACGTGCACGCGGGGTGCTGACCTGATCACTCTTGATCACGCACATACGGGTCGCGGGGCGGAACGGCCCGTTCCCCAGGCGTTGTTGACCGTGGGGGGCAGGTCGCGCGGCTGCGGCGGGCGTGCGGGGGTCGCCTGCGGGCGGCGGATGCCGGGGCGGGCGGGGCCGGTCGGGCTGCCGGGCCGGGCCGGGCCGGTCGGGTCAGTCG
>NZ_WTFF01000275.1 GCF_019400985.1 Streptomyces bambusae
CCCAGCCCCGGGCCGGCCACCCTTTCACCGGCCCGGGCGGGGAGCCGTACGTCCTGACCCAGCAGGGCCTCGCGCCGCTGGGCCAGACCCTGTTCGAGCTGCTGCGCGGCGACCCGCGGACCCAGAAGGACGCGTACGCGGGGGCTCCGGCCCAGCTTCGGCGGTGTCGCGGGCAGCCCGGCGCCCGCCAGGGTCCCGGGCGGCGCCGGATGCGCGGCCAGATCGGCCGCGCCCACCGGCACGGCGATGGCCGGAGCCCCCGCGTACGCGTCCTTCTGGGTCCGCGGGTCGCCGCGCAGCAGCTCGAACAGGGTCTGGCTCAGCGGCGCGAGGCCCTGCTGGGTCAGGACGTACGGCTCCCCGCCCGGGCCGGTGAACAGCTGGCCGACCCGGGTCTGGCGCGCGGCCAGCGCGGGCCCGGCCGTACCGCGCCCCGGGATCTCGGGCGACGACAGGTCGGGTCCCGAGGGCAGGGAGTTGAGGAAGGACGGGGCGATCGGGAAGGGGGTGGCCGTGCCGTAGCCGAGCGCCGTGCCCGCGCCCTCGCCGGTGTCCAGCCGCAGCCGCCTGCCCTGCCACAGTACGTGCCGGGTGCCGTCGGCGGTCGCCACCAGCAGCCCCTGCTCGGGCGACAGGGCCTGGCCCTGTCGGCCGGCCCCGACGGCCACCGACAGCATCGGCGCGGCCTCCCCGGACGACGTACGGCCGACCAGCCCGCAGACCAGCCAGGCCCCGTTCACCAGCTTGGACCTCGCCGGCAGCCCGTCCGGCGCGCCGACGATCCCGACCGGTCCGCCGCGCGGCGCCGCCTGGAGCGAGTTCAGGCTGACCTGGGAGACGGTCATCTTCTCCCCGGCCACCAGCCGGGCGCTGGCCTGGTTGAGCACCGGCCGCAGCTGCCCGCCGACGAACAGGTAGCGGGCGCCCGTCTCCTTCACCACCACCAGGGTGCCGGGCTTGGCCCAGCCGGCCGCGCCGCCCGGCTTGACGGCCCCGTACAGGCCCGTCACCAGGGCGATCAGCACCGCGACGAACAGTCCCGTGCGCACCCCACGGGTGGTGCGGCGGGCCGGGAGGTCCAGCGCGTCGGGTTCGCCCCGCAGCATGCCCGCCCCGAGTCTGCTCATCACGAACAGGTGGGCCTGCACCTGGTCGCGCCTGGACTGCATGTGAACTCCTCCGCAGATACGGTTCTGTCGCGGCCTGAAGGCCGCTCCGGTGCGGCGCGGTGCGCCGCCGGTCAGCCGTGCGCCGGTCGCCGGCCGGCAGGCCGTGGGCCGCCGTGGGTCGGCCGGCCGGGGGGCGCCGTGGGCCGGTCGGTCGTGGGTCAGCCGGCCGTGGGTCAGCCGCTGAGCCCGCGGACCCAGGCGAACACCCCGGCCTCGGTCAGTGCGAGCGGCAGCAGGCTCAGCGCCAGCGCGCTGTGCAGCAGGTCGGCGGCCCGGCCCCAGTACGGCAGCATCCGCCGGCCCGGCACCGTCCAGGAGGCGATGGCGAGGGCCGAGGCCACGGCCGTCAGCCCGGCCAGCAGCCCCAGCCGGCCGGTGCCGCCGCGCGCGAGCGCCCACTTGACGGTGAGCAGGGCCAGGCCGTACACGCCGGGCAGGATCAGCGCCAGCCGCTGCCACAGCGAGCCCACCTCGCGGGCGTGCAGGACCAGCAGCAGGGACAGGGCGGCCGCCAGCGCCACCGCGGGCGGGCCGGAGGCCCGGGTGATCAGGGTGAGGCAGCCGGCGCAGAGCACCGCGGTCACCACGTGGAAGGCGGTCAGGTAGCCGTCGGCCACCGCGCTGCGGTCCAGTACGTCCTGCGCCGGGTACGGCTCGATGTCCTCCTGGAGCTCGTCGGCGCTGCGCGGCAGCGCGGGCAGCTTCAGCCCCGACAGCCGGAAGGCGAGCCCGGGCAGGAAGGCCCCGAACGCCACCACCAGAACGGCGAGCACCGCGGCCGTCTCCACCGCGCGGAGCCCCGCCAGGATCATGGCCCCGGCGACCGTCCCGGCCACCGCCGTGATCAGCAGCCCGAGGAACAGCGGTGCCGAGCAGGCCACGGCGGCGAGCGCGAGGACCGCCCCGCCGGCCGCCGCGGAACTGCCCGCGAGCAGCCGGGCGGCCGTCAGGTCACCGCTGCCCGCCGGCAGCAGCGCACCGGCCAGGGCCAGATAGGGGACCGCCGCCGCACCGAGCGCCGTACCGGCCCCGGCGTCGCCCACCGCCCGCGCGGCGCTGGACGCGCCGAGCAGCAGCAGGCCGCCGGTCACGGCCGCCGTGACCGCACGCAGCGGGCCGATGTCACGGGACAGGGCGAGCAGGACGAGCCCGCCCGCCAGTGCGAACAGCGCCAGGCCGAGCGTCACGTGGTGGGTCAGGGCGGGCCGCCAGGAGTCCCCGCGCGCCTCCAGGCCGGTCGCGACACCGTCGATGAGGTCGTCGAAGTGGACCGGGGGCAGCGACTCCCGGCGCAGCCGCAGGTAGAGCTGCTCGCCGTCGCGCAGGGCCAGTGCCTCCGCCGACCGCTCGTCGTCCAGGGGCTCCTCGCCGAGCCGCTGGAGCACCCAGCCGCCCGCCTCGACGGCTTCCTCGTCCAGGCCGTCCCCCGCGTAGCCGATGATCGTCGGCAACAGGTCCGCCAGGGGTACGTCGGCCGGTACGGAGAGCTCGACCATCTTGTGCGGTCCGTGGAATCTCAATCGGCACAGTCCCGCCACCGCGCTACCGCTCACTGCCCGCGTGTCCTTCCCGCTGTCCGGCCGAGGCCGAATCGCCCCCGGCGGCCGGTTGAACGGGTGGATCCGGGCAGCGGGTTCAGCGGCCCCGGCGCAGTTCGCCCAGCAGGGCCTGGACGCCGTCCTCACCGTCGCGTGCGACGAGCACGGCGATCCAGCGGGTCACGGTCGCCCGCTCGACCTCGCTCCAGCGGGCCGCGGACGGGTGCTCGTCCACCACGAGCACCCGGGCGATCCGGCACAGCTCGTCGAAGTGCGCGCCGGTCCCGGCCGGTGGCCGGGTTCGGGGGGACAGCCCGAGGAGCCGGGCCGCGGCATCCGTCACCTCGGCCGCGGCGGCCCGCGGCACGTCCAGAGCGGTGCCGGCGGCCGGGTCGTCGGCCACGGGCACGGTGTCCGCCGGCCACGAGCGCAGCAACGAGCGGACCTCGTCCGCCTGGGCGCCGTCATCCGCTCGTGCGCCAACTTCCGGCCGTGTGTCACCGTCCGCCCGCGTGTGATCGCCGGCCTGTGTGTGATCGTCCGCCCGCACCGTTCTCCCCCAGCTCCCAGCACCACGGCCCGTACAGCGGCGCCGCCCTGTGCACCGCGGCGACCACCCGGCGCGACGGTCCGGCGAGGGCCCGTCGATGCACACGCTCCCACCGTTCGTCCGCTTCCGTTCCGACGGCCTGCTCAACGTGTGTCCGGATCCCGAGGGTTCACCGGCCGCCTTGCGCCGCGGTTGAACCGCCCCGTACCGCGCACCCGTTCCCGTCTGGGCAAGGAGACCGCCGAACACGGTCGGCCGGCGAGGCGTGAGGAGCTTTTTCGTTGAGCGTGGTGCAAGTCGACCGCCCACCCCGGCGGCCGGGCCCCGAGATGCCGGACGGCGAGATCCAGCTCCAGGAACCGCCCGTACTGCCCGAGAAGCAGAACGGCATCGGCAACATCATCACGATGGTCCCGATGGCGCTGTCCTCGCTGTCCATGGTGTTCATCTTCCTGCGGCCGGGCGGCGGCCTCATGACGTACATCGCCATGGGCACCATGGCCGTGTCCGCGATCGGCATGGTCGTCACCCAGATCATCCGCGGCAACGCCGACCGCAAGCAGGAGCTCACCGGCGAACGGCGCGACTACCTGCGCTACCTCACCCAGATGCGGCGCCAGGTCCGCAAGGAGATCCGCCGCCAGCAGGAGGCCCTGGCCTGGCGCAACCCGGACCCGGCCGAGCTGGCCTCCCTGGTACGGACCTCCCGGCTGTGGGAGCGGCGCTCCTCCCACCCCGACTTCAGCGACGTACGGATCGCCCTCGGCGCGCAGCGGCTGGCCGTGCGCCTGGCCCCGCTCGCCACCAAGCCGGTGGAGGACCTCGAACCGCTCAGCGCGCATGCACTGCGGCGCTTCATCCACGCGTACGCCTCCGTCGCCGGCCAGCCCGTCGCCATCCACCTGCGCGGCTTCGCGCACCTCCTGGTCCGGGCCGAATCCCCGGACTCCGGGTCCCCCGACCCGGCGGCGGGGGAGGACGGGACCTCGGCCGCCGGAACCGCCGCGGCCGCCGGCAGCGCTGCGGCGGCCGCGCCGCTGGAGGAGCAGCCCCGTGCGCTGGTCCGCGCCGTCCTCGCCCAGCTCGCCACGTTCCACGCGCCTGACGAGCTGCGCATCGCGGTGGTCGCCCCGCCCGGCCGGCGCGCCCACTGGGAGTGGACCAAGTGGCTGCCGCACGCCTTGCACCCGAGCGAGACCGACGGCGCCGGACCGCTGCGGCTCGTCGCCGGCACCATCGGCGAACTGGAACAGCTGCTCGGCGACGAGTTCGGCGCCCGCCCGCCGTACGAGCCCGATGCCGTCCCGAGCCGCGACGAGCCGTACACGGTCGTCGTGCTCGACGGGGCGGCGTTCACCGCTCCCCACCGGGCCGCCCTCGGCGGCTACCGCAACGCCACCGTGATCGACATCGGCTCCGCCCTGGAGTGGAAGCACAGCCGGGTCACCCTCCGGCTGCGGATCACCGGCGCCGCGGACGGCTCGGACAGCACCCTGGAGATGGTCGCCGCCGACCGCAACCGCAAGGACGAGATCACCCCGCTCGGCCGGCCCGACGGGCTGCCGCTGCCCGCGGCCACCCGGCTGGCCGCGTCCATGGCCCCGTACCGGCTGGGTGACAGCGTCGACGCGGGCGAGCCGCTGGCCACCGACTTCGACCTCACCGCCCTGCTCGGCATCCACGACCTCTACCGCTTCGACGTGGGGCAGCAGTGGGCCCTGCGCAACCAGTCCAGCAAGCTACGGGTCCCGCTCGGCCTCGGCCCCGACGGCAGCACCGTCGACCTCGACATCAAGGAGTCCGCCCAGGGCGGCATGGGCCCGCACGGCATGCTCATCGGCGCCACCGGCTCAGGCAAGTCCGAACTGCTGCGCACGCTGGTGCTGGCCCTGGCCCTGACCCACTCCTCGGAGATCCTCAACTTCGTCCTGGTCGACTTCAAGGGAGGCGCGACCTTCCTCGGCCTCGACCGCCTGCCCCACACCTCCGCGGTCATCACCAACCTCGCCGACGAGGCCGACCTCGTGGACCGGATGCGCGACGCCCTCCACGGCGAGATGGTCCGCCGCCAGGAACTCCTGCGCGCCGCCGGCAACTACTCCTCCCTCCTGGAGTACGAGACCGCCCGCGCCGCAGGCACCCCGCTGGACCCGCTGCCCACCCTCTTCGTCGTGGTCGACGAGTTCTCCGAACTGCTCTCCGCCCACCGCGACTTCATGGACCTCTTCGTCATGATCGGCCGCCTCGGCCGGTCCCTCGGGGTCCACCTCCTGCTCGCCTCCCAGCGCCTGGACGAGGGCCGCGTCCACCAGCTGGAGTCCCACCTCTCCTACCGGATCGGTCTGCGCACGTTCTCCGCGATGGAATCCCGCGGCGTCCTCGGCGTCCCCGACGCCCACCAACTCCCCTCCCAGCCCGGCAACGGCTACCTGCGCAGCGACATCTCCACCCTCACCCGCTTCAAGGCCGCCTACGTGTCCGGCGCGTACAAGCAGAAGCTGCGACCGTCCGCCCGGCGCGCCGTGATCGAGGGCCAGGTCGTGGCCTTCGGCACCGAGTACGTGGCCCCCCGCACCCTGCCCGCCGTACCGGACGAGACGCAGGAGCAGGAGCCGCAGGAGCAGGAGCCGCAGGCCGAGGAGACCCGGTCGCTCCTCGACATCGCCGCCGAACGCCTGCTGGACGCGGGACCCCCCGCGTACCGGGTATGGCTGCCGCCCCTGGACGTGCCCCCGACGCTGGACGAACTGCTGCCCCCGATCGGCCCCGACCCCGAGTACGGGTTCACCGTCGAAGGCGAGCCTCGCGGATCGCTCAAGGTCCCGGTCGGCGTGATCGACCGCCCCTTCCAGCAGGTACGCGACCTGCTCGTGGCCGATCTCGGCGGGGCCGGCGGCCACATCGGCGTCGCCGGCGCCCCGCAGTCCGGCAAGTCCACCCTGATCCGCACTCTCATGGCGGGCCTCGCGCTCACCCACACCCCGGCCGAAGTGCAGTTCTACTGCCTGGACTTCGGCGGCGGCACGCTCTCCGGCCTGCGCGGACTGCCGCACGTCGGCGGGATCACCGGGCGCCACGACCCCGACCGCGTCACCCGGACCGTCGCCGAGGTCAACTCGGTCATCACCCGCCGCGAGAAGTACTTCGCCGAACTCGGCATCGACTCGGTCGCCGCCTTCCGCCGCAAGAAGGCGGCCGGAGAACTGCCCGACGACCCGCACGGGGACGTCTTCCTGGTCGTCGACGGCTGGAACACCCTGCGCCAGGAGTTCATGGACCTGGTCCCGCTGCTCACGCTGATCTCCCAGCGCGGCCTCAACTACGGCGTCCACCTGCTCATCGGCACCACCCGCTGGGGCGAGATCACCGGCGCCCTGCGCGACCAGCTCCAGACCCGGTACGAGCTGCGCCTCGGCGACTCGGTGGACTCCGTCATCAACATGCGGGCCGCCGGCAAGGTGCCCAAGATTCCGGGACGCGGACTGACCGAGGACCAGATGCACTTCCTGTGCGCACTGCCGCGCATGGACGGCATCGGCACCGCGCACGACCTCGGCGAGGCAGTCGCCGACCTCGTCGACGTCGTCGCCGACCACTGGACGGGCCCCCGGGCGCCCGAGGTACGGATGCTGCCGCTGGTCCTGGACCCGGCCGAACTGCCCGAGCCGCACGGCTCGTTGCGGATCCCGCTCGGCCTGGAGGAGCACGATGTCCAGCCGCTGTGGCACGACTTCTCGCAGGACCCGCACCTGATCGTCGTCGGCGACAGCGAGTCCGGCAAGACCAACATGCTCAAGCACATCGCCGCCCAGATCATGCGGGCGTACACGCCCGACCAGGGCCGCATCATGCTGGTCGACTTCCGGCGCGAGATGTACGGGACCGTGCCCGAGGAGTACCGGCTCGGCTACGCCGTCTCCGCCGACCCGCTGCGGCAGATGGTCACCGGCGCCGCCAATGCGCTGGCCAACCGGGTGCCGTCCGCCGACATCACGCCCGACCGGCTGCGGGCGCGGGACTGGTGGAGCGGACCGGAGCTGTTCGTGATCGTGGACGACTACGACCTCGTGGGCGGCTCGATGTCGGCGCACCCGTTCGCGGCGGTCCTCGACCACCTCGCCCAGGGCGCCGAGATCGGCCTGCACGTCATCGTCGCCCGGTCCGCGAACGGGGCCGGCCGTGGCCTGTCCGACCAGCTCCTGCGCAAGCTCCAGGACGTCAACACCCCGGCCGTGCTGCTGTCCTGCCCGCCGAGCGAGGGCTACCTCTTCGGCAGCACCAAACCGAAGGTGCTGCCGGCCGGCCGGGCGCTCCACATCACCCGGCGCCGTACGGTGCAGCTGCAGACGCCGCTGCTCGACCCCGACGGCCAGAACCCGCAGAACGGAACGCAGGGATGAGCACGCCGCCGCCCGCCACCGCCACCGCCCCCGCTCCGGCGGCCCCCGGATCGCGGATGTGGCCCGTCGGGCCGCACCTGGTCATCGCCCCCGAGGAGGCCGAGCCCGCCCTGACCGCCGCCCTGACCACCGCCCTGAGCGGCCTGCCCCCGCTCCCCGACGCCGTGCTGGTCCTGGCCGCCGCGCCGGACGCGGCGCCGGTACTGCGGCGCTCCCTGCCGGACCTGGTGGACCGGGCCACCGGACGCGGCGCGGCCCGGCTGGTGCTGGCCGCGTCGGGTCTCGCCGCGCCGGGACCGGACGGCACCCGTCCGGTCGAAGCGGTGGCCACGACGGCCGGCTTCCCGGTGATCGCCCCCGACGGCATGGTCACCGTGGAACCGGACGGCTCCCTGCGGCTGGCTCCGCCGGGCAGGTGGTGGCTGAGCGAACCGGGTGCGCCGGCGCGCGCACTGGATCCGACGTGGCCACCAGGGGTGCCCGCCGGGGCGGAGCGGGCCGAGGCCGTTCCCGGGCCGGACACGGACACGGGCTGGGGCGCCGCGCCGCGCCCGGACGCCCGGTCGGGGCCGGACGCTGCCTCGGACTCGGGCTCGGGCTCGGGCGCCGTGCCGGGCCGGGAGGCGCCGACGCCGATGGCGGACCGGGACGGGGAGCCGGGCCTGGGGGAGCCGGCCATCGGGGAGCCGGCGTCTGCGCAGCCGGGCCCTTCGGAGCAGGGCCCGGGGGAGCCGGCGGACTCGGACGACGACCGGGCCGCGCCCGAGCGGATCGCCCCCGAGCGGATCGCCCCCGTCCGGGTCGACGCGGAGGGGGTCGGCGCCGATCGGGTCGACGCGGAGGGGGTCGGCGCCGATCGGGTCGACGCGGAGGGGGTCGACGTCGAGCGCGTCGCCCCCGAGCGGGTCGACGCGGAGGAGGTCGACGTCGAGCGGGTCGGCGCCGAGGAGGTGGACCGGGAGCGGTTCGGCCCTGAGGGGGGCGCCTCCTGCGCCGGCCCCGACGAGGGGCCGGCGGAAGGGGAGCCGCCCTTGCCGCTCGCCCCGCCCGTTCCCGTCGTGGCGGAGTCCGACGGCGGCGCGCACGGGTTCGCGAGCGGACCCGTTGGCGTCGCGGAGCGGGGCGGCCGACGCATCCGGCCCGTTCCGGGCGGATTCTGGCTGGGGGAGCTGCCGGAGGGCGTCGAGCCGCTGATCGGCGTCCGGCCCGACGACCTTCTGCTGGGCGTGGGTTCACCGCAGCAGCCGGCGCTGCCCACCGCCGAACTGCTGGACCTCGTACGCGAGGCGGTCCCCGAGCCGGACGGCCTGCTGCTCGCCGCCCCCTGGGCCGACCCGGCCGAACTGACCGGCATGGCCGTTGCCCTGGCCGCCCGGTCCGGCCGGACCGTACGGGTCGCCGTCGGCCTGCCCGTACGTACGGCGGACGACCACGCCACGTCGTTCCTCGACGGGCGGGGTGCGCCGACCTGGCAACCCCTGCTGGTCGAGCTCACCGCCTCGCCCGAGCACCGTCGCGTGGTCCCTTCGGCATGGCTGCGGCTGCCCGGGCTCGACGCGACGGCTCCGGCCGTCCACCGGGCCGCTGCCGAGGGCTGGGTGCTGGAGACCGTACCGGCCGGGCTCTGGCTGCGCCCGGAAGGCCGTTCGGCCAACCCTTGGCCCCGGATGCTGCGCCCCGACCCGGCCCGCCCGGTGCTGGTCGTGGGGGACCCGGACCGGGGCGTCGCCCCCGAGCTGTGGGAGGCACTGCCCGGCGTACTGGCCGCGCTGCCGGACCTGGGCGCCGCCGCGCCGTACGGCCTGCTGTTCCACGGGCCCGCGACCGACGTGATGCCGGCCCGGGCCTGGGCCGGGTCGAACGGCCTCGACTGGCTCGGCCCCGCCGAGGGCGCGCAGCGCGCGGACCGGGCACCGGACGCACCCGCGACCCCCTCGACGGACCCGGACCCGGCCTCGGCGGACGCGGCGGGCGGGACGCCTTCCCCGGCCCCGGCCCGTCTCTTATACACATATCCCCGCCCAAGGGACCGAGGG
>NZ_WTFF01000276.1 GCF_019400985.1 Streptomyces bambusae
CCGAGGGGCGAGCCCGAGCTGGGCCCCGGCCGCCAGCGGCCCCCGGACGGTGGCATGGGTCAAGTCACGGGGACGGGGCGCGAGGGGCGGCGCCATCTCCGGGGGGGCACCGAGCAGCACGACCGGGCCCCGCCCGGCCCCCGGGCGGAGGGCGGCAATCCGGTGCGCGGGCCGGGACCCGCCGACGTCGCCGCTGCTCGCGTCTGCGACCGGGCCGGCGCCCGTCCAGGCCGCGGTGCCCGCGTCGGAGCCGTTCCGCACCCGGATGCTCAGCGTGCCCGGCCTCGGTGAGGGCGCCTCCGGGCGCCGGTCCCGGGCCCGGACCGCGCACGGCCGGACCACCGGCGCCCAGCGCCCCCGCGGCCAGCTGACGAAGCTGCACCTGACCGCGACCGTGCAGGCGGCCGCCCCGCACCAGCGGGCGCGCGGGCGCAGCGGCCCCGGGCTGGTCGTCCGCAAGGACGATCTGCGCCAGGCGACCCGCGAGGGCCGCGAGGGCAACCTGGTGCTGTTCGTCGTGGACGCCTCCGGCTCCATGGCGGCCCGGCAGCGCATGGGCGCCGTCAAGGGCGCGGTGCTGTCGCTGCTGCTCGACGCCTACCAGCGCCGCGACAAGGTCGGCCTGATCACCTTCCGGGGTTCCGGCGCCGAGCTCGCGCTGCCGCCGACGTCGTCGGTGGACGCGGCCGCGGCCCGGCTCCGGCAGCTGCCCACGGGCGGCCGGACCCCGCTCGCCGCCGGGCTGCTCAAGGCCCACGAGGTGCTGCGCGTCGAGCGGCTGCGGGATCCCTCGCGCCGGCCGCTGCTGGTCGTCGTCACCGACGGCCGGGCCACCTCGGCCGGGGCGGTGGCCGGTTCGGCGGGCGGCGATCCGCGCGCCCTGGCGAGCCGCTCCGCGCGGCTGCTGCACTCCGAGGGCGTCGCCTCGGTGGTCGTGGACTGCGAGAGCGGCCACGTCCGGCTGGGCCTGGCCGCGGCGCTCGCCGCCGACCTCGGCGGCCCGGCGGTGACCCTCGACGGGCTGCGGGCCGATGCGTTGGCCGGGCTCGTGAAGAACGTCCGTACGTCCGTATCCTCCCCCTCCCCCTCCCACAGGAAGGCCGCCTAATGCCCAAGGGACAGCCGTCCGTCGTCCCCGACGACGGTCTCACCACGCGTCAGCGCCGCAACCGGCCGCTGGTGTTCGTCCACACCGGGCCCGGCAAGGGCAAGTCGACGGCGGCCTTCGGGCTGGCGCTGCGCGCCTGGAACCAGGGCTGGCCGATCGGGGTGTTCCAGTTCGTCAAGTCGGCGAAGTGGAAGGTCGGCGAGGAGAACGCGCTCAAGGCGCTCGGCGAGACCGGCAAGGGCGGCACCGTCGTCTGGCACAAGATGGGCGAGGGCTGGTCCTGGGTCCAGCGTGACGCGCAGCTCGACAACGAGCAGGCGGCGAAGGAGGGCTGGGAGCAGGTCAAGCGGGACCTCGCGGCCGAGACGCACAAGCTGTACGTGCTGGACGAGTTCGCGTACCCCCTGCACTGGGGCTGGATCGACGTGGACGAGGTGATCGAGGTGTTGCGCAGCCGTCCCGGCGCGCAGCACGTGGTGATCACCGGCCGCAACGCGCCCGAGAAGCTGGTCGAGTTCGCGGACCTGGTCACCGAGATGACCAAGGTCAAGCACCCGATGGACGCCGGCCAGAAGGGCCAGAAGGGCATCGAGTGGTGACGTACGGTTCCGCGGCCGCCGGCTCCTCCGCGGCGGCCGGTTCTTCGGCGGCGGCCGGTTCCTCCGCTGCGGCTGGTTCCTCCGCTGCGGCCGTGCGGGTGCCGCGGCTGGTCGTGGCGGCGCCTTCGTCGGGGAGCGGCAAGACCACGGTCACGACCGGGCTGATGGCCGCCTTCGCGGAGCGCGGCCTGGCCGTGTCCCCGCACAAGGTGGGCCCCGACTACATCGACCCGGGCTACCACGCCCTGGCGACGGGCCGGCCCGGCCGGAACCTGGACTCGTTCCTGTGCGGGCCGGAACTGGTCGGCCCGCTGTTCGCGCACGGGGCGGCCGGCTGCGACCTGGCCGTGGTCGAGGGCGTGATGGGCCTGTACGACGGCGCGGCCGGGCAGGGCGAGCTGGCCTCGACGGCGCAGGTCGCCAAGCTGCTGCGGGCGCCGGTGGTGCTGGTGGTGGACGCGTCCTCGCAGTCGCGGTCGGTGGCGGCGCTGGTGCACGGTTTCGCGTCCTTCGACCCGCAGGTGCGGCTGGGGGGCGTGATCCTGAACAAGGTCGGCTCCGACCGGCACGAGGCGATGCTGCGCGAGGCCCTGGAGGAGGCCGGCGCCCCGGTGCTGGGCGTGCTGCGGCGGGCGCCGCAGGTCGCCACGCCGTCGCGGCACCTGGGCCTGGTGCCGGTCGCCGAGCGGCGCGCCGATGCGGTGGCCGCGGTGGCGGCGCTGGCCGAACAGGTACGGGCCGGGTGCGACCTGGAGGCCCTGCTGGCCCTGGCCCGCACGGCCCCGGCCCTGGCGTGCGAGCCGTGGTCCGCGGAACGGGCCCTGCTCGACCTGGGCTCCGCGCCCGGGCGTCGGCCGGTCGTCGCGGTGGCCGGCGGTGCCGCCTTCACGTTCTCGTACGCCGAGCACACCGAGCTTCTCCGGGCTGCCGGCGCGGAGGTGGTCCCCTTCGACCCCCTGCACGACGAGGCCCTCCCGGCAGGCACCGCCGGGCTCGTCGTCGGCGGCGGCTTCCCCGAGGTCTACGCCCCGGAGCTCGCCGCCAACGAGCCGCTGCGCAAGGCCGTCGCCGAGCTGGCGGCAGCCGGCGCGCCGATCGCCGCCGAGTGTGCCGGTCTGCTCTACCTGGCCCGGTCCCTCGACGGGACGCCGATGTGCGGGGTGCTCGATGCCGACGCGCGGATGTCGCAGCGGCTGACGCTCGGCTACCGCGAGGCGGTCGCCGTGACCGACAGCCCGCTGGCCGCCGCCGGCACCCGGCTGCGCGGGCACGAGTTCCACCGCACGGTGATCGAGCCGTCCGCCGGGGCGGCCCCCGCCTGGGGGTTCACCCGTCCCGAGCGGCGCGTGGAGGGCTTCGTACGGCAGGGCGTGCACGCCAGCTATCTGCACACCCACTGGGCCGCGGAGCCGTCCGTGGCGGCGCGCTTCACCGCGGCCGCCCGGACGTACGCGGCTGCCCGGGAGCACACGGCCGCGCCATGAGCTCATTCCGCGATGCCGACGACCAGCCAGATGCCGGCCACCCCGCCCACCGTGCACAGCAGCGTGGACAGGGCGGGGTGGCGGTGGTGCGCCTCGGGGAGGATCTCGGCGGCGGCGAGGTAGAGCAGCACGCCGCCGAAAAAGCCGAGATAGGCGCCCAGCGGTTCCTCCGGAAGGGTGAACAGCAGGGTGGACGCGGCGCCGACGACGGGGGCGACGGCGTCCGCGAACAGCATCCCCAGGGCCCGTCGGCGGTCGTTCCCGTACACGCTGGTGAGCGTGTAGGTGTTGAAGCCGTCGGCGAAGTCGTGGGTGATGACGGCCAGGGCGACGGCGATCCCCATGCCGCCGCCGACCTGGAACGCGGCGCCCAGTGCCACCCCGTCGGCGAGGCTGTGGCCGACCATCGCGGCGGCGGCCGTCAGGCCGACCTGGGGGGTGCGGACCCGGTGTCCCTCGGCGGGTCCGCCCTCGCCGTGTCCGCCCCGGCCGTGTCCGTGCGCGCCGTGTCCGTCCCCGGACCCGTTCGCGGCGCCGTGCGCGGCCTGCCGTACGGCGAGCAGGCGTTCCACGACGTGCGCGACCAGGAACCCGGCCACGAAGAGCAGCAGGGCGAGCGGAACGCCGAGCACCGGGTCGCCGGCCGCGTCCAGCGCCTCCGGCAGCAGGTCCAGGCCGACCACGCCGAGCATCAGCCCGCCGGCCAGGCCCAGCACGAGATGGCGGCGGTCGGTGACGCGTTGCGCCGCCCATCCGCCCGCCAGCGTCATCAGGAACGCGCCCAGCGCCACCACCACGGCCATGTGCCCCTGAATACCGACTGCCGGGCCCGTGTGCACGTCTGCGCGCGGGACGCGGCCGGACACGACGTTGACGAATGAGAGAGGACCGGCGAATGGGCGAGTACGAGCAGGTGGTCGTCGGCGTCGGCGCCCGGGCGGGGGTGGACGCCGACGAGGTCTGCGCGCTGGTCGAGGAGACCCTGCGCGCGGCCGGGCTGCCGGTGGGGGCGGTGTCGGCCCTGGCGACGGTGGAGTCGAAGGCCGGCGAGGCCGGGATGGCTGCTGCGGCGGAACGTTTCGGCGTGCCGTTGCTCAGCTACTGCGCCGAGGAGTTGGCGCGCGTCGCCGTGCCGCATCCCTCCGATGCGGTACGGGAGGCCGTGGGCAGTGCGTCGGTGGCCGAGGCCGCCGCGCTGGCCGGCAGCGGCGGCGGAAGGCTGCTGGTGGCGAAGCGGAAGTCGGCCGCGGTGACCTGCGCGGTGGCCGGCGTGCCCGATCCCCACGACCTGCGCCACCACGGGGACGCCGAAGTGGTGGACGCCGGGGCCGGGCTGGTCGACCTGGCCGTCAACGTGCGCACCGGCACCCCGCCGGCCTGGCTCAAGGAGCGGATCGCCGCCTCGCTGGACTCGCTCGCCGCCTATCCGGACGGGCGGGCGGCCCGGGCGGCGGTCGCGGCGCGGCACGGGCTGCCGGTGGACCGGGTGCTCCTGACGGCGGGCGCGGCCGAGGCGTTCGTGCTGGTCGCGCGCGCCCTGGACGCCGTACGGCCGGTGGTGGTGCACCCGCAGTTCACCGAGCCGGAGGCGGCCCTGCGCGATGCCGGGCACCGGGTGGAGCGGGTCCTGCTGCGCGCGTCGGACGGCTTCCGGCTGGACCCGGCGGCGGTGCCGGAGGACGCCGATCTGGTGGTGGTGGGCAATCCGACCAATCCGACCTCGGTGCTGCACCCCGCGCGGGACCTGGCGGCTCTGGCGCGGCCGGGCCGGATCCTGGTGGTGGACGAGGCGTTCATGGACGCGGTGCCGGGCGAGCGGGAGGCGCTGGCCGGGCGGACGGACGTGCTGGGGCTGGTGGTGCTGCGCAGCCTGACCAAGACCTGGGGGCTGGCAGGGCTGCGGATCGGGTACGTACTGGCGGAGCCTGAGGTGATCGCGCGGCTGGCGGCGGCCCAGCCGCTGTGGCCGGTGTCGGCACCGGCGCTGGCCGCGGCGGAGGCGTGCGTGACGCCCCGGGCGCTGGCGGAGGCGGAGGACGCGGCCCGGCGGATCGCGGTGGACCGGGCCCATCTGCTGGCGGGGCTGGCGGAGTTCGAGGAGATCTCGGTGGCGGGGACGGCCGAGGGGCCGTTCGTGCTGATCCGGGTGGAGCGGGCGGCCGAGGTACGGACCCGGCTGCGCGCCCTGGGCTTCGCCGTGCGGCGCGGGGACACCTTCCCGGGGCTGGACCGTTCCTGGCTGCGGCTGGCGGTGCGCGACCGGGCGACGACGGGACGGCTCCTGCAGGCGCTGGACCACGCACTGGCCCTCACCTCGTCCTGACCCCGCCGGGCCCGGGGCCTGGGCCGTGTCTTCGGCCGTGTCTTCCGGATCGTGCCGGGACTTCGGATCGTGCCGGAACCGCGACGGGCCGGCCGGTGTCCTCCCGGGTGCCTCCACGGACGGCGTACCGGGTGGGCCGCCCGGGCGGCGGCCGGAACGTGCGTGCGACAGTATCCGGGGGGAGCCGGGAAACGGACCGGCCTGCAACACAACAGGGGGAACGCAGCATGAGGAAGTCCGCCAGGATCGGGGCGGCCGTGGCCGGCCTCGCCGTGGTCGCGGGGGGTGTCTACGTCGCGCCGAAGCTGCTCGGCACGGACGGCGCGAGCACCGAGCAGCGCCTCCAGGGCGGCGCGGGGACCGCGGGCGGGGGCACGGCGGGCAAGGCGAAGCCGGCCGCCGACGCGAAGCCGTTCACACTGGTCGCGACCGGGGACATCATCCCGTACCCGTCGATCATCCAGCGGGCCGCGGACGACGCGGGCGGCAAGGGCCACGACTTCCGCAAGATACTCGCGGGCGTCAAGCCCCTCGTCTCCGCCGCCGACGTGGCGATGTGCCACCACGAGATACCGTACGGGGCGCCCGGCGGGCCCTACACCGGCTATCCCACCTTCAAGGCGCCGCACGACCTGGCCGACGCCCTCAAGGACGCCGGCTACGAGAGCTGTTCCACGGCCTCGAACCACACCCTGGACGCCGGGTACGACGGCCTGACCCGCACCCTCGACCACCTCGACCGGGTCGGCATCAAGCACGTCGGGTCGGCCCGCAACGCCGAGGAGGCCAAGGCCCCGGCGCTGGTCACCGCGGGTGGCGCGAAGATCGCGCAGCTGTCGTACACGTACGGCACGAACGGCATCCCGCTCCCCCAGGGCAAGCCCTGGGCGGTCAACCTGATCGACAAGGACCGGATCATCGCCGACGCCCGCGCCGCCCGGAAGGCGGGCGCGAACGTCGTCGTCCTCAGCGTCCACTGGGGCACCGAGTGGCAGACCGCGCCGGACCAGCAGCAGCGCGACCTGGCGCAGGCGCTGACGGCCTCGAAGACCGACGGGCTGCCCGACATCGACCTGATCATCGGGACGCACAACCACGTGCCGCAGCCCTACGAGAAGATCAACGGCACCTGGGTGGTCTTCGGCATGGGCGACCAGGTCGCCAGCTTCGTGCCCGCGGACAAGAAGCGCGGCAACATGTCCTCCGTCCCGCGCTTCACCTTCGCCCCGGCGGCCGCGGGCCGCTGGGAGGTGGTGAAGGCGGAGTACTTCACGCAGTACTCGGACATGGGGCCGCCGTTCCGCGTGGTGTGCGCCTCCTGCGTCCTCGCCGACGGCCAGCCGGGCTCCGACGGAGCACTGTCCACCGCCAAGCGCACGGAGTACGCCGCCGTGGACAAGCAGGTCACCGAGGCGGTCCTGTCCCGGAAGGCCGCCGAGCAGGGGCTGGTGAAGGCCTCGCGCTAGGCGCGGCGGGGCGCGGAGTCCGGGGCCGGGGCCGGGGAGCCGGGCGCGGGGCCGCGGGGGCCCGAGGTCGGGCGCGGAGCCGGGGTCGCGGGGTCAGGCGCGGTTGCGGCCGCGGGCCACGACGAGTGCGGCCGCGCCGGTGCCGAGCAGCAGCAGGGCGCCGCCCGCGACGTACGGTGTCAGTGAACTGCCGCCGGTCTCGGCGAGGTTGGCGTGGGTGCCCGAGGCCGCCGGGTTCCCGGCCGCCTGTGCCTTGACGCCCTGGCCGCCGGCGGGCTTCGCGTCCGGTGCGGTGGACGGGGGCGGGGTGGAGCCGGCGGGGGACTCGCAGCGCGCCTCGGCCAGGACCAGCTCGCCGTCGACCTCGGCGACGTTCAGCTTGAGGGGGTTCACCGACACCTTCAGGCGCAGGGCGGTCGCCGCCGCCGTGGACGAGCTGGTCTCGGCGGCGGACAGGGCGAGGTTCACCTCGCCCACGCCCGGTACCTCGACGCGGGTGGGACCGCCCGCCGAGAGGGTGACCTTCTTGCCGAGGACGGTGACCGCGCCGAGCACGTTGGAGCTGGCCACCGGCTGCCGGCCGGCCTCGCAGACGGCCTTGGAGGTGACCTTCTCGACCTCGATCAGCGACAGCAGCGGCAGGCCCGGGACGTGGACCTTGGCGTTGGCCAGGTTGGCCTCGGCCTCGGCGCGCCGGTCGTCGGCCGTCGCCTTGGAGGTGGCCACGTCCGCGCGCAGCACGCTCACCGGCTGGCCCTTGTCGACCCCGTCGAGTGTGACGGTCAGGGCGGTCTTCTCGGCCCGGGCGGGGGCGTCGACCTGGTTCAGGGTGGTCCGCAGCGGCAGGTGCACGGTCTTGTCGATCAGGCCCACGTCGAGCCCGGCGCGCAGGACGACCGCGCTCGCCCGGCCCTGGGCGGCGGGCGGGGCGGCAGGCGTTCCGCCGGCGGCGTGGGCGGGCGGGACGGCCAGCAGGGCGACCGCTCCTGTGGCGAGCAGGGCGGCCGCGGGCATGCGGAAGGCGGAGCTGTTCACGGTGGGAACCCCCGGGAAGATGGGTGGCCGCCGCGCCGCCCATGGGGGACATGGCGGTGCGCCGACGGCCTCGTCCCGGGAATCTTTACGCACTGTGGGTGAATGGGCGGGCACCTGGCGTGAGTTCACCCCAAAGAGGGGATTTCGCGCTCGTTTTCGAATCCATTCGCCCCACGGGGCACGGGAGTTCCCTCACGCCCCGGTCGGTCGCGGCATCGGAGCCCGACACGGCCACCTTCAACGACCGGCCGGGCTCCGATGTCACGGTCCGTCAATCCCGCGGCCGCCGCTCAGGCACAGGCCCGGCCGTTCAGGTGCAGGCCCGGCCGTTCAGGCGCAGGCCCGGCCGTTCAGGCGCAGGCCCGGCCGTTCAGGCGCAGATCCGGCCGTTCAGCACCACCCGGAGCGGGTCCGCCAGGGCCCGGACGTCCGCGCGCGGGTCCTCGGCGTAGACCACCAGGTCCGCCGGGGCCCCCTCCTCCAGGCCGGGCCGGCCCAGCCACCGCCGGGCGCCCCAGGCCGTCGCCGAGAGCGCGTCCAGGGCCGGGATGCCGGCCTTGACCAGCTCCGCCACCTCCGCCGCGACCAGGCCGTGCGGCAGCGAGCCGCCCGCGTCCGTGCCGACGTACACGGGCACGCCCGCGTCGTAGGCCGCGCGGACCGTGTCGTAGCGGCGCTCGTACAGCCGCCGCATGTGCGCGGACCAGCGCGGGAACTTCGCCTCGCCGCCGTCCGCGAGTCGCGGGAACGTCGCGATGTTCACCAGGGTCGGCACGATCGCTACCGAGCGCTCGGCGAAGAGCGGGATGGTCTCCTCGGTCAGGCCGGTGGCGTGCTCGACACAGTCGATGCCCGCCTCGACCAGGTCGCGCAGGGAGTCCTCGGCGAAGCAGTGCGCGGTGACCCGGGCGCCGAGCCGGTGCGCCTCGGCGATGGCCGCCTCCACCGCCCCGCGCGGCCAGCAGGGGGTGAGGTCGCCGGCCTCGCGCTCGATCCAGTCGCCGACCAGCTTCACCCAGCCGTCGCCGCGCACCGCCTCGCGGGCGACGTAGGCGACCAGCTCGTCCGGCTCGATCTCGTGGGCGTAGTTGCGGATGTAGCGGCGGGTGCGGGCGATGTGGCGGCCGGCCCGGATGACCTTCGGCAGGTCCTCGCGCTCGTCGATCCACCGGGTGTCGGAGGGCGAGCCGGCGTCCCGGATCAGCAGCGCCCCCGCCTCCCGGTCGGTCAGCGCCTGCTTCTCGCTCGTCACGTCGTCCACCGGCCCGTGGGCGTCCAGGCCCACGTGGCAGTGCGCGTCGACGAGTCCGGGCAGCGCCCAGCCGGACACCGTGGTGACCTCGCCGGCGGCGCGCGGGCGCTCGTACGAGATCCGGCCCCCGACGACCCACAGTTCGTCGCGTACGTCGTCCGGGCCCACCAGGACCCGTCCCTTCACATGCAGCACTTCGCCCATGGCTCCCATGGCGCCCACGGCGCTCCCATCGCTCATGCCCGCACTGTACGCACGTGATCGACGGGCGCTGAACGTCGTGACGGGCCCCGGCAGCCCGGCCCCGGCAGGCCAGGTCCCGCCGGGGCGCGGGGCCGCCGGGGCGCGGGCCGGCCGCCCGGTCAGCCGGCCAGGGCGTCGAGGAGGCGGTCGACGTCGTGCTCGGTGTTGTAGAC
>NZ_WTFF01000277.1 GCF_019400985.1 Streptomyces bambusae
AAGCAGAGGATGCCAGACAAGATCAGCCTCGGTCTCTGGGGCTCGGAACTGGGTATAAGAGACAGGCGGCAGGCCGTGCGCCGGCCCCCGGCGCGGCCGGGGGCGCCGGGCCCGGGTGCAGCAGGTACGGCCACGGATGCCCGCAGTTGAGGGCGGTCACGGCGCTGTCCTCCGTGATCTCCAGCAGCAGCACGGTGACGAAGTCCTCCAGGTCGGCCGCGGCCCGCCGCAGCGCCCGTTCCAGCCTGCGCAGCACTCCGGCGAGCGTCGGCTCGTCGTACGCGGCCTCCCGGAAGGCGCCCAGCACCGCCACCGCGGCCCCGAGCGCCGGCAGCCCGTGGCCCCGGACGTCGCCGATCACCACCCGTACCCCGTACGGCGTCGCCAGCGCCTCGTACAGGTCGCCGCCCACGACCCCGCCGTGGACCGCGGCCAGCCCCAGGCCTTCGATCCGGGGCGGCAGCGGCCGCAGCAGGGTCCGCTGCACGGCGCCGGCCACCTCACGGCTGCGCCGCAGTTCGCGCAGCAGCCGCCGGCGCGCGTGCAGCGCGCATCCGGTGGCCAGCAGCAGGAACGCCGCACAGCTCGCGAGGCTCGGCAGCAGCCGCCCCGGGGAGGACAGCTCCCAGGACACCGCCGTCCCGCCCCAGGCAAGGAGGCACGCCCGGCGCACCTGGGGCACGGCCCACGTATCGGTCATCGTCAGGCCTCCCCTCGGCCGCAACGATTGTGTCGAGCGCCCGGACCAGGCCCTGCACCCGCCAGGAGTTCTCACCCGAACGAGTGAGGGGCGCACCCGGTTCCCCGGATGCGCCCCTCATGATCCTCCCGGGAGCCCCGTGGGGCCCCGCGGACGGGTGCTACGCCCCGCGCAGCACCGCGCCCGTCCGCTCGGCGGCGAGCGCCACGGCCGCGTCGCGCGCCGCCGTCGACTCCTCCGCCGTCAGCGTCCGGTCGGCCGCCCGGAAGCGCAGCGCGTACGCCAGCGACTTCTTGCCCTCGCCGGTCTGCTCACCGGTGAAGACGTCGAACAGCCGCAGGGACTCCAGCAGTTCGCCGGCGCCCTCGCGCAGCGCGGCCTCCACCGTGGCCGCCGGCACGGACGCATCCACGATCAGCGCGACGTCCTGGGTCGCCACCGGGAAGGCGGAGATCCGCGGAGCCTGCGCCGCCTCGCCGCCGGCCTCCGCCAGACGGTCGAGGTCGAGCTCCATCGCGCTGGTGCGGGCCGGCAGGCCGAGCGCCTTGACGACGCGCGGGTGCAGCTCGCCGGCGTGGCCGACGACCTGCTCCACGCCGCCGAGCGTGACGACGAGCTCGGCGCAGCGGCCCGGGTGCCAGGGGCCGTACTGCCCCTGCCGGACGATCAGCTCGGCGCCGGCCTCGCGGGCCAGCGAACGCGCCGCCTCGACCGCGTCCGCCCAGTCGGCCGGGCGGCCCTTGCCCCACCAGCCGGCCTGCTCGCGGGCGCCGGCCAGCACGACCGCGGCGTGGCGCGGCTGTGCCGGGAGCGCGGCGTCGAGCGTGGCGACCTCCTGGTCGGTGGGACGGCGGTCGACGGGCAGCCGCACCGCGACGCCCGGCTCGTCGCCGGCCAGGAAGACGGAGCCGGTCTCGAACAGCGCGAGGTCGTGGCTGCCCCGGCTGTCGTTGCGGCGCAGCGCGCCGAGCAGACCCGGCAGCAGCGTGGTGCGCAGCGCCGGCTCCTCGTCGGAGAGCGGGTTGGCCAGCTTGACGACCCGGCGGGCGGCGTCGTCCGCGGGCAGCTGGAGCTGGTCGAAGACCTGCTCGCCGATGAACGGGTAGCTGAGCGCCTCGACGTAGCCGGCGCCGGCCAGCGCGCGGCCGACCCGGCGGTGCAGCTGCTGGCGCACGGTGAGCCCGCGGCCGGAGGGCACCTGCGGGAGGGTGGACGGCAGGTTGGCGTAGCCCTCCAGCCGGATGATCTCCTCGGCGAGGTCGTTGGGCTCGGCGAGGTCGGGCCGCCACGACGGGACGGTCACGACGAGCTCGTCCTGGCCGTAGACGTCGCAGCCGATCTCCTGGAGGCGGCGGACGACGGTCTCGCGGCCGTAGTCCATGCCGGCGACCCGGTCCGGGTGGTCGGCGCGCATCGCGACGGTGCGCGGGGCGACCGGGGCGGTCAGCTCGGTGACGCCGGCCTCGGCGGTGCCGCCGGCGAGCAGCACCAGCAGGTCGACGGTCCGCTGCGCGGCCGCGGCGGCGGCCTGCGGGTCGACGCCCCGCTCGAAGCGCTTGGAGGCCTCGGAGGAGAGCTTCAGGCGGCGGGCGGTGCGCGAGATGGAGACCGGGTCGAAGTGCGCCGCCTCGATCACGACGTCCGTGGTGCCGGTGACGGCGCCCGTCTCCGGGTCGGTGACGGAGTCGGCGATCTCGGTGTTGGCGCCGCCCATGACACCGGCCAGGCCGATCGGCCCGCTGTTGTCGGTGATCACCAGGTCCTCGGCGTCGAGCGTGCGCTTGACCCCGTCGAGGGTGGTGAACTTCTCGCCCTGCTCGGCGCGGCGGACCCCGATGGGGCCGTCGATCCGGGTGCGGTCGTAGGCGTGCAGCGGCTGGCCGAGCTCCAGCATCACGTAGTTGGTGATGTCCACGGCGAGCGAGACCGGGCGCATGCCGGCCTTCTGCAGCCGTCGCTTGAGCCAGATCGGGGACTTCGCCTCGGGGTCCAGGCCGGTGACGGTGCGCGCGGTGAAGCGGTCGCAGCCGGCCGGGTCCTCGACCTTGACGAGGTAGCCGTACGAGTTCGGCGCGGGCACGTCGATCAGCGCCGGGTCGCGCAGCGGCAGGCCGAAGGCGGTGGCGGTCTCGCGGGCGATGCCGCGCATCGACATGCAGTAGCCCCGGTCGGGGGTGACGTCGATGTCCAGGACCTCGTCGACGAGCTCCAGCAGCTCGATGGCGTCGGTGCCGGCCTCGTGCTCCGGCGGCAGCACGATGATTCCGTGCGTGCCGTCGTCACCCATGCCGAGCTCGTCGCCCGAGCAGATCATGCCGTGCGAGGTCTTGCCGTACGTCTTGCGCGCGGCGATCGCGAAGTCGCCGGGCAGCACCGCGCCGGGCAGGACCACGACGACCTTGTCGCCGACGGAGAAGTTGCGGGCGCCGCAGACGATCTCCTGGGGCTCACCCGTGCCGTTGGCCTGGCCGACGTCCACCGTGCAGAAGCGGATCGGCTTCTTGAAGCCCTCCAGCTCCTCGATGGTCAGCACCTGGCCGACGACCAGGGGGCCCTTGAGCCCTGCGCCGAGCTGCTCGACGGTCTCGACCTCCAGGCCGGCGTCGATGAGCTTGGCAGCGACGTCTCGACCGGTGGTGCCCGCGGGCAGGTCGACGTACTCCCGCAGCCAAGAAAGCGGGACCCGCATCAGATCTCCATCCCGAACGGCCGGGTGAAACGGACGTCACCCTCGACCATGTCTCGCATGTCTTCGACGTTGTGGCGGAACATCAGCATCCGCTCGATGCCGAATCCGAACGCGAACCCGCTGTACACCTCGGGGTCCACGCCACAGGCGGTCAGCACCTTGGGGTTGACCATGCCGCAGCCGCCGAGCTCGATCCAGCCCTCGCTGGAGCAGGTGCGGCACGGGCGGTCGGGGTTGCCCACCGACTCGCCGCGGCACACGTAGCACTGCATGTCCATCTCGGCCGACGGCTCGGTGAACGGGAAGAAGTGCGGGCGCAGGCGGGTGGTGGTCTCGTCGCCGAAGAGCTCCTTGACCATGTGGTCGATGGTGCCCCTGAGGTCGGCCATGGTCAGGCCCTTGTCCACGGCGAGCAGCTCGACCTGGTGGAAGACCGGGGTGTGCGTGGCGTCGAGCTCGTCGGTCCGGTAGACCCGGCCCGGGCACACGATGTAGACGGGGGGCTCGCGGTCGAGCAGCGAGCGCGCCTGCACCGGGGAGGTGTGGGTGCGCAGCACCACGCCGGACTCGTCGGCCTCGACGCCCTTGGGGCCCTGGACGAAGAACGTGTCCTGCATCTGGCGCGCCGGGTGGTCGGGCGTGAAGTTGAGGGCGTCGAAGTTGAACCACTCCGCCTCGACCTCGGGGCCCTCGGCCACCTCGTAGCCCATGGCCACGAAGATGTCCGCGACGCGGTCCATCAGCGTGGTCAGGGGGTGGCGGGCGCCGGCCGGGACGCGGTCGTAGGGCAGCGTGACGTCCACCGCCTCCTCGACCAGCACGCGCTCGTCGCGCTCGGCCTCCAGCTGCGCCAGGCGCTCCGCGTACGCCTTGTTCACGGCGCCACGGGCCTGGCCGACGCGCTTGCCGGCCTCGGCCTTGGCCTGCGGCGGCAGCGCGCCGATCTCGCGGTTGGCCAGCGCCAGGGGCGAGGTGCCGCCGGCGTGGGCGGTCTTCGCGTGCGCCAGTGCGTCGAGGTCGCCGGCGGAGGCGAAGGCGGCGAGCGCCTCGTCCCGCATGCGCTCGATCTCTTCCGGTTTCAGTGCCTCGACCTCGACAGGGTCGTACGACTTGTTCGGTGCCGACATCTCTTCCCGTACTTCCGATGGGCTGGCTGGTGGTCCCCGCTCGACACAAGGACACAAAGGTGCCAAAGGACGAGTCTAAAGGCCGCTGGGGGTGAAGGAGCCCGAGGGCCACCTGGCGAGACGCCTCCGCAGGGTCACTGGGAGAGGTACGCCGGCGCGCCGACGGGCAGGGTAAATCGGAACTCGGCGCCGCCCCCGGGGCCGCGGCCGACCGTGATGGTGCCGCCGTGGGCCTCGACGATGCCCTTGACGATGTACAGGCCCAGGCCGGTGCCGCCGCGCTTGCTCCCCCGCCAGAAGCGGGTGAAGACGCGGCTCATCGACTCCTCCGGGATCCCGGGGCCCTCGTCGGTCACGGTGACGGCTGTTCCCTTCTCATGCGGCGCTACGTCGATGGTGACCGTTCCGTCACCGTGTCGCACCGCATTTTCGAGAAGGTTGCCGAGGATCTGGTCGATCTTGTCCGGGTCGGCCCACAGGGCGGGCAGCGGCCGGGACAGGCGTACGAGGAAGCGGTCGGGGGCCTGGCCGTTGGCGGTGAGTGCCTGGACGTGCCGGCCGACGGCGGTGGCGATGTCCACGGGCTGGCGGCGCACCTCCAGGCGCCCGGAGTCGATCCGGGAGATGTCCAGGAGCTCGGCGATCAGCCGGGTCACGCGGTTGGCGTCGGCGTCGACGGTCTCCAGCATCAGCCGCTTCTGGTCGTCGGTGAACCGCTCCCACTTGGCCAGCAGGGTCGCGGTGAAGCCCTTGACCGAGGTCAGCGGGGAGCGCAGCTCGTGCGCGACGGTGGCGATCAGCTCGGCGTGGCTGCGCTCGGTGCGCCGGCGGGCCTCGGTACCGCGCAGGCTGACCACGAGCCGGGACAGCGGGCCGGTGGGGTGGGTGCGCACGTAGCGGGCGGAGACCAGCACCTCGCGGCCGCCGGGCAGCAGCAGGTTGCGCTCGGGCTGGCCGCGCCGGGTGGCAAGGCCGCCGTAGGGGTCGGTGAGGGCCCACCAGCGGCGGCCTTCGAGGTCCTCCAGGGGCAGCGCCCGCTCGATCCGGGCCCCGAGGGCCTCGCGCGGCGCGATGGCGGTGATGCGGGCGGCGGCCCGGTTGAAGCAGATCACCTGGCCGGCGTGGTCCGCGACGACGAGCCCGTCGGGCAGGTCGTCGGGGTCGATGCCGAAGCCTGCGGCGGAGGCAGACCCGGAGGCGGCTGCGTACGGCTCGGAGCCGGGACCTTGTGCGCCGGATCCCGCGGCCGCGCTCTCTCCCGCGGCCCGGGCGGGCTGCGGGAACACCCGCCCGGCGGGGCGTGGCCGAACGGCCGGCTCGGGCACGGCACGGGGCGGGACGGTCCGGGCCGGTGCGGCCCGTTCGGGCCAGAGCCCGTCGGCGGCGGCTCGGGTGCGGCTGCCCGGGTCCGGGGCGCTCCGGTCGGGGAGGGTTTCGACCGGGACGGCGGCGGCCGGGGTCGATGAAGCGGCCGCCTCGGCGGCCCCCGCGGCCCCCGCGGTCCCCGCGGCCCCCGCGTCCCGCGGGGAGCTGTTCGTACCGACGGTCATGTCCCCGCACCCCACATCTCCGGTAGCGCCGTGGGCCCCCGGGCGGCCACATTACTAGCTGGGGGTCACGGAGCGGCACCCTCCGGGCGCCCGCTGTGCACGAGCCGAGGCGTATAGGCACACGGCGGCGGCCGTGGCGAGGTTCAGGCTCTCGGCCTTGCCGTGGATGGGGACGCGTACGACGGCGTCCGCCAGGGCGCGGGTCTCCTGCGGCAGGCCCCACGCCTCGTTGCCGAAGACCCAGGCCGAGGGCCCGCCCATGGTGCCGGCGTCGAGCTCGGCGTCCAGGTCGTGCTCGCCCGCCCCGTCCGCGGCGAGGATGCGTACGCCGGCGGCCCGCAGGCCCTCGACGGCCCGCTCGACGGGTACGCCGACGGCGACCGGCAGGTGGAAGAGGGAGCCCACGGAGGCGCGGACCGACTTGGGGTTGTAGAGGTCCACGGAGGCGTCGGTCAGCACGACCGCGTCGGCGCCGGCGGCGTCGGCGCAGCGCAGCACGGTGCCCGCGTTCCCGGGGTCGCGGACGTGGGCGAGTACGGCGACCAGCTTGGGCCCGGCCCGCAGGATGTCCTCGAACGGCGAGTCGAGGAAGTGGCAGACGCCGACCAGCCCCTGCGGGGTGATGGTCTGCGAGACCTCGGCGAGGACCTCGTCGGAGGCGAGGTGGACGCGGGCGCCGGCGGCCCGCGCGGCGGCCACGATGCCGGCGTAGCGCTCGGCGGCCTCGACGGTCGCGAACAGCTCGATCAGGGTGGCGCCGGCCTTCCCGCGGTGCTCGACGGCCTCGCGGACGGCCTGCGGGCCCTCGGCGATGAAGCGCCGCTCCTTGGTGCGGAAGTTGCGCCGCAGGAGGCGCCGGGCGGCGGCCACGCGCGGGGATCGGGGGGAGATCAGCTCGGCGGGGGTGCCCATGTCTGTGCGGTTCTCTCTCGGTGGTCCGGGGCGCGCTCGGTGGTCCACGGCTCGGCCGTCCGGGGCGCGGCGGGGCCGGGCGGGCGGGAGCCGGTGCGGCTGCGCGGGGGCGAAAGCACACGGACCCGCAGGCGACTCGCCTGCGGGTCCGTGGGGCCGGCCGCGTGTCCGCGGGCCGGCGAAGGCCTTACGCGGCGGCCTTCGGGGCGTTGACGTCGGCCGGCAGAGCCTTCTGCGCGACCTCGACCAGCGCGGCGAACGCGTTGGCGTCGTTGACGGCCAGCTCGGCCAGGATCTTGCGGTCCACCTCGATGTTGGCGGCCTTCAGACCCTGGATGAGGCGGTTGTACGTCATGCCGTTCTGGCGGGCAGCGGCGTTGATGCGCTGGATCC
Source organism: Streptomyces bambusae (assembly GCF_019400985.1). Taxonomy (GTDB): domain Bacteria; phylum Actinomycetota; class Actinomycetes; order Streptomycetales; family Streptomycetaceae; genus Streptomyces; species Streptomyces bambusae_A. The sequence continues at coordinate 7,372 of NZ_WTFF01000277.1, forward strand.
ACAGCTGACGGAAGTCGCCCTTGCGCTTCTTGCGGTCGTTGTAGTTGTAGACCAGCGAGTGGGTGACCTGCTCCTTGGCCTTGCGGTACAGGCGCGAACGCTGACCGCGGTAGCCGGAGGCCGCCTCGAGGATCGCCCGGCGCTTCTTGTGGGCGTTGACTGCCCGCTTGACGCGTGCCACTTGTTAACTCCTTGTAGCGGGGCCGCGGTTGTGTTCACACGGCCCGAAATCGATTGGGTCCCGGTCCTGACGCCGTCCCGCTCCCCGTTGCCGGGAGCGGTGGAACGTCACTTGCCGAGAAGCTTCTTGATCTTCTTGGCGTCGGCCGGAGCCATCTCGGCGTTGCCGGTGAGGCGACGCGTCAGCTGGGACGACTTGTGCTCGAGCAGGTGGCGCTTGCCGGCGCGCTCACGGAGCACCTTGCCGGAGCCGGTGATCTTGAAGCGCTTCTTGGAACCGCTGTGGGTCTTGTTCTTCGGCATAGCGCCGTTATCTCCTCGTCAGTGGCGCCCCCGCCGGCCCGTTTCCGGACCGGCGCACGGGAGCGTCAGTTGTGATCGGTGTGATCCGGGGCGGGTGCTCCGGATCAGGCCTCGGCGTTGTCCCCGGAGCCGGCTTCCTCGACGGGAGCCTCCTCCGCGGCGGGCTGGCCCTGGCGTTCGGCCTTGCGGGCGGCCTGCGCCTCACGGGCCTCGGCCATCGCCTCGGTCTTCTTCTTGTGCGGACCGAGGACCATGATCATGTTGCGGCCGTCCTGCTTCGGGTTCGACTCGACGAAACCGAGCTCCTGGACGTCCTCCGCCAGACGCTGCAGCAGTCGGTAGCCGAGCTCCGGCCGGGACTGCTCGCGACCACGGAACATGATCGTGATCTTGACCTTGTCGCCCTGCTTGAGGAACCGGACGACGTGACCCTTCTTGGTGTCGTAGTCGTGCGGGTCGATCTTCGGCCGGAGCTTCATTTCCTTGATGACCGTGTGCGCCTGGTTCTTGCGCGCCTCACGGGCCTTCATGGCCGACTCGTACTTGAACTTGCCGTAGTCCATGAGCTTGCAGACCGGCGGTCGTGCGGAAGCCGCGACCTCGACCAGGTCCAGGTCGTACTCCTGTGCGAGCTCGAGCGCCTTGGCAAGCGGGACAATCCCGACCTGCTCGCCGCTGGGACCGACAAGTCGCACCTCGGGAACGCGAATCCGGTCGTTGATGCGGGGCTCGGTGCTGATGGATCCTCCTCGGTTGCACCCACGTCCGCCTCGGGGCGGCCGCTTGACGTCTGTGTCGTCCGACCGGCCGTCCAGAACGCGAAAACGCCCCGGACGGGACACAGGCGGGAGCTCCTAAGAAACCGGAGCACCGCCGCGTGCAACCGCGGGGCGCGTCTGACGCGGCTTTCCATCGTCCGTACGGAACGATGGATGCCGCGTGACCGGTGACCCGCCGCCCCGGAGGGCGGTCAGGTGGGAAGTCGGAGCCTCCACTTGTGGGCCGGGGACATGCGTCTCCGGCCGGTCGTCACACAAGGTTAGCACCCGGGTCCCGGGGAGGCGAATCGGCGGCACGGCTTATGGTGAGGACATGACTGACGCAACGCCCCCCACCGCCACCGACGCCGATGCGGCCCCCGACTACGACGCCATGACCCGCGACATCGCGGACGTGCCCGCGGTCGAGGTGATCACCACGGTGGCCGTGCACCTGCTGAGCGCCGCGGCGGTCAACCTGGGCCTGGACAAGCCGGACTCCGAGCACAAGGACCTCGACGAGGCCCGCAAGCTGATCACCGCCCTGGCGGGCCTGGTCACGGCGAGCGCCACCGAGATCAGCTCCTTCCACGCCGCTCCGCTGCGTGACGGCCTGAAGTCCCTCCAGCTGGCCTTCCGCGAGGCCTCGATCGTCCCGGACGAGCCGGGCCAGGGGCCGGGCGAGAAGTTCACCGGGCCGGTCTTCGGCTGACGGCCTCCGGCCGGCGGGACCGGCTGTACGTGTGGACACGCGAGCGAGGGCTCCGTCACACCTGAACGTTCAGGTGTGACGGAGCCCTCGCTCGTCTGCCCGTTCCGGCGGTCAGCGGGTGAACAGCGGCTCGCCGGGGGCCGGGGCCGCCGCGGGGAGCAGCGCCAGGCTCAGGCCGCGGACCAGCCGGGCCCGCAGGGTCTCGTCGGCGGCCAGCGCCCGGGCCACCCGGCCCGCGCCCTCGGCCGGGTCCACGCC
>NZ_WTFF01000278.1 GCF_019400985.1 Streptomyces bambusae
GGCGGGGAGACCGTCGTGCTGCCGGCGGGCCCCGCGACGTCCCGGATCCGCGGCGGCATCCACCCCAACCGGTGGCTCGGCCTCGGCCCCGTAGACGCGGCGCGGCTGCAGGCCCTGACCAGCGCCGCCGGCCCGGCGCCGTCGGCGGCATCGCCGGCGGCGTCGTCGACGTCGACGTCGACGCTGGCTTCGGCTCCGGTGCCCGCCGCGAGTCCGGGCCCGGCCTCCGGGGCGCGGTCGTCCGGCGAACCGTACCTGGTACGCACGAGCGCCGAGGGCGTCGCCGAGCTGGCGGCCGATCCGTTGCAGGGCTCGGCCGAGCGCCTCTTCTGGTCCTGCGTGGCCGCGGCGGCCGGCTTCGCCCTGCTGGCCGTACTGCTGACGCTGATGCGCACCGTCCCCGAACGCGCGGCGCTGCTGGCCCGGCTGCGCACCATGGGGCTGCGCCGCCGGCAGGGCGTGGCGCTGATCCTCGCGGAGGTCCTGCCGCAGACCCTGGCCGCCGCGCTGGGCGGGGCGCTGGTGGCGGCGGCCGCGGTGGCGCTGCTGGGTCCGGCGATGGACCTGTCCACGCTGGTCGGCGCGGAGGTGCCGACCGGCGTACGGCTCACCGCGCGGCCCGTACTGACCCACGCCCTGGGCCTGGCCGCCCTGGTCGCCGCGGCCGTGCTCGTCGAGGCGGCGACATCCGGGCGACGGCAGACCACCACCGAGTTGAGAGCGGGAGACCAGCGGTGACCTCAGCGTTGAACAGCGACCAGCCGACGTACGAGGAGCTGCGCCGCCGGGCGGCAGCCGCCGCGGAGCCCCGTACCGCGGCGGCCGACGCCGCGATCGCCTGCGACCGCCTGGTCCGGATCTTCAGCACGGACGGCATCGAGGTGCAGGCCCTGCAAGGGCTGGAGCTGACGGTCACCCAGGGCGACCTGGTGGCCCTCGTCGGCGCCTCGGGCAGCGGCAAGTCCACCCTCCTGAACATCCTGGCGGGCCTGGACGTGCCGACCGCGGGCAGCGCGGCGGTCGCCGGCTACGACCTGCTGGAGCTGTCGGCGCGGGACCGGCTGCGCTACCGGCGTGAAGCGGTCGGATTCGTCTACCAGCAGACCGCCCGCAACCTGCTGCCGTTCCTGACGGCCACCCAGAACGTCGCGCTGCCCATGCAGTTGAAGGGCGGCGGGCCCCGACGCGGCGCCGGCGCGCGCCGCACCGCCCGGGTCGCGGAGGTCCTGGACGCACTGGGCATCGGCGACCTGGCGCACCGCCGCCCGGCGGAACTGTCCGGCGGCCAGCAGCAGCGGGTCGCGATCGCCGTGGCGATGGCGAACGACCCCAAGGTGCTGCTGGCGGACGAACCCACGGGCGAACTCGACTCGGAGACGGCCGCGTCGGTCTTCGAGACCTTCCGCACGGTGAACAAGGAGCTCGGCGTGACGGTGGTCATCGTGACGCACGACCCCATGGTGGCGGGCGAGGTCCGCCGCACCGTGGCCATCCGCGACGGCCGCACCAGCAGCGAGGTCCTGCGCCGCCTGGTCACCGACGAGCACGGCGAGGAATCGGTCAGCGAACGCGAGTACGTGGTCCTGGACCGCTCGGGCCGCGTCCAACTCCCGCAGAAATTCCTGGAGTCCCTGGGCATGGAACACCGCGTCGCGGTCGACCTCGCCCCGGACCACATCGAACTCCGCCCGGACCGGAGCTGAGCGTACGGCCGTCGGCCGAGGCGGTGACGTCGGACGGAGGCCGCCTTCCCGCACGGGAGGGCGGCCTTTCGTGCGCCGGCCCCGGCCCGTCGCTGCGCCATGGCATCGGTCAGGGCTGGAGGTGTGGGGTGAGGGTGGCGGCGGCTGTGAAGAGGCGGGCGCAGCGTTGGGTCATGGCCGTCGGGGACTGCTCGGGGTGCTTCACCCACCAGCGGACGAGCGTGGAGACGAGGTCGCGCCAGACGTACTTGAGGGCGTCGGCGTCCAGCGGGTCGGTGGAGCCGGTCGCGCGCAGCAGGTCGGCGGTGCCGCCTGCGGCGAGGCGGTCGATGGACGCCCGGTACTGCGCTGCGCGCCGGGCGGCCTCGCCGCCCGGGGGCAGGGAGGTGTCGTAGAGGACGAACCATGCCTCCCGCCCGCCTTCCAGGGCGGTGAAGATGGCGTGGAGTACCCGCAGCGGCGTGTCCGGGGTGGTGCCGTCCGGTCCCATCGCGTCCTCGACGGCGGCCAGCAGGCGGTCCCCGACGGGGACCAGGCAGGCGACGTACAGGTCCTCCTTGGTGCCGAAGTACTGGTGCAGCAGCGTCTTGGTGACGCCGACCCGGGCCGCGATGGCGGCGAGGGACGCGCCCGCGAAGCCGTTGGCGCCGAACTCCTCGGTGGCGGCGGCCAGGATCTGCTGCCGGCGCTGCTCCCGCGGGACTCCCTTGGTGCCGGCTTTCGAGCGTGGGGTTGCCATGAGTGGATGTTATCAGTAAGTAATTTACCGGATGGTAAATTCGGCGATCGATCCTCTGCCCCCCCTTTCCCTCCTGCGGACATGGAGCGCACCTATGGACGGCACCACAGGCATCACGGGCATCGCAGGTACCACAGGCGTCACGGGCACACCGGGCACACCGGGCACACCGGGCACCACGCACGCGCAGGCGAAGTCCCGCACCCGCTCCTGGTGGGGGTGGGGCTGGGCGGACGCGCATCCCGACGACGACGAGTGCCTCGCGATGGGGGCCCTGATTCCCGGCACCCTCGCCCGGCCCCTCCCCGTCCCGCGCGTCCGTGACCTGCGTATCGCAGGCCCGGCCGTCGAACCCCCGCCGAGCCTGGCGCACCTGGTCACCGCGGACCCCGAGGACCGCGCCGCCCACGCGATGGGGAAGGCGTACCGCGACGTCGTACGGGCCCTGCGCGGGCGGCCCGGCCGCATCCCCGACCTCGTCGCCCGCCCCACGGACGACCGGGAGGTGGCCGATCTGCTGGACTGGGCCGGCGAGCGGCAGGTCGCGGTCGTCCCGTACGGCGGAGGGTCCTCCGTCACCGGCGGCGTGGAGTACCGCGGCGACGCGCACCGCGCCGTACTCTCCCTCGACCTGACCGCCATGGGCCGCGTCCTGGAGGTCGACGGCACCGGCCGGGCCGCACGTATCCAGGCGGGGGCGCTCGGGCCGGGTCTGGAGGAGCAACTGCGGCCCCACGGCCTGACGTTGCGGCACTTCCCGCAGAGCTTCGAGTTCTCCACGCTGGGCGGCTGGCTCGCCACCCGCGCCGGCGGCCACTACGCGACCGGCCGTACGCATATCGACGACTTCGTCCAGTCCATGAACGTCGTCACGCCGGCCGGGACCAGCGCCTCGTGGCGGCTGCCGGCCTCCGGCGCGGGGCCTTCCCCCGACCGGTTGTTCCTCGGCTCCGAGGGAGCGCTCGGCGTCATCACCGAGGCGTGGGTCCGCCTCCAGCGGCGTCCGGTGCACAAGGCGTCCGCCTCCGTGGCCTTCACCGACTTCCACGATGCGCTCCGGGCGGTGCGGGCCGTCGCGCAGTCCGACCTCTCGCCCGCCAACTGCCGGTTGCTGGACTCCGGCGAGGCCGCGCTCTCGGGCGCCGCGCAGGACAGGTCCGCCGTGCTCGTGCTGGGCTTCGAGTCGGCCGACGCACCGGTCGGCGACCGGCTCGAACAGGCCGTGGGCCTGGCCCGCGCCCACGGCGGCCGCAGCAGTGGCCAGGGCGGCGGCCAGGGCGGCGCGTACGCCGATGCCGCGGTGAGTGCCTGGCGCTCGGCCTTCCTCCGGATGCCCTACCTGCGCGACGGGCTGGCCCGGATGGGCGCCGTGGCGGAGACCTTCGAGACGGCGGCCACCTGGGACCGGATTCCGGGCCTGATCGAAGCGGTACGCACGGAGGTCGGCGCGGCGGCGCTGAAGGCCACCGGACACCCCGCGACCGTCAACTGCCGCCTCACCCATGTCTACCCCGACGGCGCGGCCCCCTACTTCACCGTGCTGGCCGCCGGGCGGCCCGGTGACGAGGTCGCCGTCTGGGACGAGCTGAAGGCCGTGGCGAGCGAGGTCCTGCACCGGCACCGGGCCACCGTCACCCACCACCACGCCGTCGGCCGGGACCACCGCCGCGACTACGACCGCCAGCGCCCCGACCCCTTCGCCCTCGCGCTGCGCGCCGCGAAGGACGCGCTCGACCCGCGGGGGATCCTGAACCCTGGTGTGCTCGTCGGCTGAGGCGCCGGTCCGCGGACGCTGGCCGCTGCCCGCCGGTCCCCGCCCGCCGCCCGCCATCCCCCGCCCGCCGTCCCCCGGCCGCCCGCCGGCCTTCCGGTTCAGTCGCGCGCGGAAGCCGTGCCGTTCGGTGCGGCCGCCCTACCGCTTGTGCGGCCAGGCCGGCCGGCGGCGGGAGATGCGGGACCTGCGGCCGGACAGGGGGGTCGGCAGGGCCAGCGCGAACGTCACGGTGATGTGCGCGCCCCCCAGCGGGCCGCGGCCGATGTGCACCGAGCCGCCCGTGGCGGTCGCGGCCCGCCCCGCGATGTCGAGGCCCAGCCCCGTGGAACCGGTGCTGCTCCCACGGGAGAGGGCCCGGTCCGGCTCCGGGATGCCCGGTCCGCCGTCCTCCACGACCAGTTCCACGGCCTGGGCCGTACGGACGACCTGGACGCCGAACGGGGTGCCGGGCGCGGTATGGCGGAAGATGTTGCCGATGAGCGCGTCCACCACGGCGGCCACGTCGTCGTCGGAGAGGCTGACGGCCGTGGGCTCCTGGGTCAGGTCGACGGTGCAGGACCGGTTCTGCTGCTCCGCCAGGACCGCCCAGAAGGCGGTGCGCCGTCGGACGACGTCGGCTGCCTCGCAGCGAGGACCGGACGCCCCCTTGCCGGACGTCCCCTTGCCGGACGCCCCGTCGCCGGACGCCCCCGTACGGGACTTCCCCGCGCCGGCGGCACGGCCGCTCGTGGCCGGTTCCGGGCCGAGCAGGCCCTGGCCCATGGGGCCCACGGCGAGCGGGGTGCGCGCCGCGGCGATGATGGCCTGGAGCTCCGCCTCCAGTTCGCCGACCGCCGCCTCGACCCTGGCCGACTCGGGGGTGCCCGCCATCCGCTCCGACGCCAGGTGCAGGGCGGTCAGCGGGGTGCGCAGGCGGTGGGACAGGTCCGCCACGAGCTCGCGTTCGACGGCGAGCAGCTCGGTCATGCGCTGGGCCATCGCGTTGAAGGCGACGCCCGCGTCCCGCAGTTCCCTGGGGCCCATGGGGTCCACGCGGGTGTCCAGGTCGCCCTGACCGAGGGCGTGCGACGCCTGCGCGAGCCGCTTCGAGGACCTGACGACCTTCGCGCCGAGCCGGTCGGCGACCAGGACGGAACCGCCGATCAGCCCCACGGCGAGGAAGAGCATCACCGCCCACGACTCCATGACCCCGCGGGTCAGCTCCGCCTCCGGGACGAAGTTCTCGATGACGGCGACCCGGTCGCCGGGAAGCACCACCGGCTGCAGGCAGATCCAGCCGCCCGGGATCTCCCGGGAGATGGACTCGCGCCCCTTCAGCGCCCGTTCGAGCAGCGCCGCGGGGGCTTTGGAACTGCCGAGGGCCCCGGCGTCCGGCAGGTGGACGACCAGGTGCTCGGCCGCGTCCAGGCTCGTGGCGGACTCCCGTAGGGCGGCCGGATCGGTGGTGAGGGTCAGGACGGGTGCCAGGGCGGCGGCGCGCTGTTCGGCCGCGGTGACGCCCTGCTCCTTGACCAGCGACATCACCAGAGCGGCCAGGGGTATGAGGAAGGAGAGGGCGACCATGGAGGTCACGGCGAGCGCCACTCCCGCCAGCGAGCGCCTCAACGCGGCGCCACCAGTTTGATGCCGACGCCGCGCACGGTCAGCAGGTAGCGCGGGGCCGCCGCGCGTTCGCCGAGCTTGCGGCGCAGGGACGACAGGTGTACGTCGACGGTCTGGTCGTCCACGTACGGTTCGCGCCAGACCTCGGTCAGCAGACGGCGCTTGGAGACGACCTGGCCGGTGTGGAGGGCGAGGAACGCCAGCAGGTCGAACTCCCGGCGGGTCAGGCGCAGCTCCCGGCCGGCCAGGTACGCGGTACGCGCGCCCGGGTCCACCGCCAGCTCGCCCACGGTGACCGGGCGCAGCGGGTCGGCCGCCGCCGACCCCGGCACCGTACCGGGTACGCCCGGCACGCCCGGGACCGTGCCGGCGGAGGGAACGTGACCGGTGCGCCGCAGGACGGCGGAGAGGCGCGCGATGAGCTGGCCCCCGGAGAAGGGCTTGACCAGGTAGTCGTCGGCGCCCGCGTTGAGCAGGCTGATGATGTCCCGCTCGTCGTCGCGGGCGGTGGCCACCAGCACGGGTACGGAGGAAATGCCCCGGATCATGCGCAGGGCGTCGCCTCCGTCCAGATCGGGCAGCCCCAGGTCGAGGACCACGGCGTCGACGGGCGTCTGGGTGACCTCGCGCAGGGCGCCGAACCCGTCGGCCGAGCTGCGTACGGCATACCCGTGCTCCGCCAGGACCTCGATCAGTGACTGGCGGATGCTGGGGTCGTCTTCCACGACCAGGACGCTGGGCATGGGGGACACCTTAGGGGCTCGGCCGGGCGGGGGTGCGGGCCAGGTGTGTCGTCCCGGGCCGACGCATCTGGCCGATGCATCCGGCCGTCGCATCTGGACGACGTATATGGCCGACGTACGGGCCGACGTATCTAGTGGGACGCGAACGTCGGACCGTCCGGGGTGATGCGCAGGTGCACGGGGCGGTCGGAGACCGGGATGGTGCAGCCGTCCTTCTCGCTGCAGCTCGCGTAGCCGAGCAGCACCGTCGCGTCCCCGTTGCCGTCGGCCCGGACGGGCAGCGTGGTGGTGACCGGGCCGTCCGGGTAGACGGGGACCGGGGCGCCGACGCCGGGCACGCTGATCGACCGTACCTGCGCGCCGGCCGTCAGCTTGCCCTCCGCCTTGAGGGCCCCGGTGACGGATACCGCGGTCGGCCGGCCCACGCCTTCGATGCCGGTGGCCGGCAGATCGGTGCTGTAGAGGTGGAAGCCCTTCTCCTCGGGCGTGAAGACCGCGGTGAGGGTGCCCTTCGAGGCTTGCCAGCCGGACACCGAGAGGGTGACGGTGACGCCCTTCTCGGTGAAGCTCGTGGTGGGTGCGGAGGAGCCGCCGGCGCCGGCGCCCTCGGCGGACTGCTGCTCGCCGCAGGCCGCGAGAGCGGTCAGGGTGAGCAGGGCGGCCGCGACGCGTGCCGTGCGGGAACGTCGGGAACGTCGGGAACATCGGGAACGTCGTACGGACGGGGACATGCCCATGGATGCCTCCTCAGAGGGCGGGGGAGAAGTCGGTGCTCCACAACTGGAGCCGGTAGACCAGGTCGTTCCACACACCGGTGGCGAGAGTGACGCCGACGAGGACGAGCATGCCTCCGCCGATCCGCAGGACCCACGCGTAGTGGCGCTTGACCAGGCCGAACGCGCCCAGGGCGCGGCGGAAGGCCAGCGCGGCCAGGATGAACGGCAGGCCGAGCCCGAGACAGTACGCGGCCATCAGCAGGGCTCCGCGGGCCGCACTCGCCTCGGTCCAGGCGAGCGCCTGGACGGCGGCCAGCGTAGGGCCGATGCACGGGGTCCAGCCGACCGCGAACACCGCCCCCAGCAAGGGGGCTCCGGCGAGCCCCAGCGCCGGGCGCCGGTGGCTGCGGAACTCCCGTTGGGCGAAGCCCGGCAGGAACCCCATGAAGGACAGCCCCATCAGCACGGTGAAGACGCCGAGCACCCGGGTGACCGCCTCCTGGTGGGCCAGGAGCGTCCGTCCGGCGTAGCCGAACAGGGCACCTCCGGAGACGAGGACCGCCGTGAAGCCCAGGACGAACAGCAGCGCGCCGGCCGCCATACGGCTGCGGCTCCCGCCGCGCGCGTCGGCCAGGTCGGCGACCGACAGGCTGGTCACGTAGCTGAGGTAGCCGGGTACGAGCGGCAGTACGCACGGCGAGAGGAAGGAGACGAGTCCCGCGACGAGGGCCACGGGGGCGGCGACGAGGAGCGTTCCGTTCACGAGCGCCCCGCTCGCGAGTGTCCCGTCCGCGAGTGCTTCGTTCGCGAGTGCCCCGTTCACCAGCGCTCCGTTCGCGAGCGTTTCGTTCACCAGCGTCGTCATGACCCCTCCTCCGCCAGCACGCTCGCGATCAGGGGCCGCAGCTGCTCGTCGGTGACGGGGCCCCCGATGGCGGCGGCGACGCGTCCGTGGCGGTCGATCACGAGGGTCGAGGGGATGGCCTGCGGGTTGAGCAGCGCGGGCGGGAAGCGAAGCAGCAGGTCGCCGGCGGGGTCGTGGAGGCTGGGGAAGCTCAGCCCGTGTGCGCGGACGAACGCCCGAGCCGCCGCCCGGTCCCGGTCACGGGTGTTGATCCCGAGGAACCGGACGCCGTCGGCCCGGGTCTGCCCGCTGAGCCGCTCCAGGTCGTCGGCCTCCGCCCGGCAGGGGCCGCACCAGGAACCCCAGACGTTGAGGACGACGACGTGGCCCCGGAGTTCGGCCAGGCCGGCCGGCCTGCCGTCCAGGTCGTCGCCGGCCAGTACGGGCGCGGCCTGCCGGGCACCGGCCTCCACGACCGTCGCCCCGGCCGCGGCCCGGACCGTACCCGCCCGCGCCCCGGGCTCCTGGGGTGCTCCGCCGCCGTCGTCCGTCAGGCTGCCGGCGAGGACGAAGCAGGCCGCCACCGCGAGGCCGGCCGCCGCGCCCCGGACCGCTCGTCTCACGACGCCCACTGGCGCAGGAAGGAGTTGATGCCCTCCGGCGTCAGGGCCGGGTTGCCGGTGGCGTGGGTGTCGGTGCGCACCGTGCCGGACGGGGAGACGACGACCAGGACGGGCATCTTGTACGTGCCGCCGGAGGGGCTGTACTTGCGCAGGAGCGCGGAGTTGGCCGAGCTGTCACCACCGATGTCGATTTTGACCAGGTGGTACGAGGCCCCGAGGATCGCCGCGGTCTGCGACTGCGCGAACACCTTGTCGGCGGCCTTGCAGTTGCCGCACCAGTTCGCGCCGAAGTCGAGCAGCACCATCCGCCCGTCGGACTTGGCCGCGCGCAGCGCCGCGTCGATCTGCTTCTGGGCGTCGGCCGAACTGTCGTAACCGGGGCCGGGTATCGCGGCCGGCGCGGCCGCGGCGGACGTACGGGCCGGCGTGCTGGGCGTGCGGGTGGGGGCGGCGGAGGCGGTCGCGGTGGCGGTGCGCGAGGGGGTGGCGGACGTGGACGCGGACGCGGACGGCGAGGCCGACGCCGACCCGGTCGGGGACGCCTCGGGGGACGCGGCCGTGGACTCCGACGCGGAGGGGAGGGCCTGCGCGGACTGCCCGGCCGTGGCGGGGCTGGCGGACCCCGCGGGCTTGGAGGACGGCCCGCAGCCGGCGGTGAGCCCCCCCCCGACCACGGCCGCCGCGACCCTGGGCAGTGGCGCCCCCAGGGGCGCGACCGGGCGGGGCGCGCGGCTGCAGCGGTGCGGGCCGACGCGGGGGGGCAAGCCGGACGGCACTGCGGCGGGCACCCCGGCCCCCGGTCGGGA
>NZ_WTFF01000279.1 GCF_019400985.1 Streptomyces bambusae
GCCGCTTGATGCCGGGGGTGTCCTCGCGGACGACCACGGCGGACCGGGCGGCGCCCTCGTAGCGGGCCAGGACGGCCTCGATCTCACCGAGCTCGATGCGGAAGCCGCGCACCTTGACCTGGTCGTCGGACCGGCCCAGGTAGTCGAGCTGCCCGTCGCGGGTCCAGCGGACCGTGTCGCCGGTCCGGTACATCCGGGTGCCCGCGGGCCCGTACGGGTCCGCGACGAAGCGCTCGGCCGTCAGGTCGGCGCGGCCGAGGTAGCCGCGTGCCAGACCGGCGCCCGCGATGTACAGCTCGCCGGCCACGCCCGGGGCCACCGGCCGCAGCCGCTCGTCCAGGACGTAGGTGCGGGCGTTGCCGACGGGCCGGCCGACCAGCGGCCGGGAGGTGTCCGAGGTGCGGGCGGTGGCCGTGTCGACGGTGGCCTCGGTCGGGCCGTACAGGTTGTAGCCGGTGACGCCCGGGGTCCGGGCGAGCTCCTGCCACAAGGCGGGGCTCACTGCTTCCCCGCCGAGGGCGAGGATGCGCGGGCGGGCCTGCTCGTCGCGGACGAGGCCCTCCTCCAGCAGCTGCTCCGCGTAGGACGGGGTGAGCTCCATGAAGTCGATGCCGTGCGCCCGGACGTAGCCGACGAGCGCGGGCGCGTCGCGGCGGGTGTCGTCGTCGACGAGGTGCAGCTCGTGCCCGGCGACCAGCCACAGCAGCGGGTCGAGGGAGGCGTCGAAGGAGACGGCGGCGGTGAGCGCGGCCCGCAGGGGGCGGCCGGCGGCCGCGGTCTCGGCCGCGTACAGCTCGTCGACGTGGTGGTGGAAGAGGTTCACCAGGCCCGCGTGCGGGACGACGACGCCCTTGGGGCGGCCGGTGGAACCGGAGGTGTGGATGACGTACGCCGGGTGGCGCGACTCCAGCGGGCGGACCCGGCCGGTGTCGGCGGGGGCGGTGTCGGGCAGGGTGCGCAGGGCCTGCGTGACGGCGGGCGACTCCAGGTCGATGCGGATGCCGCCGCGGTCCAGGGGGAGCGTGTCCCGGGCGTCGGCCGCGGTGATCACGGCCGCGGTGCCGGCGTCCTGGAGCACCTGGGCGATGCGGTCGGCGGGGTGGGAGGGGTCGACGGGGACGAACGCGGCACCGGCCTTGGCGACCGCGAGCACGGCGGTGACGAGGTCGGCGGTGCGGGGCAGGGCGACGGCGACGTAGTCCTCGGCGCCGATGCCGTGTCCGGCGAGCAGGTGGGCCAGCCGGTTGGCGCGGGCGTCGAGCTCGGCGAAGGTCAGCCGGTCGGCGCCGGCCACCAGCGCGGTCCGGTCCGGGGTGCGCTCCGCCTGCCGCTCGAAGAGGTCGGGCAGGGTGTCGGCGGGCACCGGGCGGGCGGTGTCGTTCCAGTCGGCCAGCACCGTGCGGCGCTCGGCGTCGGTGAGGACGTCGAGCCGGGACAGCGGCTGGTCGGGCCGGGTGACCAGCTCGGCCAGGGTGCGGGTGAAGCGGTCCGCGAGGTCGGCGACGGTCTCCCGGTCGAAGAGGTCGGTGGCGTACTCGATGCGGCCGCCGATCCCGGCGGCGGCGCCGTCGGCGGTGAACTCCTCGGCGAGCTGGAAGGACAGGTCGAACTTGGCGCCGTCGACGGTGACCTGGTGCGGTGCGACGGCGAGGCCGTCGAGGTCCAGGGCGGCGGCGGCGTTGTTCTGCAGGGAGAGCATGACCTGGAACAGCGGGTGGCGGGCCAGGGAGCGCTCGGGGTTGAGCAGTTCCACCAGCCGCTCGAACGGCACGTCCTGGTGGGCGTACGCGGCGAGGTCGGACTCCCGGACCCGGTCCAGCAGTTCGCGGAACGTGGGGTCGCCGGAGACGTCGGTGCGCAGCACCAGGGTGTTGACGAAGAAGCCCACGAGGTCGTCGAGGGCCTCGTCGGTGCGGCCCGCGATCGGGGAGCCGATCGGGATGTCGGTGCCGGCACCGAGCCGGTCGAGCAGGGCCGCCAGGGCCGCCTGGACCACCATGAAGACGCTGGCGCGGGAGGTGCGGGCGAGCTCGGCGAGCCGGGCGTGGGCCTGCGCCGGCAGGTGCAGGGGCACGGTGTCGCCGCGGAAGCTCATCTCCGCGGGGCGCGGGCGGTCGGTGGGCAGGGCCAGCTCCTCGGGGAGCCGGTCCAGGGTCTGCCGCCAGTAGCCGATCTGGCGGGCGAGTTCGCTGCCCGCCTCGTCCTCGTCGCCGAGGACGTCACGCTGCCACAGGGTGTAGTCGGCGTACTGGACGGGCAGCGGCTCCCGGGCGGGGGCCCGGCCTTCGCGGCGGGCCCGGTACGCCTCGGCGAGGTCGCGGGCCAGCGGCGCCATGGACCAGCCGTCGGCGGCGATGTGGTGGACGACCAGCAGCAGGACGTCCGTGTCCGCGTCCACCGTGAACAGGTGGGCGCGCACCGGCACTTCGGTGGCGAGGTCGAAGTCGCGGGCGGCCGCCTCGGCGAGCGCCTGCTCCGTGTACGGGGCGGTGTGCAGGGCCGGCCGCACGGTGTCGGCGGCGAGGACCTGCTGGCGGGGGTGGCCGTCGGTGTCGGGGAAGACGGTGCGCAGCGCCTCGTGGCGGGCCACGACGTCGCCCAGGGCGGCGGTCAGGGCCTCGGTGTCGAGGGCTCCGGTGAGCCGGACGGCCAGCGGCAGGTTGTAGGTGCCGCTCCGCTCCTCGAAGCGGTTGAGGAACCACAGCCGGCGCTGGGCGGGCGACAGCGGCACGGACTCCGGCCGCACCTGTGCCACCAGGGCCGGGCGGGCGGGCTCGCGTCCCGCGTCACCGAGACGCTCCGAGAGTGCGGCGACGGTCGGGGTCTCGAACAGGGTGCGGACGGCGAGTTCGGCGCCGAAGAGGGTGCGGATGCGGCTGACGACCCGGGTGGCGAGCAGGGAGTGCCCGCCGAGGTCGAAGAAGCTGTCGTCTATGGAGACCGTGTCGACGCCGAGGATCTCGGCGAAGAGCGCGGTCAGCTGCTCCTCCTGCGGGGTGCGCGGGGCGCGTCCGGTGCCGGCCGCGGCCCCGAAGTCGGGGGCGGGCAGGGCGCGCCGGTCGAGCTTGCCGTTGGGGTTGAGCGGCAGCGCGGCGAGCGTGACGAAGGCGGACGGGACCATGTACTCGGGCAGGGCGGCGGCCACGTGGGCGCGCAGGCCGGCGGCGTCCGCCACGGCCGCGGCGCCGGCCGCGGGCACGGTGTAGGCGACGATGCGCTGGTCGCCGGGGGTGTCCTCGCGGACCACCACGGCCACCTGGGCGATGCCGGGGTGCCGGGCGAGGACGGCCTCGATCTCGCCGAGCTCGATGCGGAAGCCGCGCACCTTGACCTGGAAGTCGGTCCGGCCCAGGTACTCGATCTGGCCGTCGGCGTTCCAGCGGACCAGGTCGCCGGTGCGGTACATGCGCGAGCCGGCCGGGCCGTACGGGTCGGCGACGAAGCGCTCGGCGGTCAGGCCGGGCCGGCCCAGGTAGCCGCGGGCCAGGCCGGAGCCGGCGAGGTAGAGCTCGCCGGCGACGCCGGGCGGCACCGGGCGCAGGCCCTCGTCGAGCACCAGGGCCCGGGTGTTCTGCCGGGGCCGGCCGATGGGCGGAGTGCGGTCACCGGAGCTCCGGCCGGGCTCGTCGTACCAGGCGGTGGCGTAGACGGTGGCCTCGGTGGGCCCGTAGATGTTGGCCAGAGCCGCGCCGGGCACGGCCGCGCGGATGGCGTCGGCGGTGTGGGCGGACAGGCCCTCGCCGGCGAGGACGACGAGGTCGGCGCCGAAGCCGGGGGCGTCGGACTGCGCGATGGTGTGGGCGAGCGCCGAGGGAACGGCGCTGACCAGGCTGTAGTGGCGGCCGGGGGCGGCCTCCAGCAGGGCGAGCACGTCGCGGACGATCTCGATGCGGCCGCCGGTCAGGAGCGGGCCGAACATCTCGAAGACGGAGACGTCGAAGTTGAGCGAGGTCGCGGCGAGGACGTCGGAGAGCCGCTCGGCGCCGATCGCGGACGCGGCCCAGGCGGCGAAGTCGGCGACGTTGCGGTGGGCGACGACGACGCCCTTGGGGCGGCCGGTGGAGCCGGAGGTGTAGATGGCGTAGGCGGGGTGGCGCACGTCGAGCGGGCGGACCCGCTCGGCGTCGGTCACGTCGCCGTCGCCCTGCGCGGCCAGCCGCTCGCACACCGCGTCGTCGTCCAGCAGCAGGGTACGCACGCCCCCGGGCAGGACGGCCGCGGCCTCGGCGGTGGTGACCACGAGCGCGGGCCGGGCGTCGGCCAGCATGTACGCGATGCGGTCGGCCGGGTAGCCGGGGTCGACGGGCAGGTAGGCGGCGCCGGACTTCAGTACGGCCAGCAGCGCCACGATCATGTCGGCGGTGCGCGGCAGGGTCAGTGCGACGAACCGCTCGGGGCCGGCGCCCTCGGCGATCAGCAGCCGGGCGAGCCGGTTGGCGCGGGCGTTCAGTTCGCCGTAGGCCAGCTCCCGGCCGGCGTGCAGCACGGCCGGGGCGTGCGGGGTACGGGCGGCCTGTGCCTGGAACAGCTCGGGCACGGTGGCGTCGGCGACCTCGCGGCCGGTGTCGTTCCACTCGTCCAGGACGCGGGCGCGCTCGGTGTCGGTGAGGATGTCGACGGCGGCGACCGGCAGCTGCGGGTCGGCGGTGACGGCGTCCAGCAGCCGGCCCAGGCGGGCGCCGATCGCCTCGGCGGTGGCGCGGTCGAAGAGGTCGGCGGAGTACTCCACGACACCGCGCAGCCCGGCCGGGCCGCCCTCGGCGGTGAAGGTCTCCTCCAGGGAGAACAGCAGGTCGAACTTGGCTGCCTCCAGGCGCACCGGCAGTGCGGTGGCGCGCAGGCCGTCGAGGTCGAGGGTGGCTTCGGCGTTGTTCTGGAAGGCCAGCATCACCTGGAACAGCGGGTGGCGGGCCAGGGAGCGCGCCGGGTTGAGCACCTCGACCAGCCGCTCGAACGGCACGTCCTGGTGGGCGTACGCGGCGAGGTCGGACTCCCGGACCCGGTCGAGGAGTTCGGCGAAGGTGGGGTCGCCGGACAGGTCGGTGCGCAGGACGAGGGTGTTGACGAAGAAGCCCACCAGGTCGTCGAGGGCCTCGTCGGTCCGGCCGGCGATGACGCTGCCGACGGGGATGTCCTCGCCGGCGCCGAGCCGGCCGAGCAGGGCGGCCAGCGCCGCCTGGACGACCATGAACACGCTGGCGTTGTGGGCGCGGGCGACGGCGGTGATCCGCTCGTGCACCTCGGCGGGGACGGTCAGCGGGGCGGACCCGCCGCGGTAGCCGGCCTCGGCGGGGCGGGGCCGGTCGGTGGGCAGGGCCAGTTCCTCCGGCAGCCCGGCGAGGGCGGTGCGCCAGTGGTCGATCTGGCGGGCGAGCGGGCTGTCGGGGTCGGCCTCGTCGCCGAGGACCTCCCGCTGCCACAGGGTGTAGTCGGCGTACTGGACCGGCAGCGGCTCCCAGGCGGGGGCGTGGCCGGCGCACCGGGCGTCGTAGGCGGTGCCCAGGTCGCGGGCGAAGGGGGCCAGCGACCAGCCGTCGCCGGCGATGTGGTGCAGGACGACGACCAGGACGTGCTCGGTGGGCGAGATCCGCAGCAGCCGGGCCCGCAGCGGGGCCTGGGCCGTCAGGTCGAAGCCCTCGGCGACCGCGTCGGCGAGCGCCGCGTCGAGGTCGTCGGCGGCCAGTTCGACGACGGGCAGCGCGGGCGCGGACACCCCGGCCGGCAGCACCCACTGGCGTGGTCGGCCGTCCAGCTCGGGGAAGACGGTCCGCAGGCTCTCGTGCCGGTCGGTGACGTCTCCCAGGGCGGCACGCAGCACGGCCGGGTCGAGGTCGCCGTCGAGGCGGAGGGCCAGCGGCAGGTTGTACGAGGCGCTCGGGCCCTCGAACCGGTTCAGGAACCACAGCCGGCGCTGGGCGGGCGAGAGCGGGACCTCCTCGGGCCGCGGCCGCGCGGTGAGCGCCGTACGGGCCCGGCCGGCGCCCGCGATCCGGGTCGCGAGGGAGGCGACGGTGGGGGCCTCGAACAGGCTGCGGACGGCGAGTTCGACGCCGAAGACCGGGCGGATCCGGCTGACCAGGCGGGTCGCGAGCAGCGAGTGGCCGCCGAGGTCGAAGAAGCTGTCGTCGACCGAGACCGCGGGCAGGCCCAGGATCTCGGCGAACAGCCCGGCGAGGATCTCCTCCTGCGGGGTCCGCGGCGTCCGGCCGCCGGCGCCCGCCGCGAGGTCGGGGGCGGGCAGGGCCCGCCGGTCGACCTTGCCGTTGCCGGTCAGCGGGAGCGTGTCCAGGGACACGTACGCGGAGGGCACCATGAAGGCGGGCAGCCCGTCGGCGGCGTGCTCGCGCAGCTCGGCCGGGGACGCCGCGGAGCCCGGGGCGGGCACGGTGTAGGCGACGATGCGCTGGTCGCCGGGGATGTCCTCGCGGACCACCACGGCCACCTGGGCGATGCCGGGGTGCCGGGCGAGGACGGCCTCGATCTCGCCGAGCTCGATGCGGAAGCCGCGCACCTTGACCTGGTCGTCGGTCCGGCCGAGGTAGTCGACGTGGCCGTCGGCGTTCCAGCGGGCCAGGTCGCCGGTGCGGTACATGCGCGAGCCGGCCGGGCCGTACGGGTCGGCGGTGAAGCGCTCGGCGGTCAGGCCGGGGCGGCCGACGTAGCCGCGGGCGAGACCCGCGCCGGCGATGTACAGCTCACCCGCGACGCCCTGCGGCACGGGGCGCAGCGCGGCGTCGAGGACGTAGACGCGCATGCCGTCCAGCGGGCGGCCGATGGGCACGCTGTCGGTGACCTCGGCGGCCGCGAGGACGCGGTGGGTGGTGGCGAACGTGGTGGTCTCCGTGGGGCCGTAGCCGTCCACGACCGTCAGGCCGGGGCAGGCCTCCAGGACACGGCGGACCGCGGCGGCGGGGACGACGTCGCCGCCGGTCCACACCTGGCTGACCCGGGCCAGGCAGCCCGGCCCGTCCTCGGCGATCAGCCGGAACAGACCGGCCGTCAGCCACAGGGCGGTGACGCCGTGGCGGGTCACGATCTCGCGCAGGCGGACCGCGTCGAGATCCCCGGCAGGGGCGACGACGACCTGGCCGCCGCCGAGCAGCGGCACCCACAGTTCGTAGGTGGAGGCGTCGAACGCGGTGGGCGAGTGCAGCAGCACCCGCTCGTGCCCGGACGTGAAGCGGCGGTCCTCGGCGAGGGCGACGATGTCGCGGTGGGTGACGCCGACGCCCTTCGGCAGGCCGGTGGAACCGGAGGTGAACATGACGTACGCCAGCTGGTCCGGGTCGACGGACACGGCCGGGTCGTGCACGGGGCCGGCGGCGAGCGCGGGGCCGGCCTCGATCACGGTGAGGTCCGCGGCGTCGGAGGCGTCGGCGCCGTGCGTGAGCACCTCGGCCGCGGCGGCCGAGTCGGCGACCAGGACGGTGGCGCCGGTCTCGGCGAGGATGTGCCGCATCCGGGCCTCGGGGAAGCGCGGGTCGAGCGGTACGTACGCGCCGCCGGCCTTGAGGACGCCGAGCACGGCCGCGACCAGCTCGGGCGAGCGCTCCATCAGGAGGGCCACCCGGCCCTCCGGGCGCAGGCCGGCGGCGATCAGGCGGTGCGCGAGGCGGTTGGCGCGGGCGTCCAGCTCCCGGTACGAGAGGGTGCCCTCGTCGGACACGACGGCCTCGGTGGCCGGCGCCCAGGAGACCAGGTCGGCGAACAGGCCGGTGACGGCCCGGTCGGCGAGGGCGTCGTCCCGCGCCGTGTCGTTGAACTCGACGAGCAGCCGGTCGCGCTCGGCGTCGCCGAGCAGCGGGACCCGGCCGACCGGGGTGGCCAGCAGGGCGGGGGCGCCCTGGAGGACGCCGGTCAGGCGGTCGACGAGGGCGTGCGCGGCCGGCGCGTCGAAGACGTCGCTGCGGTAGTCCAGGCGCAGCTGGAGGCGCTCTCCGGGGACCGCGGTGAGGATCAGCGGGTAGTGGGTCGCGTCGTGGCCTTCGATGCCGGTGACCCGCAGGCCGCCGCCGATCTCCAGCACGTCGGCATCGAGGGGGTAGTTCTCGAAGACGACGAGGGTGTCGAAGAGTTCCCCGAGGCCGGTGGCCTGCTGGAGGTCGGTCAGGCCCAGGTACTGGTGGTCCATCAGCCCTGCCTGCTGGGCCTGGAGGCGGTCCAGCAGGGCGCCGAGCGGCTCGGCCGGGTCGAGGGCGACCCGGACCGGCAGGGTGTTGATGAACAGGCCGACCATCGACTCGATGCCGGGGACCTGCGGCGGGCGGCCGGAGACGGTACCGCCGAAGACCACGTCGCTGCGGCCGGTGAGCTGGCCGACGACCATCGCCCAGGCCGCCTGGAGGAGGGTGTTGAGGGTGAAGCCGCCGGCCCGGCTGAGGTCGGTGAGCTGCGCGGTGAGCTCGGCCGGCAGGTCCACGGTGACCCGGTCGGGCGCGGCGGGGCCGGCGTCGTGGCCGGCGGGCGCGACCAGGGTGGGCTCGTCCAGGCCGTCGAGGACCTCGCGCCAGGCGGCCTCGGCGGCGCCGCGGTCCTGGCCGGCGAGCCAGGTCAGGTAGTCGTGGGTGGGGGTGACGCGGGGCAGGGCGGAGCCGTCGCCGGAGCGGCTGTAGAGGGTCAGCAGCTCCTTGACGAGGACGGGCATCGACCAGCCGTCGACCAGGATGTGGTGGTTGGTCAGGACCAGCCGGTGCCGCTCGGCACCGGTCCGCAGGAGCGCGAAGCGCAGCAGCGGGGCACGGGCCGGGTCGAAGCGCACGGCCCGGTCCTCGGTGGTCCAGGCGGTGACGGCGTCGGCGCGCTCGGCCTCGGGCAGACCCGTGAGGTCGATCTCGGTCCAGGGCAGCTCGACGTGGGCCGGGACGACCTGGACGGGGGCGGTGAGACCGCCGTCGCCCCGGAAGGCGGCGCGCAGCGCCGGGTGCCGCGCCAGCAGGGTCTCGGCGGCGGCGCGCAGCGAACGCGGACGCAGCGGACCCTCGATGTCGAGGGCGAGCTGGACGGTGTAGACATCCTCGCCCTCGGTGTCGTAGACGGCGTGGAAGAACAGGCCCTGCTGGAGCGGCGAGAGCGGCAGCAGGTCGGCCAGGGGGCCGTGGTAGGCCTCCAGCGATTCGATCTGCTCCTGGGTGACCGACACCAGCGGACGCACGTCGGACGGGGTCAGACCGCCGGCGTCGGTCGCCGCGGCGTGGGCGGCCAGGGCGCGCAGCGCCTCGAACCAGCCCTCGGCCAGGACCTGGACCTCGTCCTCGGTGAACAGAGCGGCCGGCCAGGACCAGTCGGCCACGAGCCGGGGGCCGTCGGCGTGGTCCTGGGTGACGGCGTTGAGGTCGAGGACGTGCGTCAGGCGCATGCCTGCTTCGCGGCCGTCGCCGAGGTCGGCGTCGGAGCGCAGGGCCCAGTCGGCGCCCGCGCCGTCACCGGCGGTGGCGTCGAAACGACCCAGGTAGTTGAACCCGATCTGCGGGGCCGGCAGCTCCGCCAGAACGGCGGCCGCCTCGGCGTCGGTGTACCGCAGGACGCCGTAGCCGA
>NZ_WTFF01000028.1 GCF_019400985.1 Streptomyces bambusae
GGGCGCGTAAGGCGGGTCTGGTGTTCTCGGCGCGTGAGGTGTTCCAGCACCGCACGCCGGAGGCGCTGGCGGCCGTGGCCACGTCCGCCACCGGCACGGCGACCGAGGACCCGAAGGCGGGTCTGGGCCTGGTCGCGGAGACCCCGATCGTGGGGTGGCTGCGTGAGCTGGGTGGTCCGGTGGAGGGGTTCAACCAGGCGATGCTGGTGCAGACCCCGGCCGGTGCGACGTTCGAGCGGCTGGCGGATGCTGTGCAGAGGGTGCTGGACCACCACGACGTGCTGCGTTCCCGTCTGGTGCGGGGCGAGGGCGTCTGGAACCTGGACGTCGCCGAGGCCGGCTCGGTCCGGGCCGCCGACGTGCTGCGGGTCGCCCTGCCGGGCGAGGACATCACCACGCAGGCGCGTGCCGCGCAGTTGCGGTTGTCGCCCGACGCGGGTGTGATGGTGCAGGCGGTGTGGTTCGAGGACGAGCAGCGCCTCCTGCTGATGGCCCATCACCTGGTGGTGGACGGTGTGTCGTGGCGTGTGCTGCTGCCGGATCTGGCCCAGGCCTACGAGGGCGTGGAGCTGGAGCCGGTGGGGACCTCGTTCCGCCGCTGGGCCGAGCAGCTGACCGCGCTGGACCGCACGGCCGAACTCCCGCTCTGGCAGGCCCAGTCGGTCACTCAGGATGCGCTCATCGGCGCCCGCCCGCTCGACCCCGAAGTGGACACTGCGTCCACTCTGCGGCACCTGTCGCTGTCGCTCCCGTCGGAGGTGACGGCGGGGCTGCTGACCGAGGTCGCGGCGAAGTACCGGGCCACGGTCAACGACGTGCTGCTGACCGGTTTCGCGCTGGCGGTCTCCGCCTGGCGCGGGGGCTCCTCCACGGAGGTCCTGGTGGATCTGGAGGGGCACGGCCGTGAGGCCGTGGTCGACGGCGCGGACGTCTCGCGCACGGTGGGCTGGTTCACCAGCATGTTCCCCGTCCGCCTGGACGCGGGCACCGGCACCGATCTCGGCCGGTCGTTGAAGGCGGTCAAGGAGCAGCTGCACGCGCTGCCGGACAACGGCATCGGCTACGGCGTCCTGCGGTACACCGACGCCGAGGCGGCCGCCGTTCTGGCGGAGCTGCCGGCCCCGCAGATCGGGTTCAACTACCTGGGTCGTTTCGACGCCACCGCCGGTGACGGCGCGGGCGCGGACTGGGCCCTGCGCTCCGACGCCGACCTCGGCGACGGCCGCGAAGCAGGCATGCGCCTCGCCCACGCGCTGGATGTCAACGCGGTCACCCTCGACCACGCCGACGGCCCGCGCCTGACCGCCGACTGGTCCTGGCCGGCCGCCCTGTTCACCGAGGACGAGGTCCAGGTCCTGGCCGAGGGCTGGTTCGAGGCGCTGCGCGCCCTGGCCGCCCACGCCGCGACCACCGGGAACGCCGGTCTGACCCCGTCCGACGTGCGTCCGCTGGTGTCCGTGACCCAGGAGCAGATCGAGGCGCTGGAGGCCGACCACGGCCCCCTGGCCGACCTGCTGCCGCTCTCGCCGCTCCAGCAGGGCCTGTTCTTCCACGCCGTCTACGACACCGAGGGCGAGGACGTCTACACCGTCCAGCTCACCCTCGACATCGAGGGCGCGGTCGACCGGCCCGCCCTGCGCGCGGCCCTGCACACGCTGCTGACCCGGCACGCGGGCCTCCGCGCGGCCTTCCGCCACGAGGGCCTGGACGCCCCCGTCCAGGCGGTGCCGGCCGGCTTCGAGCTGCCGTTCACCGAGGTCGACCTGACCGGCCTGCCCGCCCAGGAGCGGGACGCCGCGGCCGACCGCCTGGTGGCGCAGGACCGCACCCGGCGCTTCGACCTGGCGGCGCCCCCGCTGATGCGGTTCACCCTCGCCTCCACCGCGGCCGACCGGCACCGGCTGATCGTCAGCCACCACCACCTGCTGCTCGACGGCTGGTCCATGCCGGTCTTCCTCGGTGAGCTGTTCACCCTGTACGCCGAGCGGGGCGACGCCTCCGCGCTGCCCCGCGTGACCCCCTACCGCGACTACCTCGGCTGGATCGCCGGCCAGGACCGCGACGCCGCGGAGGCGGCGTGGCAGGAGGTCCTCGGTGGGCTCGAGGAGCCCACCCTGGTCGCCGCGCCCGACCCCTCCCGCGCCCCGGTACGGGCGGAGCACATCCGCCTGGAGCTGCCCGAGGCCGAGACCGCCGCGCTCGCCCGCTGGGCGCGCGAGCGCGGGGTCACCGTCAACACGGTCGTCCAGGCGGCCTGGGCGATGGTCCTGGGCCGGCTCACCGGCCGCAGCGACGTGGTCTTCGGCGGTACCGTCTCCGGCCGCCCGCCGCAGGTCCCCGGCATCGAGTCGATGGTCGGCCTGTTCATCAACACCCTGCCGGTCCGGGTCGCCCTCGACCCGGCCGAGCCGCTCGGCGCCCTGCTGGACCGCCTCCAGGCCCAGCAGGCAGGGCTGATGGACCACCAGTTCCTGCCGCTCGCCGACCTCCAGCGGGTCACCGGCCTCGGGGAGCTCTTCGACACCCTCGTCGTCTTCGAGAACTACCCCCTCGACGCCGACGGGCTGCGCAGCGCCGCCGGCGGCCTGGGCATCGTGGGCGGCGACAACCACGAGAGCACCCACTACCCGCTCAGCCTCACCGTGAGCCTGGGCCGCTCCCTCGGACTCGACCTCGCCCACCGCCCCGACCTGATCGGGACGGCCCGCGCCGACGACATCGCCGCCACCCTGGTGCGGCTGCTCGGCGAGGCGGCCGGCCAGGCCGGCACCCCCGTCGGACGGCTGCGGCTGCTGCCCGCCGCCGACGAGCAGCGGGTGCTGGTCGACTGGGCCGGCCGGGCCGAGGCCGAGCCGGACCTGGAACCGCTGACCGAGCGGTTCGCCCGCCAGGCGGCCGCCACCCCCGGGGCCACCGCGGTGATCTGCGGCCCGGACCGGCTCACGTACGCCGAACTGGACGAGCGCTCCACGCGCCTGGCGCACCTGCTCGCCGACCGCGGCGCGGGCCCCGAGGCGTACGTCGCCGTCGCCCTGCCGCGCAGCGCCGACCTGCTGGTCGCCCTGCTCGCGGTGCTCAAGTCCGGCGCCGGCTACGTACCGCTGGACCCCGAGCACCCGGCCGAGCGGCTGGGCTACGTCCTCGACGACGCCCGCCCCTCGCTGCTGCTGACCACGACCGCGACCGCCGCGGCGCTGCCTGCCACCGGCACTCCGGCGCTGCTGCTGGACGACCCGGCCACCGGCGAGGCCCTCGCCGCCCGGCCGGCCGGCACCCCCGCGTCCGTGCGGGCCGACGGGCGGACCCCGGCGTACGCCATCTACACCTCCGGCTCCACCGGCCGGCCCAAGGGCGTGGTCGTCCCGCGCGCCGCCCTGGACAACTTCCTGGCGGACATGGCCGAGCGGGTGCCGATGGACGGCACGGACCGGCTGGTCGCGGTCACCACCGTCTCCTTCGACATCGCCGCCCTGGAGCTGTACCTGCCGCTGCTGGCCGGCGCCGCGGTGGTCGTCGCGGGCAAGGACGAGGTCCTCGACCCCGAGGCGCTCGCCGCGCTGATCACCGGACACGCCGGCACCGTCCTGCAGGCGACCCCGTCGCTGTGGCAGAGCCTCACGGACCAGGTGCCGCACGCCCTCGCGGGCCTGCGGATGCTGGTCGGCGGCGAGGCGGTCCCGGGCGCCCTGGCCGAGGCGATGGCCGCGGCCGGCCGCTCGGTGCTCAACGTGTACGGGCCGACCGAGACCACGATCTGGTCCACCACCGCCGAGCTCGACGGCACCGCGGCCGCCCCGTCCATCGGCCGCCCCATCCTGAACACCCGCGCGTACGTGCTCGACGGGGCGCTGCGCCCGGCCGCCCCCGGCGTGCCCGGCGAGCTCTACCTCGCGGGCGCGGGCCTGGCCCGCGGCTACCTGGGCCGGCCCGGCCTGACCGCCGAGCGCTTCACCGCCGACCCGTACGGGGCCCCCGGCACCCGGATGTACCGCACCGGCGACCTGGTCCGCTGGAGCCACGACGGGACCATCGAGTACCTGGGCCGGACCGACTTCCAGGTCAAGGTGCGCGGCTTCCGCATCGAGCTCGGCGAGATCGAGGCCGTCCTCGCCCGGCACCCGCAGGTCTCCCGGGTCGCGGTCGTCGTCCGCGAGGACCGCCCCGGCACCAAGATGCTGGCGGGGTACGTCGTCCCGGCCGCCGACGGCCCGGCGCCGGGCGCGCAGGAGCTGCGCGCCCACGCCGCCGCCGACCTGCCCGACTACATGGTTCCGGCCGTGTTCGTCACCCTGGACGCGCTGCCGCTGAACACCAACGGCAAGCTCGACCGCAAGGCGCTGCCGGCGCCCGACTTCACCGACCGGCCCGCCGGCCGGGCCCCGGCCACCCCGCGCGAGGAACTGCTCGCGGGCCTGTTCGCGGACGTGCTCGGCCTGCCCGCGGTCGGCGTCGAGGACAGCTTCTTCACCCTCGGCGGCGACAGCATCACCTCCGTGCAGCTGGTGGGCCGGGCCCGGCTGGCCGGCCTGGTGCTGACCCCGCGCGAGGTGTTCCAGCACAAGACGGTCCAGGCGCTCGCCGCCGCGCTGCCGCAGTCCCCGGCCGAGCAGCTGCTCGCACCGGACCCGGACGGCGCGGACCCGGCGATCGGCGCCCTGCCCGCCACCCCGATCATCCGCTGGCTGCGCGAACTGGGCGGCCGCATCGACGGGTTCAACCAGTCCGTGGCGGCACCCGTGCCGGGCGGCCTCACCGAGGACACGCTGCGCGCCGTCGTCCAGGCCGTGCTCGACCACCACGACGCGCTGCGCGCCCGCCTGGTGCGCGAGGCCGCCGACTGGGTCCTGCACGTCCCGCCGAAGGGAACGCTGCGGGCCGCCGACGTGGTCCACCGCATCGACGTGGCCGGCCTGGACGAGGCCGCCCTGGCCGAGCGCGTCCACGCCGAGGGCCGCGCCGCGCAGGACCGGCTCGACCCCGACGCCGGGCTGATGGTCCAGGCGGTCTGGTTCGACGCCGGACCGCAGGAGCTGGGCCGGCTGCTGCTGATCGTCCACCACCTGGTGGTCGACGGGGTGTCCTGGCGGATCCTGATGCCCGACTTCATGGCCGCCTACGAGGCCGTCGCCGCCGGCCGCGAGCCCGTACTGGAACCGGTGTGGACCTCCCTGCGGGCCTGGGCCAGGGGCCTGGCCCGGGCGGCGCTCGCCCCCGAACGGGCCGCCGAACTCCCGGTGTGGACCGGCATGCTCAGCGGCTACCGGGAGCCCGCGCTGGGCGCCCGGCCGCTGGACCCGTCCCGCGACGTGGCCGCCACGGCCCGGCAGTACAGCATCACGCTGCCCGCCGAGACCACCGGCCCGCTGCTGACCACCGTGCCCACGGCGCTCGGCACCGGCGTGGGCGAGGTGCTGCTCACCGCGTTCGCGCTGGCCGTCACCGACTGGGACCGCGGCCGCGGACGGCTGCGCGAGCAGGGCGTCCTGCTCGACCTGGAGGGCCACGGCCGCGAGGAGCTGCTCGCCGGCGTCCTGCCGGACGCCGACATCTCGCGCACCGTCGGCTGGTTCACCAGCCTCTTCCCGGTCCGCCTCGACCCCGCCGTCCCCGACGGCGACTGGGAGGCGCTGTACGCGGGCGGACCCGCCGCGGGCCGGGCCCTGGCCCACGTGGCCGGGCAGCTCGCCGAGCTGCCCGACAACGGCGCCGGGTACGGGCTGCTGCGCCACCTCAACCCGGAGACGGCCGGCGTCCTGGCCGCACTCCCCGACCCGCAGATCGGCTTCAACTACCTGGGCCGGTTCGGCGCCGGGGACGGGGCCGGCGGCGACAACGGCGACAACGGCGAGAACGGCGACGGGGGCCTCGGCGGCAGCGACGCCGCGATGCCCGCCGCACACGCCCTGGAGCTGAACTCACTGGCCCAGGACGGTCCCGGCGGCCCCCGCCTGGTGGCCTCCTGGAGCTGGCCCGAGGAGCTGTTCACCGAGGCCGAGGTGGCCGCGCTCGCCGAGGGCTGGTTCCGGGCGCTGCGCGCCCTGGTCGCCCACGCCGCGGACCCCGCGGCCCGGCCGGTACAGGCGGTGGCCCCGCGCCCCGCGGCGGCCGGACCGGCCCCGCTGCTCGATCTCGACCAGGACGAGATCGACGCGTTCGAAGAAGACTTCGAGTTCTGAGTGGAGAGAAGCGACATGACCAAGCAGAAGCCGCGCCTGGAGGGCATCCTCCCGCTCTCCCCGCTCCAGCAGGGCCTGCTGTTCCACGCGCAGTACGACGAGCAGGGCCCCGACGTCTACACCATGCAGTTCGTCCTCGACATCGAGGGCGGGGTGCACACCGAGCACCTGCGCTCCGCCTGCGCGGCCCTGCTGCGACGGCACCCGGGGCTGCGCGCCGCGTTCCGCCACCGCAAGAACGGCGAGCCGGTCCAGCTCATCCCCTTCGAGACGGCACCCGACTTCACCGTCACCGACCTGTCCGGCCGACCAGCCGGCGAGCGGGCCGCCGCGGCCGAGGAGATCGCCGCCGCGGACCGCGCCCGCCGCTTCGACCTGGCGCGCCCGCCGCTGATCCGCTTCACCCTCGTGGACCTGGGCGAGGGGCGCCTGCAGTTCCTCGTCACCGCGCACCACATCCTGCTCGACGGCTGGTCCCGGGCCCTGCTCATCGGCGAGCTCTTCGAGCTGTACGGGCTGCTGAAGTCCGGCTCCGACGAGCGGGCGCTGCCCGCCGTGGCCCCGTACCGCGACTACCTCGCCTGGGTGGCCGCCCAGGACCGCACCGCCGCCGAGGACGCCTGGCGCCGGGCCCTGGACGGGGTGGAGGAGCCCACCCTGCTCGCCGCTCCCGACGCCGGCCGCGCACCGCTCGCCCCCGCGCTGACCCGCGTCGAGCTGCCGGCCGCCGCCACCGCCGAACTGGCCCGCTGGGCGCGCGGGCGCGGCATCACCGTCAACACCGTGGTGCAGGCCGCCTGGGCGATCGTCCTGGGCCGGCTGACCGGCCGCGACGACGTCGTGTTCGGCGGCACCGTCTCCGGCCGCCCGCCGCAGCTGCCCGGCGTCGAGTCCATGATCGGCCTGTTCATCAACACCCTGCCGGTCCGGGTCGCCCTGGACCCGGCCGAGCCGGTCGGCGCCCTGCTGGAGCGCCTCCAGGACCAGCAGGCCGCCCTGATGGACCACCAGTTCCTCGGGCTGGGCGACATCCAGCGCCTCACCCCGGCGGCCGGCGAACTCTTCGACACCCTCCTGGTGTTCGAGAACTACCCCGTCGACACCGAGGGCCTGCGCCGCTCCGCAGGCGGCCTGGGCGTGGTCGACGGCCGCAGCCACGAGGGCACGCACTACCCGCTGAGCCTGCTGGTCAACGCCGGCGACACCCTCGCTCTGGAGCTGAGCCACCGCCCCGACCTCCTCGACACCGCCGCCGCGCGGGCCGTGGGCGAGCGCGTGCTGCGCCTGCTCGCCGCCCTGCCCGGCGCCGAGCACACCCCCGTGGGGCGGCTCGACCTGCTCACCGGCGACGAGCGCGAGCAGGTCCTCGGCACCTGGAACGACACCGCCCACGAGGGCCCGCTGCTCCCGCTGCCCGCCCTGTTCCGGCAGACCGCCGACCGCCACCCCGACGCCGTAGCCGTCGAGTTCGCCGGCACCGCCCTGACCTACCGCGAGCTCGACGCCCGCGCCAACCGCCTGGCCCGCCTGCTCATCGCCCGCGGCGCCGGCCCCGAGCGGACCGTCGCCCTCGCCCTGCCCCGCTCCGTCGACCTGGTCGCCGCCCTGTGGGCCGTACTGAAGTCCGGCGCCGCCTACCTGCCCGTCGACGCCGGCTACCCGGCCGACCGCATCGCCCACATGCTCGGCGACGCCCGGCCCGCCCTCGTCGTCACCGACCACGCCACCGGGCCGGGCATCGCCGCCGCGACGGGCGACGCCGCCACCCCGCTGCTGCTCCTGGACGACGAGGCCACGGCCGCCGAACTCGCCGCCCTGCCCGACGGCGAGGTCACCGACGCCGAGCGCACCTCGCCGCTGACCCCGCTCACCCCCGCCTACGTCATCTACACCTCCGGATCCACCGGCCGGCCCAAGGGCGTGGCGATGCCCGGCGCCCCGCTCGCCAACCTCATCGGCTGGCACGAGGCGGAGCTCCCCGGCGGACCGGGCGTGCGCACCGCCCAGTTCACCGCCATCAGCTTCGACGTCTCCGCCCAGGAGATCCTCTCCACCACCCTCTCGGGCCGCGCCCTGGTCGTCCCCGACGAGGACACCCGCCGCGACCCGGCCGCCTTCGTCCAGTGGCTGGCCGACCAGCGGATCAACGAGGTGTACGCGCCCAACCTGGTCATCGACGCCCTCTGCGAGGAGGCCGTCGGCCAGGGCCTGGAGCTGCCCGGCCTGCGCCACCTCGCCCAGGCCGGTGAAGCCCTCGTCCTGAGCAAGCGGATCCGCGACTTCCACCACGGCACGGGGCGCGTCCTGCACAACCACTACGGGCCCACCGAGACCCACGTGGTCACCGCCGCCACCCTCCCCGCGGACACCGACGCCTGGCCGGCCCGCCCCACCATCGGCCGCCCCATCCGTAACACGCGCACCTACGTCCTCGACAGCGCGCTGCGCCCGGTCCAGCCCGGTGTGCCCGGCGAGCTCTACCTCGCGGGTGCGGGCCTGGCCCGCGGCTACCTGGGCCGGCCCGGCCTGACCGCCGAGCGTTTCGTCGCCGACCCCTACGGCCCGGCCGGCTCGCGCATGTACCGCACCGGCGACGTGGTGCAGTGGACCGCCGACGGCGAACTCGACTACCTCGGCCGCTCCGACCACCAGGTCAAGATCCGCGGCTTCCGCATCGAGCTCGGCGAGATCGAGGCCGCGCTCACCACCCACCCCGCGATCGCGCAGGCCGCCGTCATCGCCCGCGAGGACCGCCCCGGCATCAAGACCGTCGCCGCCTACCTCGTCCCCGCCGACGGCCGCACCGTGCCCGGCTCCGACGAGCTGCGCGCCCACCTCGACGCCGCCCTGCCCGACTACATGGTGCCCTCCGCCTACGTCGCCCTGACCGAGCTCCCGCTCACTCCCAACCGCAAGCTCGACCGCCGCGCCCTGCCCGTGCCCGACGGCGCGGCCGCCGCCGGCCGGGCCCCCCGCACCGCCCGCGAGGCCCGGCTGTGCGAGCTGTTCGCCGACGTGCTGGGACTTCAGAAGGTCTCGATCGACGACAGCTTCTTCGACCTGGGCGGCCACTCCCTGCTCGCCACCCGCCTGGTCAGCCGCGTCCGGGCCGGCCTCGGCGCGGAGATCCCCGTACGCACCCTCTTCGAGGCCCCCACCGTCGCCGCCCTGGACGCGGCGATCGCCGGCGCCGGCCGCGCCCGCCAGGCCCTGACCGCCCGGCCCCGCCCCGACGCCGTACCGCTCTCGCCCGCCCAGCGGCGCCTGTGGTTCCTCGGCCGCTTCGAGGACGCCGGCGGCAACTACAACCTGCCGATGGCCGTACGGATCTCCGGCGAACTGGACGTCCCCGCCCTGCGCGCCGCCCTCGGCGACGTCGTGGCCCGCCACGAGGCCCTGCGCACCGTCTTCCCCGACACCGACGGCCACCCCCGCCAGCACGTCCTCGACCCGGCCGACGCCGTCCCCGCCCTGCCGGTCATCGGCGTCGCCGACGACGAGCTGGACCGGGCCCTGGCCGCGGCCGCCGGCAAGGAGTTCGACCTCACCAGGGACCTCCCGCTGCGCACCCGGCTGTTCGCGCTCGGCGGCACCGAGTACGTCCTGCTGCTGGTCGTCCACCACATCGCCGCCGACGGCTGGTCCATGGCGCCGCTGGCCCGCGACCTCGGCGAGGCGTACCGGGCCCGCCGCGCCGGCCGGGCCCCCGCCCGGGAGCCGCTGCCCGTCCAGTACGCCGACTACACCCTGTGGCGCGAGGAGGTCCTCGGCGACGAGCACACCCCCGGTGGTGAACTCGCCCGCCAGATCGACTTCTGGCGCACCACCCTCGCGGACCTCCCCGAGGAGCTGGCGCTGCCCGCCGACCGCCCCCGCCCCGCCGAGACGAGCTACCGCGGCGACACCGTGGACCTCACCGTCGACGCCGCCACCCACCAGGCGCTCGCCGGCCTCGCCCGCGCCTCCCGCGCCAGCGTCTTCATGGCCGCCCAGGCCGCGCTCGCCGCACTGCTGCACCGCCTCGGCGCCGGCGAGGACATCCCCCTCGGCACCCCCGTCGCCGGCCGCACCGACCAGGCCCTCGACGAGCTCGTCGGCTTCTTCGTCAACACCCTGGTGCTGCGCACCGACGTCTCCGGCGACCCCACCTTCCGCGAACTGCTGGACCGGGTCCGGGAGGCCGACCTCGCCGCGTACGCCCACCAGGACGTCCCCTTCGAGCAGCTGGTCGAGACCCTCAACCCGGGCCGCTCCCTGGCCCGGCACCCGCTGTTCCAGGTCATGCTGTCCTTCCAGAACAACGCCGAGGCCGCCCTCGACCTCGACGGGGTCCGCACCGGTGCCCGGCCCGTGGGCCTGAAGACCTCCAACTTCGACCTCTCCGTCGTCCTCGCCGAGCGCTTCACCGCCGACGGCACCCCCGACGGCATCGAAGGCGGCATCGAGTTCGCCACCGACCTCTTCGACCGCGAGACCGCCCAGGCGCTCGCCGACCGGCTGGTCCGCCTGGTCGCCGACCTCGTCGCCGATCCCGACCGGCCGCTGTCCACCGTGGACGTCCTCGACCCCGAGGAGCGCCACCAGGTCCTCGACGGCTGGAACGACACCTCCCGCGAGTACCCGGCCGACACCCTGCCCCGGCTCTTCGAGGCGCAGGCCGCCCGCACCCCCGACGCCACCGCCCTGGTCTTCCGCGACGTCAGGCTGAGCTACGCCGCCCTCAACGGCTGGGCCAACCGCCTCGCCCGCCAGCTCGTCGCCGACGGCGTCCGCCCCGAACAGGCCGTCGCCGTACGGCTGCCGCGCTCCGCCGAGCACATCGTGGCGCTGCTCGCCGTCATGAAGGCCGGCGCCGTGTACCTGCCCGTGGACCCGTCCTACCCGGCCGAGCGCATCGCCTACGTCCTCGACGACGCGCGGCCCGTCACCGAACTGGCCTCCGTCGCCGACCTGCACGCCCTCGACCGCGACCGCGCCTGGCCGGACCACGACCTCGGCCCCGACGAGGCGCCCGGCGCCGGCCACCCCGACAGCGCCGCGTACGTGATCTACACCTCCGGCTCCACCGGCCGCCCCAAGGGCGTCACCGTCCAGCACCGCAGCGTCGCCAACCTCTTCCACGACCACTTCGACCGGCTGTACGCCGACGTCATCGCTGCCGCCGGACAGCGCCGCCTCAAGGTCGCCCTCGCCGCGTCGTTCTCCTTCGACGCCGCCATCGACCCGCTGCTGTGGCTGGTCGCCGGCCACGAGCTGCACCTCATGGACGACGAAGCCCGCCAGGACCCCGCCGCCCTGCTCGCCTACGCCCGCCGGGTCGGCGGCCTCGACCACATCGACACCACCCCCGGCCACTTCCAGCAGCTCCACGAGCTGGGCATCACCACGGAGGACGGCATCCGCCCGCTCCTGGTCAGCCTCGGCGGGGAGGCGCTCGGCGAGGCCCTGCGCGGTGAACTCGCCCGCACCCCGGGCCTGGTGGCGTACAACCTGTACGGGCCCACCGAGGCCACCGTCGACGCACTCGGCCAGCGGGTCACCGACAGCGACCGCGTCCTGGTCGGCCGCCCGCTCGCCAACTACCGCGCCTACGTGCTGGACACGGCCCTGCGCCCGGTACCGCCCGGCGTCCCCGGCGAGCTGTACCTCGCCGGCGCCGGCCTGGCCCGCGGCTACCTGCGCCGCCCGGACCTGACCGCCGAGCGGTTCACCGCCGACCCGTACGGCGCCCCCGGCACCCGCATGTACCGCACCGGCGACCGCGCCCGCTGGACCCGCGACGGCCGGATCGACTGCCTCGGCCGCGCCGACGACCAGGTCAAGATCCGCGGCTTCCGCATCGAGCTCGGCGAGATCGAGGCCGCCCTGGAGACGCTGACCGGCATCGCCCAGAGCGCCGTGGTCGTCCGCGAGGACCGCCCCGGTATCCAGGAGCTCGTCGCCTACCTCGTCCCCGCCCAGGGCGCGGACGCCCCCGAGCCCGGGCGGCTGCGCCACGCCCTCGGCGAGCGGCTGCCCGACTACATGGTCCCGACCGCCTACGTCGCCCTGCCCCAGCTGCCGCTGACCGTCAACGGCAAGCTCGACCGCAAGGCCCTGCCCGCGCCCGGACCGCGTACCGGCCCGGCCGGCCGCCCCCCGCGCACCGCGCGCGAGAAGGCCCTGTGCGAGATCTACGCCGAGATCCTCGGCCTGGAGCAGGTCTCCATCGACGACAGCTTCTTCGACCTCGGCGGCCACTCGCTGCTCGCGATCCGCGTCACCGGCCGCATCCGCTCCCGCCTGGGCGCGGAGACCGCGGTCCGCACCCTCTTCGAGGCGCCGACGGTGGCCGCTCTGGCCGAGCGCCTCGGCGAGCAGGGCACCGGCCGCCCCGCCCTGGCCGTGCGGGAGCGCCCCGCGGAGATCCCGCTGTCGCCCGCCCAGCGGCGGCTGTGGTTCCTCGACCGCTTCGAGGGGCCCAGCGCCACGTACAACATGCCGCTCGCCGTCCGCCTCACCGGCGCCCTCGACGCGGCGGCCCTCGAAGCCGCGCTGGGAGACGTCGTGGCGCGCCACGAGAGCCTGCGCACCGTCTTCCCCGACACCGACGGCCGCCCGCGCCAGCTGATCCTGGCGCCCGAGGCCGCACGTCCGGTCCTGCAGACGGCGCCGTACGACGCCGAGGCGCTGGCCGCCGAGGTCTCCCGCGGCTTCGACCTGGCCGCCGACCTGCCCCTGCGCGCCCACCTGTTCACGGTCGACGCCACCACGCACGTCCTGCTGCTCGTCGTCCACCACATCGCGGGCGACGGCTGGTCCATGGGCCCGCTGGCCCGCGACCTCGGCGAGGCGTACGCCGCCCGCGCCGCGGGCGCGGCCCCCGCCTGGGAGCCGCTGCCGGTCCAGTACGCCGACTACACGCTGTGGCAGCGGGAGATCCTGGGCGACGAGGACGACCCGGTGAGCGAGCTGTCGCGGCAGGTCGACCACTGGCGCACCACCCTGGCGGGCCTCCCCGAGGAACTGCCCCTGCCCACGGACCGCCCCCGCCCGGCCCGCATGAGCTACCGCGGCGACACGGTCCCGTTCCGGGTCTCCGAGGACACCCGCACCCACCTGGACGCGCTGGCCCGGACCTCGGGGACGAGCCTGTTCATGGTGGTCCAGGCGGCCCTGGCGACGCTCCTGCACCGCCTCGGCGCGGGCACGGACATTCCGCTCGGCTCCCCGATCGCGGGCCGCACCGACGAGTCCCTGGACGAGCTCGTGGGCTTCTTCGTCAACACCCTGGTCCTGCGGACGGACGTGTCGGGCGAGCCCACCTTCCGGGAGCTGCTGGAGCGGGTCCGGGAGACGGACCTGGCGGCGTACGCGAACCAGGACGT
This sequence comes from Streptomyces bambusae, assembly GCF_019400985.1. Classification (GTDB taxonomy): domain Bacteria; phylum Actinomycetota; class Actinomycetes; order Streptomycetales; family Streptomycetaceae; genus Streptomyces; species Streptomyces bambusae_A. Next base: position 13,544 of record NZ_WTFF01000028.1, read on the forward strand.
GCCCTTCGAGCGACTCGTGGAGGTCCTCAACCCCGAGCGCTCCATGGCCCGCCACCCCCTCTTCCAGGTCATGCTCGCCTTCCAGAACACCGGCGAGGCCACCCTCGGCCTCGGCGGCCTGACCATCGCCCCCGAGGACATCAGCTTCGACGCGGCGAAGTTCGACCTGACCTTCCAGCTCGCGGAGGCGGGGTCGGGTCTGGAGGGCAGTGTCGAGTACGCGGTGGACTTGTTCGACCGGGCGACGGCCGAGGCGCTGGCACAGCGTCTGGTGGCCGTGCTGGACGCGGTCGCGGCGGATCCGGAGCTCCGGGTCGGCGCGGTGGAGGTCCTGACCGGGGCCGAGCGGGAGCGGGTGCTGGGGCAATGGGCGGTCGGCGCCGAGCCGGGTCTGGCTCCGGTGACGTTCCACGGTCTGTTCGAGGCGGCGGTGGACGCGACGCCGGATGCTCCGGCGCTCGTGTCCGGCGGCCTGGTGCTGTCGTACGCGGAGGTGGAGGCGCGGGCGAACCGCCTGGCGCACTGGATGACGGGTCAGGGTGTGGGTCCGGAGGGCGTGGTGGCGCTGGTGCTGCCGCGTTCGGTGGACATCGTGGTCGCCCAACTTGCCGTCCTGAAGGCCGGCGGCGCGTACCTTCCGGTGGACCCGGAGTACCCGGCCGAGCGGATCGCGTACATGCTGGACGACGCCCGCCCGGTGCTGGTCCTGCGCGAACTGCCCGACACCGCAGGGCAGTCCACGGCCCGCCCGGCTGCCGTCCCGGTCGCCCCCGGCCACCCCGCGTACGTGATCTACACGTCCGGTTCGACCGGTCGCCCGAAGGGTGTCGTGGTGTCGCACGCGGGTCTGGCCGCTTTCGCGGCGGCGGAGCTGGACCGGTTCGCGGTGGACGCGGACAGCCGGGTGCTGCAGTTCGCCTCGCCGAGCTTCGACGCCTCGGTGCTGGAGCTGGTGATGACCTTCGCCGCGGGTGCGGCGCTGGTCGTGCCGCCGGCGGGTCCGCTGGCCGGTGAGGTCCTCGCGGAGGTCCTGACGGCCGAGCAGGTCACCCATGCCCTGATCCCGCCGGCCGCGCTGGCCAGCGTCCCGACGGGCGAGTTCCCGGCCTTCCGCACGCTGATCGTCGGTGGTGACGCCACCTCCGCCGAGCTGGTGGACCGCTGGGCTCCGGGCCGGAGGATGGTCAACGCCTACGGCCCCACCGAATCCACGGTCGTGGCCACCACGTCCGCCCCGCTGACCGCCGACCGGGGAGTGCCGGCCATCGGCACCCCGATCCCCGGCACCCGTACGTACGTCCTCGACGCGGCCCTGCGTCCGGTCGCCCCGGGCGTGGCCGGCGAGCTGTACATCGCCGGTGCGGGCCTGGCCCGTGGCTACCTGCGCCGGCCCGCGCTGACGGCAGAGCGGTTCGTGGCCGACCCGTACGGTCCGTCCGGCAGCCGGATGTACCGGACCGGTGATGTGGCGCGTTGGACGCGGGACGGGGAGCTGGAGTACCTGGGCCGGTCGGACGACCAGGTCAAGGTGCGCGGCTTCCGCATCGAGCTCGGTGAGATCGAGACGGTCCTGGCCACCCACGCCTCGGTCGCGCACAACGCCGTGGTCGTCCGCGAGGACACCCCCGGCATCAAGCGCCTGGCCGCCTACGTCGTCCCCGCCGAGGGCGTCGTCCTGGACACCGACGCCCTGCGCGCCCACATCGGCGCCGCCCTGCCCGACTACATGGTCCCGGCCGCCTTCGTCGCCCTCGACGCCCTCCCGCTCACCGTCAACGGCAAGCTCGACCGCAAGCAGCTCCCCGCCCCGGGCACCGACACCGCGCCCGCCGGCCGTGGTCCCCGCTCGGCCCAGGAAGAAGTCCTCTGCGGCCTGTTCGCCGAAGTACTGGGGGTCGACCGGGTGGGCATCGACGACAGTTTCTTCGAGCTCGGCGGCGACAGCATCACCTCCATCCAGCTGGTCAGCCGCATCCGTTCCGTGATGGGCGTCAAGCTCAGCAACCGCGGCATCTTCGAGACGCCGACCGTCGCCCAGCTCACCGACAAGCTCGGTACCGGCCAGGACGGCGACGGCTTCGAGGTGCTGCTGCCGCTGCGCACGGGCGGTGAGCGGCCCCCGCTGTTCTGCGTCCACGGCGCGGGCGGCCTGAGCTGGCCGTACTCGACCCTGCTGGCGCACATCGCGGCCGAGTACCCGGTCTACGGCCTCCAGGCCCGCGGCCTGAACGGCGAGGGCGCGATCGCGACGAGCGTCACGGAGATGGCCGCGGACTACGTCGAGCAGATCCGCTCGGTCCAGCCGTCCGGCCCCTACCACCTCGTCGGCTGGTCCTTCGGCGGCCTCGTCGCCCACGAGATCGCCACGCAGCTCACCGAGGCGGGGGAGAGGGTGGCCCTGCTGGCCAACCTCGACCAGACCCCGTACGACGAGTCCTGGAAGGACGACGACTACACGCTCCCCACCGAGCGGGACGTCCTGGAGACCCTCCTCGACTTCGTCGGGTACGACCTCGACGAGCTGCGCTCCCAGCCCCTGGACCACCAGCGGGCGATGGAGCTGATCCGGAGCCGCGACAGCGCGCTCGGCAGCCTGGAGGAGCACCACATCTCGGCCTTCGTGAAGGTCGGCATCAACAACCACGTGCTCAGCGCCGCCTACCGGCCGCGCCGCTTCGACGGCGAGCTGCTGCTCTTCGTCTCCACGGCCGCCGCCGTCGATCCGGCGGCCAAGGCGGTGGACTCCGTCGCCGCCTGGGAGCCGTACGTCGCCGGCGCCATCACCACCCACCCGGTGCACGCGCACCACGGACACCTGCTCCAGCCGGAACCGGCGGCCGAGATCGGCCGGGTCGTCCTCGAGAAGCTCGCCGGTCAGCCGGCCTCCGTCCGCTGACCCGCCCCGACCACACAGACGCAACGCAGCAAAGGAGTGGCCGTCATGGAAACGGCAATCTCGGCGGAAGGCCTCCGCAAGCGCTACGGCGACCACCAGGCGCTCGACGGCATCGACCTGGAGGTGCCCGCGGGCACCATCCTGGGGGTGCTCGGGCCCAACGGGGCGGGCAAGACCACCACCGTGCGCATCCTCGCGACCCTGCTCGACCCGGACGAGGGCCGCGCCACCGTCGCCGGCTACGACCTGGCCACCCAGGCCAAGCTGATCCGTGCCAACGTGGGCCTCACCGGCCAGTACGCGGCGGTCGACGAGCGGCTCACCGGCCGGGAGAACCTCCAGCTCATCGGCACCCTGCTGCGCCTGGGCCGCAAGGGGGCCCGGGCCCGCGCCGACGAACTCCTCGAGAAGTTCTCCCTGGTGGACGCCGCCGACCGGATGGCCAAGACGTACTCGGGCGGCATGCGCCGGCGCCTCGACCTCGCCGCGAGCCTCGTGGCCGCCCCACCGGTGCTCTTCCTGGACGAGCCGACCACGGGGCTGGACCTCACCAGCCGCCTCGCCCTCTGGGAGATGATCAAGGAGCAGGTGGACGCCGGCGTGACCGTGCTGCTCACCACCCAGTACCTGGAGGAGGCCGACCAGCTCGCCGACCGGATCGCGGTCATCGACAAGGGCGTGGTCATCGCCGACGGTACCCCTGACGAGCTCAAGCGCGAGGTCGGCGGCGAGCGCCTGGAGGTCTCGGTCGCCTCCCTCGCCGACCTGACCGCCGCCACCCGGGTGCTCGCCGACGTCTCCCCGCAGGAGCCGGTCGTGGACCGGGACAGCCGCACGGTCTCGGTGCCGCTGGCGGGCGGGGTCAACACCATCGCCGCCGCGGCCACCGGCCTGGAGCGGCTCGGCATCGAGCCGCAGGACTTCGCGGTCCGCCGCTCCTCCCTCGACGACGTCTTCCTGGCGCTCACCGGCCAGCGGGGCGCCGACGAGGACCCGGCCGGGCCCACCGGGCCGGCGCAGCAGGACGACCAGGCCGCGCAGGCCGAGCAGCAGAAGGAGATGCAGGCGGCATGACCGAGGTGCTCAGCGACTCGTTCGCACTCGCGGGCCGCCAGATGCGGCACATCCGGCGGATGCCGGAGCAACTGCTCGGCATCACCGTGATGCCGGTGGCCTTCGTCCTCGTCTTCGGCTACCTCTTCGGCAGCGCCATGCAGGTACCCGGCCAGGGCGGCTACAAGGAATACATCATGGCCGGCATCTTCGCCCAGGTGATGCTCGCCAACCTCACCACCACCGCCATCGGCGTGGTCGAGGACCTCAACAACGGCCTGGTGGACCGCTTCCGCGCGCTGCCGATCTCCCGCTCCTCGGTGCTGCTCGGCCGCACCACCGCCGACCTCGTCCTGGTCGGCTGGACCAGCGCGATCATGGCCGTGGTCGGCTACCTGATCGGCTGGCGGGCGCACAACGGCGTCCTCCAGACCCTGGCCGGCTTCGGGCTGCTGCTCCTGATGGGCTTCGCGATGTCGTGGCTGGGCGCCCTCGTGGGCCTGAGCCTGCGCAGCCCGGAGGCGGTGAGCGCGCTCTCCGGCGTGGTGATGATGCCGCTGGCCTTCCTCTCCAACGCCTTCGTGCCGCCGGAGGGCCTGCCCGGCTGGATGCGGGTGGTCGTGGAATGGAACCCGGTCAGCGCGGTGGTCTCCGCCGCCCGCGACCTGTTCGGCAACGAGCGCGGCGCCTCCAGCGGCGCCTTCCCCTCCGAACACCCGGTGATCGCCGCCCTCGTGGTGCTGCTCGCCCTGCTCGCCGTGGTCGTCCCACTGGCCGGCCGCGCCTACCAGCGGGCCGCCGCCCGGCGCTGAGCCCCGTACGCCGGCGCCCACCCCGACGACGCGGAAGGCCCGGCCCCCGTCCGGGGGCCGGGCCTCCTCGGCCGGCTGCGCGGTTCAGCGCCGGTGGCCGGAGCCGATCATCATGAACAGCACCCGCACCACCAGCACCGAGCTGATCACGAGCAGGTTGTAGCCGAACAGGTCGAACAGCCCGAAGCCCTTGCCGAGCATCGGACCGCCCTCCGTGCGCAGCAGCTGGACCCCGACCAGCCCGATCACCCCGCCCAGGAACGCCAGCAGCACCTCGTGCACCAGCGAGCGCAGGAACCTGCGGTCCTCGGCGTCCGCGAACAGGCGTACGCCGACCGTCAGCTGGCCGCCCTCCATCGCCGCACCGATCCGCTCGATGCGCCGCGGCAGCCGGCGCAGCATGGGGACGAGCCCCAGCAGCTCCTCGGTCACCGACCGGCCCAGGGCTTCCGGCCGCAGCTTGCGCAGATGCTGGGTGACGGCGAACGACCGCGCCTCCGCGACGATGTCGAAGCCCGGCACCAGCCGGTCCAGGGACCCCTCCATGGTGGCCAGGGCCCGGAAGACTGCGGCTATCTCCGGAGGCACGCTGATGCCGTGCCGCGAGACGATCGCGAACAGGTCGGCGAACATCTCCCGGTCCGGCTTGATCCCCGGTGCGAAGTGCCGTGCCAGGAACTGCCCGAGGGCCCGCTCCAGCTTCCGCTCGTCTATGTGCTCGGGGTGCACCACCAGCGCCAGCAGCGCGTCCGACAGCCCGGCCGGGTCGCCGCGGTGCAGCGCCAGCAGCATGCCGCTGAGGGTGCCGCGCAGCGAGCGGTCTATCCGGCCGACCGAGCCGAAGTCGAGCATGCCGAGCCGGCCGTCGTCCAGCAGCAGAAGGTTGCCCGGGTGCGGGTCGGCGTGGAAGACACCGCTGGTCATGATCTGCCCCAGCAGGCACTCCAGCATGGCGCTGGCCAGCGCCTGCCGGTCCAGGCCGCGCTCGTCCAGCAGCCCCGACACACTGTGCAGCGGAGTACCCGCCATCCACTCGGTGACCAGGACCCGCTTGCCCGTCAGGTCCTCGTGGACCTCGGGCACCCGGATCACCGAGTCCCCGCCGGCCGCCTCGATCGCCGCCGCCACGGAGAGCGTGTTGCGGGCCTCGATACGGAAGTCCAGCTCCTCCTGGACCGACACGGCGAACCCCTGCGCCAGCGCGAGCGCGCCCACGCTGCGCCCCCAGTCGGTGTGCTGCTCCAGCCGGGCCGCGAACCGGTAGAGGATGTCCAGGTCGTCCACGACGATGTCGCGCGCCCCGGGCCGCTGCACCTTCACGGCGACCTGCTTCCCGCACGCCAGCCGCGCCCGGTGCACCTGCGCGATCGACCCGGCCGCCACCGGGATGGGGTCGAACTCGGCGAACACCTCGCCGTGCGGCGCCCCCAACTCCTCGTGCAGCACCCGCTCGACGGCCTCCCACGGCTCGGGGGAGGCCTGGTCCTGGAGCGAGCTCAGCTCCTCGATGAACTCCGGCGGCAGCAGGTCGTAGCGGGTGGACATCACCTGCCCCAGCTTGACGAAGGTGACCCCGGCCTCCTCCAGCGCCAGCTTCAGCGACGGCGCGAGCGCCGCGCGCTCGGCGGCGGCGTCCGGCCCGCGCCGGGAGCGGCCGCTGACGAAGCGGCCGAGCCCGTGCCGGACGAAGATCCGGCTGAGCCGGCCGTAGCGCCGCGTACGGGCGACACTGCGGCGCAGCGAGCCGGGCAGCCGCACCAGCCCGCGCACGGCACCCGACGGCACCAGCACCTCGGTGGCCGCCAGGAACAGCATGGCGACCACGAGCGACACCCCGATCTCCAGCGAGATCAGGGCGAGGGGCTGCACGTCGCGCAGCGGGTAGCTGACCAGCGTGCCCGAGGCCAGCCCGACGCTGCCCGTCAGCACCGCGCGGCCCTTGCCCAGCCGTACGCCGAGCAGCCGCCGGGCCCCGGAGGCGAGGCCTGCGACGAAGACGGTCAGGGACAGCGCGGCCAGCAGGACGAGAACGGCCGTGCTCATCGCTGCTGTCGGCGCCGGAAGGCGTACGAGAGGGTCACCAGCGCCAGCAGCGGCCCCCACAGCAGCAGCGGTGCGTACAGCCAGCCCATGACGGCGCGGTCGGTGCCCGTCAGATTGCCCTGGTCGACGGTGTCCCAGATCATCAGCTGGCTGAACGTGACGGCGGTCATGACCAGCGCGCCGAACAGCGCCACCGTCACGGCCGCCCCGGCGCGCACCGGCCGCCCGCCGATGAACGGCAGCCGGCGCGGCGCGACCAGCCCCCAGTCCCGGACCAGACCCAGCGTCAGCAGCGCCGCGCCCTCCTGGACCAGGGAGATCAGCGGAAGGATCAGATAGCCGATGCCGGGCAGGTCGTAGTCGGTGCGCAGCACCTCCTCGCTGTAGCCGACGGGCACGCCGACGGTCATGGCCAGCCGCCACAGGGTGGATGGCAACGCGATCAGCGGGACGGCATGGGCGGCCCACACCGCCCACCTCGGTGGCGGCGGCGTGGCGAGTGCCGCCGAATGGGCCGGGGTGCTGACGTGTGTCGTCATGTCGTTGAGGCTGCCAATCTGATCGTAAGGTGCGCAACCGGATCCGGAATTCTATGGAATGAATCGGTCCATTTCCGTCGCGCTGTCAGCTTGCTGCCACCCCGGCCCGAACCGGACAAGCGCGTTGAGCCACCGGTCGCCCCTTGCGAAATTGATTCGGCAAGCGACGAGTCCGCCGGGATTCGTTTCCCGTCAACCGAAAGGAAACAACCATGATGAAGAAGACTTACGAGACCCCCGTTTTCGCGGTCGCCGGCTCCTTCCGTGCCGACACCGGAATGGGCCTCCCGATCGGCGGCTGGGACTGGAACCACGTCGGTGGCTGGTTCTAAGTCCGGTTCTTTCCGCAGGAGCTGACGATGCCGGACCGCGGCGCACCGTTCTTCTTCGTATTCCCTGACAACGAGGCAGCGTTCGCCGTGGCCCGGCACCTGCGCGAGGATCTGCCGGGCCTGTCGTCCGTGGCGCACGCCTCCGGACGCGACTGGATCGTCGGCCGGTGGGAACCGGCCGACCTGCTCGTGGCACGGGCCGGCCGCACCGCCCTCGCCCTGATGGGCACCTTCCCCCACACCGCGGCCGGCACGCTCACCCGGCGGGCCGGCCTGCTGCGCGACCCGGCCGAGCTGGACGAGCCGGCCCTCACCCTTCCGGGCCAGTTCCACCTGCTCGCCTCCGTGGACGGCGCGCTGCGCGTCCAAGGCTCCGCCTACGGAGCCCGGCGCGTCTTCCACACCCGCACCGGCGGCACCCTCGTCGCCGGTGACCGGGCAGCCGCACTCGCCCGGCTGGCGGACCTGGAACCGGACCCGGCCGCCCTGGCCGTTCACCTCCTGGGCGCGCCCGCCCCGCTCGACCAGCGCCCCCTGTGGTCGGCCGTCACCGCCGTCCCTCCGGGCACGGCCCTGCTGGCCTCCCCCGACGGCGTCCCGTCCCATCGGCGCTGGCACCGGCCCCCGGAGCCCGGCACACCCATGGACCGCGGCGCCGCAGGCGTCCGGGAGGCACTGCTGGCCGCGGTGGACGTCCGTACCGCCCCCGGCGGGCTGATCAGCACCGACCTCTCCGGCGGCCTGGACTCCACCGCCGTGTGTTTCCTCGCCGCCCGTGACTCCCGCGCACGGCTCATCGCGTGCACCTCCACCGGCGACGAGGCCTTCAACGAGGACGGCCGGTGGGCCCGCTGGGCCGCCGAGGACCTGCCCGGTGTCGAGCACTACATCCTGCCCAACGAGGAACTGCCGACCTTCTACGACGGGTTCGACGACCCGGGCCTGCGCCTCGACGCCCCCAGCCCGCTCGTGGCCTCCCGCCGCCGCGTCACCGTCCTGACCGCCAAGATGGCCGCCCGGGGCTCCCGGCTGCACCTGACGGGAAACGGCGGGGACAACCTGTTCGTCGGCCTCCCGCACCACCTGCACGCACTGGTCGCCCGCCACCCGCTGCTCGCCCTGCGCCGCCTCAGCGGCTTCCGCGCGCTGCTCTCCTGGCCGCTGGCCCCGGTCGTCCGCCAGCTCGCCGACCGACGCGGATACCGTGCGGCCCTGGCGGCCGTCTCGCTGCGCGACGTACCCGAACCGGTGTCCGGCGGTCCCGCTCTCGGCTGGCTGCGGCAGCCCTCCGTGGCCTCCTGGCTGACGGAGGACTGTCTGCGCACCGTCGAGCGGGAGCTGGCCGCAGCCGTCCCCACCGCCGAGCCGTACGGGCCCACCCCCGGGCGCCACACCGAACTGGCGGCCCTCCACCGGCTGGCCCGCGACAACCAGGCCATCGAGGACGCCGGCCGGGCGGCCGGAGTGCCGATGTCCGCCCCCTACCTGGACGACCAGGTCGTGGACGCGGCCTTCTCCGTCCGCGTCGAGGACCGTGTCGACCCCTGGGCGTACAAGCCGCTGCTGGTGCGCGCGATGGACGGGCTCGTGCCCCGCCGCTCCCTGTCCCGCGCCACCAAGGGCGACGGCATCCAGGACGTGGCCGCCGGCCTCTACCGCAACCGTGCGGCGCTGACCGGCCTGTGGGAGGACAGCCTGCTGGGCCGCGCCGGCCTGGTGGACGAGGCCGAGCTGCGCCGCCTGTGCACGGCGGCGTCCTCACCGCAGCTGCGCGACGACCGTTTCCTGGCCACCCTCGCCACCGAGATGTGGCTGCGTACGACCGCGAACACCCAAGGAGCCCTGGCATGAAGCTGGTCCACCGCGAGTACCTCAAGCTCGCCACCACCGAGTACGGCGCCGTGCTGCTCGACACCAAGTCGGGCGCCTACTGGCAGCTCAACCCCACCTCCGCGACGATCGTGGGCGCCCTGCTCGACGGCGGACGGGCCGAGGACGCCACCCGCCGCCTCACCGAGGAGTACGACGTCGACGCCGAGCGCGCCGCGGCGGACGTCCACGCGGTGCTGGCCGCCATGGCCGAGGCGGGAGTGGTGGCCGCGTGAGCGTCACCACCGCCCTGCCGCCGCGGGCCCGCTTTCCGCTGCACCGCCGGCTGGCCGCCCGTACGGCCGTCGGAGCCGCCCGCCTGCTCACCCGCCTCGCCCCGCACCGGCTGGAGCGGGCTCTGACCCGGATCGCGCGCGGCGCGGTCCCGGCGACCGAGGCGCAGGCGACCGAGGCCAGGCAACTCGTGCTCGCGTCCAGCCTGCTGATGAACGGGCAGCGCAGCTGTCTGCCCCGGTCCGTGGCCGTGGCGCTGACCTGCCGGCTCGGGGGCAGCTGGCCCACGTGGTGCGTGGGAACGCTGATGAGCCCGCCGTTCAGCCCCCACGCGTGGGTGGAGGCCGATGGCAGGCTCATCGGTGAGAAGGGCGATCACGCCAGGTGGGCGCGGCTGATCTCGGTGGCCGCGCCCCGCCCGGTCACTGGCAGCCGCGCTGCCAGTTCCACCCGATGAAGCTGTGACGCAGCTGGACGTCGAAACGGCAGGTCGCCGTGCCGTCCGCATTCAGGTCGACGTACGAGTGGTGCGTGTTGGCGTACCAGCTTCCCGTGACGTCGAAGATTCCCTTGTAGGTGAAATCGGCGTGCGCCTCGGTGCGTGAGACGTCGCAGTTCTCGGCGCAGTCGGTGTTCTGCGTGGCGGACTTCAGGTTCCACCCCGCGTTCCACGGCTCGCGGTTCCACTGCTGCGTGGCCTCGGTGGAGGCCGTGGTGATGCGGCTGCCGTCCGTGGTCCACTGCGAGGCCGTGTACAGGCCCGTCATCCGGATGTTGCAGCAGTCGAACATCTCGTTCCAGCTCTTGAACTGACGCGTGGTCCCGGCGGCCGTCTCCGCCGCGGCCACCCCCGCCGGCGCGGCGGCGGCCTTGGTCTTCGCCGCCGCGCCGGCGCGTGCCGGTACGAAGGTGACCTCGCCGAGGACGGGCCGGCAGTCCTCGCCGATCGTGACCTGCTGCTGCACGGCCATCCCGGCCGGCGGCGCGGGCAGCTCGCCGGTCAGACGCACCTCGCCGCAGGACGTGGCGTCGGCCTGCGCGCCCGGCGCGGCGGTGTTCCCGGCAGCGGAGGCGGCGGTGGCGCTGCCGGCCGTGAACATCAGCGACAGCATCCCGGCGGCGGTGGCGGCGGCGAGCGTGGTTCGGTTGCGCAATTCCCCAAGCCTTCCCTCGTGAGTGGTCGCAAGGGAGCGTAGGCGGCGATCTTGTCCTGCCGAACGGACCGTCACAACCTTGGCAGGAAGGTGACATTGCCTGGTCGGCCGGTGTGCCGGGGCGCACCGCACGGCCCACGAACGACGGCGCCGCCCGGTCCGCGCCACCCGTGGGGGCGACGGCGGACCGGGCGGCGTACTCCCGTACGGCCGACGGGGGTGTCGGATCCGGGGAGCCGTCAGACCAGGCTCCGGTCGTCCGTACGGGAGCCGTCCCCGGCCGAGGACCCGGCCGGGCCGGTCCCCGTGGCCGTGCCGGGCGCCCCGCCCGCCGTGGCCGGCAGGGTCTTCTTGTGCCCGGGCCACCAGGCGCGGTGGCCGAGCAGGCTGGTGAGGGTGGGCACGAGCAGCAGCGCCATGACGAAGGCGGTGAGCAGGATGCCGAACGCGACGGCGAAGCCCATCTGCTGGAGCATGGAGTTCTTGGCGAGCATCAGCACGCCGAACGTGCCGGCCAGGATGACCGCGGCGGCGGAGATGGTGGGCGCCGACGCGGTGACGGCCCGGCGGACGGCCTCGCGCGGGGGCCGCCCGGCGCCGATCTCCTCCCGGAGCCGGGCCACCATCAGGATGTTGTAGTCCGTGCCGATGGCCACCACGAAGAGGTAGACGACCACGGGCAGGGTGAACAGCAGGCCCTTCTCGCCACTGCCGCCCTGGAACAGCCAGACCGTCGCGCCGAGGGTGGCGGCGAACCCGAGGGCGACCGACGCCATGAGGTACAGCGGGGCGACCACGCTGCGCAGCAGCAGGCCCAGGATGAGCATGATGGCCAGTCCGGCGGCCGGGAAGACCACCGTGTAGTCGCGGGTGACGGCCGTGCTGATGTCGCCGAGCACCGCCGAGGTCCCGCCGACCAGCGCCCGGGTTCCCTCGGGCGCGGCCCGGTGGGCGGCGTCCCGCAGCGGCCCGGAGACCAGGTCGAGGGCCTTGTCCTCGGTGGGGCGGTACTTCAGGACCACGCTGTACTGCGCGACGCTGCCGTTCGCTCCGGGCACGGCGGGGGAGACCTCGCCGACGCCCTCGATCTTCAGGGCGGCGCCGAACGCCTCCAGCTGGGCCTGGTCCAGGGCCGTTCCGTCACGCTTCTCCAGGTAGACCGAGGTCGGGTCGGTCTGCCCGGCGGAGAAGCCGCGCTGGAGGTCCTTCATCGCGGTCACGGACTCGAGGTCCTGCGGCAGGGAACTGTCCGCGTCGAACGCCGGCTTGAAGCTGAGCGCTCCCACGGCGAGCACGGCGAGCACGCCCGCGGTGACACCGGCGATGACGGCCGGACGCTTGGCGGCGGCGGAGCCCACCTTGCCCGCGAGGGCGTTCCTCGGCTCCTTCTTCCACGCCTTCGACGGCCAGAACGCCTTCGCGCCGAGCAGCGAGAACACCGCCGGCACCAGGGTCAGCCCGGCCAGCAGCGCCACGGCCACCGAGATCGCCAGCGAGGGGCCCATGGCCCGCAGCATGCCCATCGTGGACAGCAGCAGGGCCAGGAAGGCGACGACGACGGCACCGGCCGCGGAGGCGATGGTCTCGCCCACCAGCGCGACGGCGCTGATCATGGCCTGCTTGGGGTCCTGGCCGCCGCGCAGCTGCTCGCGGTAGCGGAAGAGCAGGAAGAGGATGTAGTCGGTGCCGACGCCGAAGAGGACCACGATCAGGATCGCCGAGATGGAGGCGTCCGCCTTCAGCCCGCCGAGCTCGGCCGCGGTCGAGATCAGCCCGGTGGCCACCATGAACGCCAGGCTGATGATGACGACGGGCAGGATCGCGATGAGCGGGCTGCGGAAGATGACCAGCAGCAGCACCACGATCAGCAGCAGCGTGGCCGACATGATCATGCCGTCGGTGTCGCCGGAGGCCTCCTTGGCGTCCACCGCGCTGGCCGCGGCGCCGGTGAGGCCCATGGTCAGGTCCGTGCCGGCGAGCAGGGACCGCGCCTCCTCACGCAGCTTCTTGACGGACTCCCCGAGCTCCGGGTCGTACGGGTCCTTCACCGTGGCGAGGACCTGGGCGAGGGCGATCTCGCCGTTGGGGGAGACGGCCTCCGGGCTGCTCACCACCGCCTTGACCTTGGTCAGGCCCTTGCCCTGGAGCCCGGTCGCGACCTTGGCGACGGCCGCCTTGTCGGACTCCGTCAGGGCCTTCTTGTCCGTCCGCTGGAAGACGGCGACGGCCGCCGGCTGCTCATGCTGGGGGAATGCGCGTTCCTGTGCCTTCGCCGCCTGGACGGACTCGTAGTGGGAGGGCAGGAATTCGGCCTGGTCGCTGGTGGGCTTCAGCTGCGGGGCGAGTGCGGCGAGTGCCACCGCCGCTATCAGCCAGGCCGAGATGGTCACCCAGGGCCGGAGGACGGCGAAGCGTCCGATCCGTCCGAACATGAGACTCCTTCACAACGATTCACGGCAGGGGAATGTCCCGCGGAGCCTAACCACGGGAGGGAAATCTCCCTCCCGGGGTGTCCGGTTGCTGTCAATTTCCCCGTACGGGCCGCGGGTTTCCCGGTTGGATGCGGATCCGCCGATTTTCTGCGCAGCTGAAGACGACGTCACCGAGATTCCTGGCAGGAAGCTGCCAAACCGCTGGTCAGAAGTGCGCGTATGCCTTAGTGGCACCTTCATGTCAGCCCTGTTGTAAGGGGCCCGGCCCCTGATGATGCTGTCGAATGCATATACGTGAAATCAATGTTCGCCTTTGTCGCGGAGGGGCCCATGGGCGCTGGACACGAGTACGGGGCAGGGACGGCAGCGCCGTCCGGCCTTCCCGCGGCCCGGCTGCTCGGCCGACTCGCCCGGGACGAGCCCGAGTTCGAGACCCGGATGCAGGAATCCCTCGAACGGGCCGAGAAATGGCTCCGGGCCGGCGCCCACGGCGCCCTCGACCCCCGGGTCGGCGCCCTCACCGGCCACCTCGCCGAGGCCGGCGGCAAGCGCCTGCGGCCCCTGCTGGTCCTGCTCGGCGCCGAGTTCGGCGACCCCTTGGCCGACGGCGTCACCCAGGCCGCCGTCATCGCCGAACTCGTCCACATCGCCTCGCTCTACCACGACGACGTGATGGACGGCGCCGCCACCCGGCACGGCGTGCCCAGCGTCCACGCCCGCTTCGGCGAGCGCGCCGCCGTCCTCGGCGGCGACTGGCTGCTGGCCCGCGCCGCCCAGCTCGCCGCCGAACTCGGCCCCGCCGCCGTCCACCTCAACGCCCAGGCCGCCGGCCGGCTGGTCGCCGGGCAGCTGCGCGAACTGGCCGGGCCCGCCCCCGACGAGGACCGGGTCACCCACTACTTCCACGTCGCCGCCGGCAAGACCGCGGCCCTGCTCGCCATGGCCCTGGGCATCGGCGCCGTCCAGGCCGGCGCGCCCGCGCCCGCCGCCGCCGCGCTCACCGAGTGCGGCGAACAGCTCGGCATCGCCTTCCAGATAGCCGACGACCTCCTCGACCTGACCTCCCCGGCCGAACTCACCGGCAAGGAACGCGGCAAGGACCTGCTGGCCGGCGTGGCGAGCCTGCCCGTGCTGCTCGCCCGCGAGGGCACCGACCCGGCCGACGCCGAACTGCGCGCCCTCCTCGCCGCCGGGCCCGTCCCGCCCGCCGCCCTGCCCCGCGCCCTGGAGCTGTTCGAGCGCTCGGCCGCCCTCGCCGAGACCGAGGCCGTGATGCACCGCCGCCTCGACCGCGCCCGCAGCGCGCTGGCCGGGCTGCCCGACCTGCCGGCCCGCCGCGCCCTGCTCGCCCTCTGCGACTACGTCGCCCTCCGCACCAGCCTCAGCCGCAAGGAGCCCCAAGGATGACCATGGCCGAACGGGTCGCCGAACTCGTCCGCATCCGCCAGGAAGTACAGGGCGGCGCCCCCGCCGCCACCGAGGCGCAGCACGCCAAGGGCAAGCTGACCGCCCGCGAGCGGATCGCCCTCCTGCTGGACGAGGGATCGTTCCACGAGGTCGAGCAGCTGCGCCGGCACCGGGCCTCCGGATTCGGCCTGGAGCACAAACGCCCCCACACCGACGGGGTCGTCACCGGCTGGGGCACGGTCGAGGGCCGCACGGTCTTCGTCTACGCGCACGACTTCCGGATCTTCGGCGGCGCGCTGGGCGAGGCCCACGCCACCAAGATCCACAAGATCATGGACATGGCCATCGCGGCCGGCGCGCCCCTGGTGTCCCTCAACGACGGCGCGGGCGCCCGTATCCAGGAGGGCGTCAGCGCCCTGGCCGGCTACGGCGGCATCTTCCAGCGCAACACCCTGGCCTCGGGCGTCATCCCGCAGATCTCGGTCATGCTCGGCCCCTGCGCGGGCGGCGCGGCGTACAGCCCCGCCCTCACCGACTTCGTCTTCATGGTCCGGGACACCTCGCAGATGTTCATCACCGGCCCGGACGTGGTCCGCGCCGTCACCGGCGAGGAGATCACCCAGAACGGCCTCGGCGGCGCCGACGTGCACGCCGGCACCAGCGGCGTCGCGCACTTCGCGTACGACGACGAGGAGACCTGCATCGCCGAGGTCCGCTACCTCATCTCGATGCTCCCCTCCAACAACCGCGCCACCCCGCCGGCCGCACCCTGTTCCGACCCCGCGGACCGCCGCTGCGAGCGGCTGCTGGACCTGGTGCCGCTCGACGGCAACCGCCCGTACGACATGCGCGAGGTCATCGCCGAGATCGTCGACGACGGCGAGCACATGGAGGTCCACGAGCGCTGGGCGACCAGCGTCATCACCACCCTCGCCCGGCTCGGCGGCCGGGTCGTCGGCATCGTTGCCAGCCAGCCGCAGTCCCTGGCCGGCGTCCTCGACATCCACTCCTCGGAGAAGGCCGCCCGCTTCGTCCAGATGTGCGACGCCTTCTCGATCCCGCTCGTCACCCTGGTCGACGTACCCGGCTTCCTGCCCGGCGTCGGCCAGGAGCACGGCGGCATCATCCGGCACGGCGCCAAGCTGCTCTACGCCTACTGCAACGCCACCGTCCCCCGCGTCCAGGTCATCCTGCGCAAGGCCTACGGCGGCGCGTACATCGTCATGGACTCCCGCTCCATCGGCACCGACGTCTCGCTGGCCTGGCCCGCCAACGAGATCGCCGTGATGGGCGCCGAGGGCGCCGCGAACGTGGTCTTCCGCCGCCAGATCGCCCAGGCCGACGACCCCGAGGCGGTCCGCCAGCAGCTGGTCAAGGAGTACAAGGCGGAGCTCATGCACCCCTACTACGCCGCCGAGCGCGGCCTCGTCGACGACGTCATCGACCCCGCCGACACCCGCAGCGCCCTGATCGGCGCCCTGGAGATGCTCCGCACCAAGCACGCCGTGACCCCCGCCCGCAAGCACGGCAACCCCCCGATGTGAGGAGAGACCCTTGACCGGCGATGCGTCCACCCCCGTCCTGGAAGGCCCCCTGGCGCCCACCCTCTTCAAGATCATCAACGGTCGCCCCACCCCCGAGGAACTGGCCGCCGTCGCCGCCCTCGTCGCCGCCCTGACCGCACGCCAGGAGGCCGGGCACGCCGGATACGCCGGGTGCGGAGGCGGGGACGACGCCGAGGGGCGGTCCGCGCGCTGGCAACGCCCCGAGCTCCTGCCCCCCGCCTCCTGGCAGGCACCCCGAGCCTGAACAGCCGAACAGCCGAACAGCCGAACAGCCGAACAGCCGAACAGCCGAACAGCCGAACAGCCGAACAGCCGAGCAGCCGGCTCCCGTGCTCCCGTGTTCCCGTGCTCCGGAGCCGGGCGGAACGGTCCGTCCTGGCAGCTTGCTGCCGACCGCGTTGCCCGCCCGCCCGGCGGCCTTGTAACCCAGAGGAAAGCGGCGTATCGGTCGTTCGGGTACGGCTGCGGCCGAGTGAGGAGGCAGCCGTGCTTCAGCTGGTGTTCCGGATCCTGGGGCCCCTGGACATCAGTGCGGAGGGACGCCCCGTCGTCCTCCAGGGCGCCCGGCAGCGGACCATCATGTCGATGCTGCTGCTCAACCCCGGCCGGGTGGTCTCCGTCGACACCCTCGCCGACGCGGTCTGGCACGGCAACCCGCCCGCCACCGCCCGCAACCAGATCGCCATCTGCGTCTCGGCGCTGCGCAAGATCCTCAAGACGGCCGTCGGCCTCGACGACGTCCTCGTCACCAGCCACCCCGGCTACCTGCTCCACGCCGGCGAGCACCGCATCGACGCCGTCGAGTTCGAGGAGCGGGCCGCCGAGGGCCGCGAGGCCGCCCGCGGCGGCCGGACCGACGAGGCCCTCGCCGCCTTCGAGGACGCCCTCGCCATGTGGCGGGGCCCGGCCCTGGCCGGCGTCACCGCCGAACGCGTCGAGGCGGAGGCGGCCCGCTTGACCGAACTGCGACTGGACGTGTACGAGCAGCTGACCGCGCTGCGCCTGGAGCAGGGCAAGCACCGCGAACTGATCGGCGAGCTCACCGGCTTCGTCCGCGAGCACCCGCTGCGCGAGGCCGCCCTCGGCCAGCTGATGCTCGCCCAGTACCGCTCCGGGCGGCGCGCCGAGGCCCTGGAGGCCTACCGGATCGGGCAGCGGCTGCTCGCCGAGGAGCTCGGCATCGACCCCGGGCCCGCCCTCCAGGAGCTGCACGAGGACATCCTCGCCGACTCGCCCAGGCTGACCGCGGCCCCGGGCGCCGAGAACACCGTCCCCGCCGTCGCCGCGGCCGCCGTACCCGCCCACCTGCCGCCCGCCCCGGCCTCCTTCACCGGCCGAGCCGCCGAACTCGCCGCCCTGGACCGGCTGCTGGAGCAGCAGGGCGGCGCCTCCCTGCCCGTCGGCTCCATCGTCGGCACCGGCGGCGTCGGCAAGACCGCCCTGGCCGTCCACTGGTCCCACCAGGTCGCGACCCGCTTCCCCGACGGACAGCTCTTCGCCGACCTGCGCGGCTATGACGAGGAGGAGGCCCCGCGCCGCCCCTCCGCCGTGCTGGACCGCTTCCTGCGCGCCCTCGGGGTGCCCGGCCCGCAGATCCCGGCCGACCAGCACGAACGCACCGCCCTGTTCCGCAGTGTGCTCGACGGCCGCCGGGTCCTCATCGTCCTGGACAACGCCCGCTCCTTCCAGCAGATCCGCCCCCTGCTGCCCGGCACCTCCGGCTGCTGCGTCCTGGTCACCAGCCGCGACAGCATGGGCGGGGCCCTGGCCGGCGACTACGCCTACGTACCCCTGCACCTGGCCTCGCTCGGCCAGGACGAATCCATCGCGCTGCTCTCCCGGGTGGCCGGCGACGACCGGTTCGCCGCCGACCCGGTGGCGGCGGCCCGGCTGAGCGAACTGTGCGACCGGCTGCCCCTGGCCCTGCGCATCGCCGCCGCCCGGCTCGCCGCGAAACCCCACTGGACGGTCCGTACCCTGGTCTCCCGCCTGGAGGACCAGCGCCGCCGGCTGGACGAGCTCAGCCCCGACGCCCGCGGCGTCCGCGCGGGCCTGCGCCTGAGCTACCGCGACCTGCCGGCGGAGACGGCCCGGATGTTCCGTCTCCTCGGCTCCCTCAACGTCCCCGAGTTCTCGGCCTGGGCCGGCGCCGCCCTCCTCGACATCGACCCCGTCGACGCCGAGGACCTCATCGAGCACCTGGTCGACGCCCAGCTGCTGGAACCCCTCAGCGCCAGCAGCGGCCACGTCCGCTACCGCTTCCAGGACCTGCTGCGGCTCTTCGCCCGCGAGTGCGCCGTGGCCGAGGACGGCGAGGACGAACTGCGGGCCGCCGTCCGCCGGGCCTGCGGGGTGTGGCTCGGCCTGGCGAAGGCGGCGCACCGCCGGGTCTACGGCGGCGACTACACGGTCGTACCCGGCACGGCCCCGGTCCGGGACCTGCCGGACCACCTGGCCTCCGATCTGATGGAGGACCCGATGGAGTGGTTCGAGACGGAGCGGATGGCGATCACCGCACTGGTCCAGCAGGCCGCCCGCGACGACGAGTCCGGCTACGCCTGGGACCTGGCGATGACCAGCGTGACGCTCTTCCAGAACCGCAACTACCTGGAGGACTGGCGCGAGTGCGCCGAGGCGGCGCTCGGCGCCGCCCGCCGCAGCGGCGACCGGCTGGGCGAGGCGGCCATGCAGCAGTCCCTGGGCACCCTGGAGATCGTCCAGTGGGAGTACGACAGCGCCTACGAGCGCCTGGGCCTGGCCCTCCACCTGTTCGAGGAGCTGGGCCAGGCCCAGGGGCGGGCCCTGGTCCTGCGCAATCTCGCGCTGTGCGAACGCCACCGGGGCGACCTGGACCGGGCGGTGGAGCGGGGCCGGCACTCCCTGGAGATCTTCCGGGAGGTCGGCGACCACTACGCGGAGGCCCATGTACTGGGCCTGCTGGCGCAGATGGAACTCGAACGGGGGGACGCCCAGGCGTCCTTGATGCTCTCCTCGGAGGCGGTGGCCCGCAGCCGGGGGCTGGGCACGGTACGGGGCGAGGCGCAGAGCACGGTGAGGCTGGCGGAGGCGCTGACGGCCCGCGGCGAGGGGGCCCGCGCGGAGGAGGCCTGCCGGCGGGCGCTGGAACTCGTCCTGGCCAGCGGCGACCTGCGGGGCGAGGCGCACGTGCTGCGCGCTCTGGGGGAGTCCTTGTGGTGCCAGGACCGGCTCGAAGAGGCCGAATCGACCCTGCGCAGCGCGATGAGGACGGCCGGGGAGATACCGGACGCGTTCCTGAAGGCGCGTGCGTCGGGGGCCCTGGGCTGCGTACAGATCCTGCGTACGGACCGGGCGGGCGCCGGCCTGAGTTTCCGGGCGGCGGCCGAACTGTTCACCGAGGTCGGTGCGCAGGTGTGGCGGGAGCGGATGGAGCAGCTCCTGGTGGTGCTCGCGGAAGGCGAACCGGTCGGCTCGCGGGAGCTGTTCGAACTCGTACAGTCCTGACCTCGTCCCCGGTCACGTCCACGGGTCGTCCTTGGCGACACGGACCGGGGCGGAGGTCCACGGGTCGTCGGTGTCCGCACCGGCCGGGGCGGCGGTCCACGGGTCGTCTGTGTCCGCACCCGCTGGGGCGGCGGTCCACGGGTCGTCCACGGTCGCCACGGCGCGCACCGAGGTCCACGGGTCGTCGCCCGCGGTGGCGGCGGTGAAGCCGGCCGCACCGAGCGCGGCGACGAGGACGGCGGTCGTGGCGGCGACCCTCCCGAGCGGGGCCACGACGGCGGTGGCGGCGGTGCGGCGGGCGGAGCGGGTGAGGCGGTCGATGCGGTTCACGTCGGTCTCCTTCGGGTCGGTCTCGGCGGTGCCCTTCGGCATGTCCACCACGCTAGGGAGACGCCGTTTTTCCGCGCTTTCAAAGCGCTTTCGCTCCGCCGAAATCGATCCGAGAGCGATGAAAAACCGCAGGTCAATAGCCTTTTCGCAAGACAGGCCCGGACACGTTCCGGGCCCTTGCGACCAGGCGGAGGCGACCATGGACTTCACGCTCCTCGGGCCCGTGTCGGCCGAGCTCGACGGCCGGCCCGCCGCCCTCGACGGCGCCAAGCAGCGCACCGTCCTGGCCGCCCTCCTCCTCGCCCGCGGCCAACTGGTCACCGACGAGCGCCTGACGGACCTGCTGTGGGGCGAGGAGCCCCCCGCCACCAGCACCAGCCAGCTCTACACCTACGTCTCCCGGCTGCGCACCCGGCTCGGCCCGGGCCACGGCCTGGAGCGCCACGGCGCCGGCTACCGGATGGACACCGCCGACGCCACCGTCGACTGGTACGCCTTCCAGGACCTCACCGCCGCCGGCCGCACCGCCCTCCGCACGGCCCACCACACCAAGGCCGAGCGCCCCTTCGCGGCCACCGGAATCCACCACACCGAGGCCGAACGCCCCTTCGCGGCCGCCGGAATCCACCACACCGAGGCCGAACGCCACCACACCGAGGCCGAGCGTCACTTCGCCGAGGCCGAACGCCACTTCGCCGACGCCCTCGCCCTCTGGCGCGGCCCGGCCCTGAGCGACGTCACCGAACACCTCGCGGCCGCCGAGGGCCCCGGCATGGCCGAGGCCCACCTGGCGACCGTGGAGCACCACGCCGAGGCGGCCCTCGCCCTGGGCCACCACGCCACCCTCGTCCCGGCCCTGACCCGGCAGGTCGCCCTCCACCCCCTCCGCGAGCACCTGCGCGCCCACCTGATGACGGCCCTCTACCACTCGGGCCGCCAGCCCGACGCCCTGGCGGTCTACGAGACGGGCCGCCGCCACCTGGCCGAGGACCTGGGCATCGACCCCGGCCCCGCCCTGCGCACCCTCCACCACCAGATCCTCCAGGGCACCCTCCCCACCCCGGCGCTGCCTGCCACCCCGCCCATGGCCCCCGTTGCGGCCGTGCACCTGGTCGCGGCTGCGCACGAGGACCCGGCGGCGCTGCCTGCCACCCCGCCGCCCGCTCGGGTCCTGGCGCCCAGCAGCGCTGTGCACCCTGCCCCGGCACCTGCCCACGACCACCCGGCCGCACCCCGATCCACCGAGCCGCACCCGCCCGCCCCCGGCACAGCGCCCCCGGCCCAGGCACTCCAGTCCCGTACCCCGAGCCCGGACCCCACCCCCACCACGCCCACCGCCCCGGCCCCGACCCCACACCCGGCCCCGCTCGCCCACGACCACCTGGCCGCGCCCCGATCCACCGAGCCCCACCCGCCCGCCCCCGGCGCAGCGCCCACGGCTCGGGCCGTGGCCGCGCATGCGGCGCCGGCACCGACAGCGCCCTCCGCCCTGGCCGCGCACCTGACCCCGGCGCTCCAGACCTCAGCCCCGAGCCCGGAGCCCATCCCGTCCATGCCCGGCGCCCCGGCCCCGGCGGCGGCCCCGACCCCGCATCCGGCTGCGGCCCCGACCACACACCCGGCCGCAGCCCTGGCCGCGCACCTGACCCCGGCTCAGTCCACACACCTGGCTACGGCCGCGGCCCAGTCCACACACCTGGCTACGGCCGCGGCCCAGGCCATGCACCCGGCTGCGGCCGTGGCGCCGGCCATGCCCCCGATGGCGGCCCAGGCCACACACCTGGCTGCGGCCATGGCGCCGGCCATGCCCCCGGCGGCGGCCCTGGCCGCGCACCTGACCCCGGCTCAGTCCACACACCTGGCTACGGCCGCGGCCCAGGCCACGCACCTGGCTGCGGCCGTGGCGCCGGCCATGCACCCGGCCCAGGCCTGGGC
>NZ_WTFF01000280.1 GCF_019400985.1 Streptomyces bambusae
CGGCGCGCCCCGGCCGGATCCCGCCGTCTCCGCCGACGGTGGGGCCGCGCTGGTCTCCGTACGGCTCGCGCGGGACCTCCCCGAGGGGGCGCGGGAGCAGTCGCTCGCCGCGGTCGAGTCCCGGCTGCGGAGGATCGCCGACGCCGTGCCGGGCGCGGAGGTGACGCTCGGCGGCAGCGAGCTCGCCCGGCGGGCCGTGGCCGCCCGGTCGGTCGCGGACACCCGGCGCAGCGAGTTGATCACGCTGCCCGTGACGCTGGTGGTGGTCTACGTGCTGTTCGGCGGGCTCGCGGCGGCCTCCGTGCCGGTGCTGGCGGCCGTGGGCACGGTGGTCACGGGCATGCTGTGGCTGCTCCTGCTGTCCCGCTGGTACGACCTGTCCTCACCCGCCCTGTCGACGACCACGATGCTCGGGCTGGGCCTGGCCGTCGACTACTCGCTGCTGATGGTGGGCCGGTTCCGGGAGGAGCGTGCCGCGGGGCGGCCGGCGCCGCAGGCGGTGGCCCGGATGATGGCGACCGCCGGGCGGGCGGTCGGCTTCGCGGCGCTGGTGGTGGCCGCCGCGCTGTGCGGACTCGCCGCCTTCCCCAGCGACTTCTACGCGGCGATCGGCCTGGCCGCGGCGGGGACGGTGGCGCTCTCGCTGGCCACGGCGCTGACTCTCACCCCCGCGCTGCTGGCGGCTTTCCCGGACCGGATCGGCTCGTCCCGGGTCCCTGGGACCTCTGGGGTCCTCGCCGCGGGACGCCCGGAGGACGACGGCGCGTTCGCGCGGCTCGCCCTGTGGACGCGGCGGCACGCCGTGGCGGTCGTGCTCGGCGTCGGCGCGGCCCTGCTCGCCTGCGCCACGCCGTTCCTGCACGTGCACCTGGTCAGCCCGGTCGGGGAGCAGCAGTTGCCGCCGACGGCCGAGGCGCGCCGGTACGCCGACCTGGTGGCGGAGCGGTTCCCCCAGCACCGGCCCGACGCGGTGGTCGTGGTGGCGCGTACCGAGCCGGGCCGATTGCAGGGGTGGGCCGACCGGTTCGCCGGCCGGCCGGAGGTCGAGGAGGTGGGCCGGGCCGGCGCCGCGGCCCCGGGGCTGGCCCTCGTACGGATCGCGGCGGTGGCCGGACCCGGGCAGGAGCCCGCGGAGCGGCTCGTCCACGAGCTGCGGGACGAGCGGCCTGCGGGGTACCCCGTCTGGGTCACCGGGCGCAGCGCCGTGGACATCGACTTCCGGGCCGAGGTGGCAGGTCACGCGCCCCGCGCGGCCGCGCTGATCGCGCTGACGACCGGTGTGCTGCTGTTGCTGATGACCGGTTCGGTGCTGCTGCCGCTGAAGGCGATGGCGATGAACACCCTCTCCCTCGGGGCGTCGTTCGGGGCGCTGGTGCTGGTCTTCCAGGACGGGTGGGGCGCGGGCCTGCTCGGGGTGCACACCCTGGGCGGGCTGGGGTACTGGCTGCCGGTCGTCGTCTTCGCGCTGGCCTTCGGCCTGTCCATGGACTACGAGGTGTTCCTGTTGTGCCGGATCCAGGAGCTGTACGAGGCCGGGGTCGGCAACGACCGGGCGGTCGAGGCCGGGCTCCAGCGGTCCGCCCGGATCATCAGCTCCTCGGCGGCCCTGATGTGCGTCGTGTTCGCGGGGTTCGCCACGGGCGAGCTGACGGTCGTCAAACAGCTGGCGGTCGCCCTCGCGATCGTCGTCGTGGTCGACGCGTCGCTGGTGCGCTGTCTGCTGGTCCCGGCCACGATGACGCTGCTGCGCGACGCCAACTGGTGGGGGCCGCGGCCACTGCGGCGGCAGCGGGCCGCGCACGGCGCGGCCCGGCCGGAGCTCGTCAGCGCTTGGGACACTCCCTCCAGGCCAGGTGGTAGACGGTACTGATGTCGCCGTCGGTGGAGTCCATGGTCATGTAGCTGGTGGCGCCGGGGGCCGAGCTGCCCCGGTCGACGCGCAGTTCGGTGTTGATGTTGAAGTTGCGCTGCACCCCGCAGGGCGCCCACACCAGCTGTGCCCAGTCGGTCGAGTCGGTGGCCTGCCAGTTGTCCTGGTACGGACCGGCGAAGTTGTGCGTACGGGCGGCGGTCTGCGACGAGCCCTGGAAGTAGTACGAGGCCTTCTCGACGCTCCTCGCGCCCGGCGCGAGGGAGGCGTAGCCGCGGTAGTCGGCGCTGGCGATCGCGTACGTGAAGCCGTGGGGCACGTGCACGACGAGGTTGAGCTGGCAGTTGCGGCGCGCCGCGGTGGGCGGGGCGCCGCCGCCGACCTGCGCGAGGTAGTCGCTGTAGGTGACGGTGAAGGCGGTGTTGTCCTGGGACACGGCGACGGCCGCGGTGCCCTGGCGGCAGCCGGAGCCGTTGACGGTCGCGACGTCGATCACGATCCGGTCCGGGGGCGGGTCGACGATCGACGTGGGGCTGGACTGTGCGGGCAGGGCGGTGGTGAGCAATGCGGCGATCGCGCCGCCCACCAACATGCCACCGGCCATGATGCTCCAATCCACTGCTTCGGCTAGGGAAGCGGCGCGCGGGCAGGGGCCGGCGCACCGCGGGAAGGGGTGGTGGGTGGGGGGTGGGTAGCCGGCGGAGCCACCCGGGCCGCGAGGGCCGGGTGCGCAAAGCGTAGGAACCCGCGGGGGCACGAACCAAGGCGCCGTTCCGGCCAATCGCGCCGCCCGGGCGCGCAGGGGCGACTTTCGGGCAGGGGCGGGGGCGCTTCGAGGGCGCGGGGCGCTTTCGGCGGGGGCGCCGGGGAAGGGCTCCGGGGAGGAGCTCCGGGCTCGGGGGCCGGTGCCCGCAGCTCCGGGGGTCAGGGTCGGTCGTACCAGGAGAAGGCGGCGATCCGCCAGCCGTCCGCGGTGCGGACGAACTGGATGGTCTTGGTACCGCCGCCCTCGAAGGGCTCGCCGTCGAGGATCCCGGACTTGCGGTACTCGCCGAAGCGCGAGGCGATGTCCCCGGCGATCTCGGTCCGTTCCGAGGTCTCCCACTCGGCGAACTCCAGCAGCCGGCCGTCGTTCAGCAGCTTCCGGCGGGGCTCGATGAACTCGTCCACCCCGTAGACCGTGAAGTCCGGGCCGGTCTTGACGATCACGCCGGTCGGCAGGAGCAGCCGGCGGAGGCGGTCCAGATCGGCCTGCTTGCCGCCGCGGTTGTCGAAAGCGCCGAAGAACTCGGCGGTCACCTCGTCTATCTCGGGCTTGGACATGGCGGGACGGTAACACGTCTGCCCGTGCGTCCGGTTGCCGCAGGAGGCGCACTCGATCGTGGATCACGGCTGTCGGAGCGGGCCTGATCGTGTATGACTGCCTCTGCACGCCCCGGATCCGCACCGCCCGCCCGCCCCGGAGGACCAGGACCATGACGCACCCGCCCCTCGCCGAGGTCCTGACGGAGCTCGACCCGGTGATCGCCGACGCCCCGGCCGACGCGGCCGGCGCCCTGTGGCGGCTGACCGGAACCCGGCGCGACCTCGACTCCAACGTGATCCGGCTCCGGCCGGACGCGGCCGTCGGCGAGCACGCCGAGCAGGTCCTGGACGTCATGCTCGTCGTCCTCGCCGGCTCGGGGACGCTGCACGCCGAGGACGGTCCGCACCCGCTGGGCCGGCACGCGGTCGCCTGGCTGCCGAAGGGGTCGCGGCGCTCGCTGGCGGCCGGGCCGGACGGGATGACGTACCTGACGGTGCACACGCGCCGGCCCGGGCTCGGCATCTCGCCGCCCTCGGGTCTCCAGAGCCCCCCGAGCCCCTTGCCCACCTCGGGCTCCTCGCCGGAAGGCGGCGAGCCGGCCTGCCTGCTGCACCGGGTGTGCCCCGACTGCGGCCGCCTCTCGACCGAGCTGGACGCCAACTACTGCACGCGCTGCGGCAGCGCCCTGCCCCTGTGAGCGGGCCGGCGGGCCCGCCTCAGGAGCGCAGGTAGGCGAGGACCGCCAGGACGCGGCGGTGGGAGTCCTGCGCCGGTGGCAGGTCCAGCTTGGCGAGGATGCTGCCGATGTGCTTGCCGACGGCCGCCTCGGAGACGACCAGTTCGCGGGCCACGGCGGCGTTCGACCTGCCCTCGGCGACGAGGGCCAGGACCTCGCGTTCGCGCGGGCTGAGCCGCTCCAGCGGATCACGGCGGCGGCGCAGCAGCTGGCGTACGACCTCGGGGTCGACCACGGTGCCGCCTGCCGCGACCTCGCGGAGGGCGTCCATGAACTCCTCGACCTGGCCGACCCGGTCCTTCAGCAGATAGCCGACGCCCGAGCCGTCGCCGGAGTCGAGCAGTTCGGAGGCGTACGACCGCTGCACGTACTGGCTGAGGACCAGGACGGGCAGCGCGGGCCGGGTCTCGCGCAGCCGGACGGCGGCGTGCAGACCCTCGTCCTGGAAGCCCGGGGGCATGCGGACGTCGGTGACGACGATGTCGGGCTCGTGCTCCTCGACCGCCGCGACCAGTGACGGCGCGTCACCGACGGCCGCCACCACCTGGTGTCCGCAGCGGCCGAGCAGGCCGACGAGCCCCTCCCGCAGCAGGACGCTGTCCTCGGCCAGCACTACGCGCACGGTATCTCCACCTGCAGCAGGGTCGGTCCGCCCGGCGGGCTGGACAGGGAGAGTGTGCCATCCAACACCGACACCCGGTCCCCCAGGCCCGTCAGCCCGCTGCCCGCGCCGACGTCCGCCCCGCCGCGGCCGTCGTCGCGGACCCGCAGCACCAGTCGGCCGTCGCGGTGGCCGCCGGTGACCTCGGCGCGCCGGGCCCCGCTGTGCCGGGCGACGTTGGCGAGCGCCTCGCAGACCACGAAGTACGCGGCGGCCTCCACCGCCTCGGGCAGCCGCCCGTCGAGTTCGAGGTCGACGTCCACGGGCACCGGTGAACGGTCCGCGGCGTCGGCGACCGCGGCCGCGAGGCCGTAGTCCGCGAGGACCTTCGGATGGATGCCGTGGATGAGCTCGCGCAGGTCGGCGAGGGCCCGGCCCGCCTCCTCCTGGGCCTTGGCGAGCTGGTCGGCGAGGGGACCGGGCGGCGCGTCGAGGCGGGCCAGGCCGAGGGTCATCGTCAGCGCCACCAGCCGCTGCTGCGCGCCGTCGTGCAGATCGCGCTCGATGCGCCGCCGTTCGGCCTCGAAGGCGTCCACCAGCCGGGCGCGTGAGGTGGCGAGTTCGACGAGCCTGCCGTCCAGGCCGGCGTCGTCCGGGGCGACGAGGAGGCGGGTGAGGCCGGCCCGGGCACCGGCCGCGGCCCCGAGGACGTACGCGGACAGGGCCAGCACGACCAGCCCCAGCAGGGCCACGCCGAAGGCTTCGGGCCAGGTGGTCACGGTCCACAGCTTGAGCACCTTCGCCTCGCGGCCCCGGCCGGCCGTGAGCATCAGCAACGGGGTCGCCACGGCGGCCAGCGGGCAGAGGACGGCGGCGGTGAGCACGAGGGCGTCGACGGGCCACAGCAGCACGGCGGACAGCACCGCGCAGCCGAGCTCCCGCCAGGTCGCCCGCTCCGTCAGCCGGGTCCGCAGCCACGGCCACAGGCCTGCGGCGGCCGGCACCCGGTGCGGGTCCGGCGCGGGCACCCGGTCGACCAGGCGCAGCCGGTACCGCTCCAGCCGGCCCACCGGGAGGCCGGCGAGCGCGACGGCGAGCAGCAGCGGCAGGCCGACCAGGGCCGGGGCCAGGAGCGCACCGACGGCGGCCAGGGCGGTCAGGGCCACCAGGGTGACGGCGCCGGTGAGCACGCCGGTGAGCAGGTACCCGGCCGAACGCCAGGGCCACGGCGAGAGCAGGAAGCCCGGCCGGGCCATGGCCTGCCAGACGGTTCGGGGATGCATGGAGATCACCGTACGAGGAGCGTGCGGGCCACTGCCATGGGCCGGGGCCGAGGTCCCGGGGTATGCCTGGCCCTACCCCGGGACTCGTCCCTGCCGCACTGCGCCGCGGCGGCCCGGCGCGGTTTCGTTCGGTGCGACGACATCACCGAAAGAAGTGGGGACACATGAACGGCAGGGGCTGGGGCAGGGGCAGGGGCAGGGGAAGTGACGGCGGCCGTGCCGACGACGGCGACGGCGGCCGTGCCCGCGACGGCGACGCGGTCCGGCTGCGGTCCGTCAGCCGGCGCTACGGGGCGGGCGACCGGGCCGTGACGGCGCTGGCCCAGGTCTCGCTCGCCTTTCCGCGGGGGTCGTTCACGGCCGTGATGGGGCCCTCCGGTTCCGGCAAGTCGACGCTGCTGCAGTGCGCGGCGGGTCTCGACCGGCCCACGTCGGGTTCGGTGAGCGTGGGCGGGACCGAGCTCACCGGGCTGAGCGAGACCGGGCTCACCCTGCTGCGCCGCGACCGGATCGGCTTCGTCTTCCAGGCGTTCAACCTGCTGCCGGCGCTGACCGCCGAGCAGAACGTGGCGCTCCCGTTGCGGCTCGCGGGCCGCCGGCCCGCCCGGGCCGAGGTCCGCGAGGTGCTCCGGCGGGTGGGGCTCGGCGAGCGGGCACGGCACCGGCCGGGCGAGCTGTCGGGCGGTCAGCAGCAGCGTGTGGCACTGGCCCGCGCCCTGATCACGCGCCCCGAGGTGCTGTTCGGCGACGAGCCGACCGGGGCGCTCGACTCACAGACCGGTCGCGAGGTGCTGGAGCTGCTGCGGGGCGCGGTCGACCGCGAGGGCCAGACCGTGATCATGGTGACGCACGACCCGGTGGCCGCCTCGTACGCCGACCGGGTCGTCTTCCTCGTCGACGGGCGGGTGCACGGCGAGTTGGCCGGGGCCCGGGCCGAGCAGATCGCCGGGCACATGGCCCGTCTGGAGGCCGTGCCGTGCTGAGCCTGGCACTGTCCACGCTGCGCACCCGCTGGGCCACGTTCGCCGGGAGTTTCGTCGCCCTCGCGCTCGGCGTCGCACTGCTCGCCGTCATGGGTGCGGCACTGGCCGCCTCGGCGGATGCGCCCGAGCGGCGGCCCGAGCGGTTCGCGGCCGCGCCGGTCGTGGTCCGGGGAGCGGACACCGTACGGGCTCCCGGGGAGAAGGCGGGCCGGACGCACGCCCTCGCCCATCCGCGCCCGGTACCGGCCGAGGTCGTGGCCCGGCTGAAGGGACTCGGCACCGTCGTCGAGGACCGGTCCTTCCCGGTACGAACGGCCGCGGGCGGAACGGGTGGACCGGGCGGACCGGGGGGACCCGGCACACCGGAGGGCTTGGTGGGCCACCCGTGGTCGACCGCCGCCTTCGCCCCGTACGCGCTCACGGCGGGACGCGCGCCGGGCGCGGCCGACGAGGTCGTCGTCAGCGGTGACTGGGCCGGGCCCGGTGACCGGGTGCGGACCGACGGCGGCACCGTCCTCGTCACCGGGACCGTCGGCGGCCGCGGCTTCGAGAACGCCGTCTTCTTCACGGACGAGCGGGCCGCCGAACTGTCGCCGCTCAGCCTCCAACTGGTGGTCGACGCGCCGGCGGAGACCGTACGCGACGCGGTGCGCGGCAGCGAGGGCGTGCAGGTGCTCACCGGCGACGCGCGCCACCGCGCCGACGGGGGCGCGGGCGGGGGCGCCGACCGGGACGGCGAGGCCGTCGCGGCGCTGAACGCGCTGTTCGGCACGGCCGGCGGGGTCTCGGCCTTCGTGTCCGTCTTCGTCGTCGCGTCCACGTACGCCTTCGAGGTCGCGCAGCGGCGGCGGGAGTTCGGGCTGCTGCGCACCGCGGGGGCGACCCCGGGGCAGGTCCGGCGCATGGTCCTCGCCGAGGCCCTCGCCGTCGGCGTCCTCGCCTCGGCCGCGGGCTGCGTGCTGGGCGCGTACGGTGCGCCGCGGCTGGCCGCGTGGGTGGTCGACGGCGGGCTCGCCCCGCGCTGGTTCACCATCGGCGACGCGACCTGGCCGTACCACCTGGCCTTCTGGACGGGCCTGTCGGTGGCGGTGTCCGGGGTGGCGGCCGCCTCCTGGCGGGCGGGGCGCACCGGCCCGGCCCAGGCGCTGCGCGAGGCGTCGGTGGACCGCGAGGCGCTGACGCCGGGACGACGGTGGTGCGGGGTGGCCCTGCTGGCCGCCTCCGCTGCCCTGTTGGCGGTCTCCCTGGTGACCGACCCGGGCGACCTGCTGCACCGCAAGACGTACGTGAGCCGGCCGATGCTGCTGATCACCGCGGTCGCGCTGCTCGCGCCGGTCCTGGTGCGGCCCTTGACCCGGCTGATCGCCTGGCTGCCGGCCAAACTGCCCGGTGCGGGCGGCATGCTGGTGCGCGAGAGCGCCGCCGCCGGCGTACGGCGCACGGCCGCGGTGGCGGCCCCCGTGCTGGTGACGGTCGCGCTGGCGGGCTCGCTGCTGGGCGCGACGGCGACGCTGAACGCGGCGAAGGCCGCAGAGACGCGTGCGGGGACGGCCGCCGCGTTCGTGGTCACGGCCCGCGCGGGTGCGGCGGGATTCGACGCGGAGGCGCTGCGGAGGCTGCGCGCCGTGGACGGTGCGGTGGTGTCCGCGTCCGCGTCGAGTGCCGTGCACGTGCTGGAGGACGGTGTGTCGCTCGTCCGGTCCGAGGCCCGGGCCGCCGATCCCGGTCCGCTCGCCGCGACCGTCCGGCTGCCGCTCGTGGCGGGCAGCGCGGGCGACCTCGACGACGACTCGATCATCGTCAACGAGGAGTGGCAGCGGCACGAGGTGGACCGGCGGGTGGAGGTGTGGCTCGGGGACGGGACGCGCAAGTCGCTGCGGATCGCCGCGGTCATGGCCGTGGGCACCGGGAACAACGGGGTCTACGTCACCCCGCGCAACGCACCGGGCGCCACCGTCGACCGGGTCGACGTGGCACTCGCGGCAGGGGCGGAGGCGGACGCGGTGGCGGCCGGGCTGCACGCGGCGGTGGCACCGTCGGGGGGCCGGGTCCTCACCAAGGAGCAGTGGGTGCGGGCGAGTTACCCGGAGACCAACCGCACGACCCGCCTGGGCCTGCTGCTCGTCCTCGGCATCGCCCTGCTGTACACCGGGATCTCGCTGGCGAACACGATGGTCATGGCCACCGCCGACCGGGTCCGCGACCTGGCCGTCCTGAGGCTCGCCGGGGGCACCCGGTGGCAGGTCCTGCGGGTGGTCGGCGCCGAGGCCCTGACGGTGGTGACAGTGGGCGGGCTGACGGGACTCGCGGTCGCCGCGCTCAACCTGCTGGGCATGTGGGGCGCGTTGCACCTGCTGTCGGCCCCGGCGGTGATCGAGATCCCCTGGGCGGCGATGGGCTGGGCCTGGGCCGCCTGCGCGGTACTCGCCGTCGCCTCCTCCGTGGCCCCGGCGGCGCTGGCCCTGCGGGGGCGAGCGGTGGAACAGGCGGGCGTACGCGAGTAACCCGGGCCCCGCGCGGGGCGTCCCCGCGCGGGGCAGGTCCCCGAACCACGGGCGGAGCCCGGCCGCGGGCTCCGGACCACGGGCAAACCCCGGCCGCAGGCCTCGGACCACGGGCGGAGTCCGGCCGCGGGCCCCGGACCACGGGCAGAGCCCGGCCGCGGGCTCCGGGCCCACGGGCAAGGCCCGGCCGCAGGCTCCGGACCACGGGCG
>NZ_WTFF01000281.1 GCF_019400985.1 Streptomyces bambusae
GCGGCCGCCCGGCCCCCACCCGGTCCGGCGCCTCGGCCGAGCCCGCCGACCCCGCCCTGCGCGCCCTGGCCCTGCGCCTCCTGGACGAACTGGCCGCGCTCCCCTCCCCCTTGACCGCCGACGAACCGGATGTGCCCGAGGCGGTCCTGGCCACCTGCACGGACCGGCTGCCGGCCCCGGCGGCGCACGAGGCCCCCGCCCCTGTCCGGCCGGCAGCGCCACGCGTCGACCCCGTGCTCCAGGCGCGGCTGGAGGCCGCGTGGGGGGGGCGGGCCGGGGGGGGTGTGCTCGGGGAGCCCGTCGAGAAGCTGACCCTGCCGGCGATCCGGGCGCTGGCGCGGGCCGCCGGGAACTGGCCGCTCGACGGCTGGTTCACGCAGCGCCGCGTCCCCGCCGAGCTGCTCGCCGCGCACCCGTGGAACCGCCGGTCCGCCGCCACCTCCCTCGCCGAGAACATCGACGGCACTCCCGAGGACGACGACCTCGACTACCCCTTGCTGAACCTGCTCCTGCTCCAGCGCCACGGCAAGGCCTTCCGCACCGCGGACGTCGCCCGCCTCTGGCTCGACGAGCTGCCCGCCGGGCGGACCTTCACCGCCGAGCGGATCGCGTACCGCAATCTCCTCCTCGGCCTCGAACCCCCGCTCACCGCCCGCCACCACAACCCCTTCCGGGAGTGGATCGGCGCGCTGATCCGCGCCGACGTGCACGGCTGGACCAACCCCGGCGACCCCGCCCGCGCCGCCGCCCAGGCGTACCGCGACGCCGTCCTCACGCACACCGCCAACGGCGTCTACGCCGCCATGTTCGCCGCCGCCGCGCTCGCCGAGGCCGCGGCCGGCGGTAGCGACGTACACGCCGCCCTGCGCGCCGGGCTGGCCGTCGTACCGCCCCGTTCCCGCCTCGCCGAGGCGGTCCGGTTCGGGATCGCGCAGGCCCGGCGCGCCGCCCCGCAGCCGGCCGGCTTCGACGAGGTCGTCGACCGGCTGCACGAGCGCTACGGGCACTACCACTGGGTCCACTCCGTCCCGAACGCCGCGCTCCTCGCCGCCGCCCTCACCCACGCCGACGGCGACTTCACCGGCTCGGTCTGCCGGGCCGTCTCCGGCGGCTGGGACACCGACTCCAACGGCGCCACCGCCGGCTCGCTCGCCGGTCTGCTGGCCGGCTCCCCCGCCCGGATCCCCGACCGCTGGACCGCGCCCCTGAAGAACCGCCTGGCCACCACCGTCCCCGGGTTCGACGGCATCGGCTTCGACACCCTCGCCCACCTCACCGCACTGGAGGCAGCCCGCCCATGACCGCCATCGCCGTGCTCGGCAGCACCAACATGGATCTCGTCGCCTACGTCCCCAAGGCCCCCCGCCTCGGGGAGACCGTGACGGGCCGGGAGTTCCGGACCGTCCCCGGCGGCAAGGGCGCCAACCAGGCCGTCGCGGCCGCCCGCGCCGGCGGGGAGGTGAGGATGATCGGGGCGGTCGGGGCCGACGACTTCGGCGTACGGCTGCGCGCCGCGCTCGGCGCCGCCGGGGTCGACACGGCCGCCCTGCGCACGGTGGAGGGCGCCAGCGGTACGGCGCACATCACCGTGGACGACGAGGGCGGCAACAGCATCGTCGTCGTCCCCGGCGCCAACGGCCGCCTCACCTCCCTGGAGGACGGGGACGAGGCCCGGATCGCCGCCGCGGACACGCTGCTGCTGCAGCTGGAGGTCCCGCTCGGCGTGGTCACCGCCGCCGCCCGGGCGGCCCGCGCGCACGGCGTACGGACCGTGCTCACCCCGGCGCCCGCCCAGCCGCTGCCGCCCGAGCTGCTGGCCGCGACCGACCTGCTGGTGCCCAACGAGCACGAGGCCGCCGCGCTGACCGGGCTCACCGACGCCCGCCAGGCCGCCGAGGCGCTGCTCCAGCAGGTGCCCGCGGTGGCGGTCACCCTCGGCGCCGCCGGCGTGTTGTGCGCGGCGCGCGGCCGGGCACCGCTGACCGTGCCCGCGCCCCGGGTGCGGGCGGTGGACACGACCGCGGCCGGGGACACCTTCGTGGGGGCGCTGGCCGTGGCCCTCGGCGAGGGCCGGGCCGTGCGGGAGGCGGTCTCCTGGGCGTGTGCCGCGGCCGCGCTGTCGGTGCAGCGGCCCGGCGCGCAGGACTCGATGCCGGCCCGCGCCGAGATCGACGCATTCGCGTACGCCGAGTACGCCGAACAGACCGGCACCTCCGGCAGCGCGTCATGACCGGCTACGGGCCCCGCTACGGGACCGCATCCGCGACCGGCAACGGGACCGCATCCGCCACCGGCTCGGGGACCGCGTCCGCCACCGGCTCGGGGACCGCGTCCGCCACCGGCTCGGGGACCGCGTCCGCCACCGGCTCCGAGACCGCTTCCGCCGCCGGCTCCGCCACCGCCGCCCCGGCCGGAACGGGCCCGGCGGTTGCCGGACCGGCCCCGGGTGCCGCGCCCGCGCCCGGGCCCGGGCCGCTGGCCGGGCTGCGGGTGCTGGACCTCGCCACGCTGTTCGCCGGCCCGCTGGCGGCCACCCTGCTCGGCGACTTCGGCGCCGAGGTGATCAAGGTCGAGCACCCCGGCCGCCCCGACCCCTCCCGCGGCCACGGCCCCGCCAAGGACGGCGTGGGCCTGTGGTGGAAGCTGCTCGGCCGCAACAAGCGGACCGTCACCCTGGACCTGTCCACCCCCGGCGGCCGGGACGTGCTGCTGCGGCTGGCCGCGGGAGCGGACGTGGTGGTCGAGAACTTCCGCCCCGGCACCCTGGAGCGGTGGGGCCTGGGCTGGCCGGAGCTGAGCGCGGCCAACCCGCGCCTGGTGCTGGCCCGGGTCACCGGCTTCGGGCAGCTCGGCCCGTACGCCCGCCGCCCCGGCTTCGGCACCCTCGCCGAGGCGATGAGCGGCTTCGCCGCGCTCACCGGGGAGCCGGACGGCCCGCCGACCCTGCCGCCCTTCGGGCTCGCCGACTCGATCGCGGCGCTCACCGCCGCGTACGCCGTCCTGACCGCGCTCGCCGGGCGCGCGCGCACCGGGTGCGGCCAGGTCGTGGACCTGGCGATCATCGAGCCGATCCTGACCGTGCTGGGCCCGCAGCCGCTCTGGTACGACCAGCTCGGCTACGTCCAGCCGCGCACCGGCAACCGCTCCCCGAACAACGCCCCCCGCAACACCTACCGGTCCGCCGACGACCGCTGGCTCGCGGTGTCCGCCTCGGCCACGTCGGTTGCCGAGCGGGTGGTACGGCTGGTGGGGCGGCCCGAGCTGGCGGCCGAGCCGTGGTTCGGGACGGGAGCGGGCCGGGCGGCGCACGCGCACGTGCTGGACGAGGCGGTCGGCTCCTGGATCGCCCGGCACAAGGCCGAGGAGGTGGTCTGCGCGTTCGAGGGGGCGCAGGCGGCGGTGGCGCAGGTCTACGACGTACGGGACGTCATGACCGACCCGCAGTTCGCCGCGCTGGACACCGTCACCGAGGTCGACGACCCCGAGCTCGGCCCGCTGCGGATGCAGAACGTGCTGTTCCGGCTGTCCGGGACCCCGGGCGGCATCCGCTGGGCGGGCCGCCCGCACGGCGCGGACACCGATGCCGTGCTCGCCGAGCTCGGGCTGACCGAGGCGGAGATCACCGCCTTGCGGAAGGACGGGGTGCTGTGATCCTCACCTGGCTGTACGCGCCCGGCGACCGGCCGGAGGTGGTGGCCAAGGCGCTCGCGGCGGGGGCCGACGCGGTGATCGTGGACCTGGAGGACGCGGTGCCGGCCTCCCGCAAGGAGTACGCCCGCGCGGCGACGGCGGAGCTGCTGGCGGACCGGCCGCCGGTGCCCGTGCACGTCCGGGTCAACGCCCTGGACTCGCCCTGGGCGGGCGCCGACCTCGGGGCGCTGGCGGGCCTGCGGGGGCTCGCGGGGCTGCGGCTGCCGAAGGTGACGGCGCCGGAGCAGGTGGTGGCGGTGGCCGAGCGTACGGGCGGGGTCGCGCTGTACGCGCTGCTGGAGTCGGCGGTGGGGGTGGAGCGGGCGTACGACATCGCCCGCGCCCACCCGGCGCTGCGGGGCCTCGCGCTGGGCGAGGCGGATCTGCGGGCCGACCTGTGCCTGGCCGGGCCGGGGGCGGACGCGGGCCTGGACTGGCCCCGGTCACGGGTGGGGGTCGCCGCGCGGGCGGCCGGGATGCCGCCGCCGGCGCAGTCGGTCTTCCCCGACATCCGCGACCTGGGGGCGCTGGAGGTGTCCTGTGCGCGGGGGCGGGCGCTGGGGTTCCTGGGGCGGGCGGCGATCCATCCGCGGCAGCTGCCGGTGATCGAGCGGGCGTACCTGCCGGGGCCGGAGGAGGTGTCGGCGGCGTGGGAGGTCGTACGGGCGGCCAAGGCGATGCCGGGGGCGCTGGCGCTGGCCGACGGGCGGTTCGTGGATCCCGCGGTCGTGTCCGCGGCGAACCGTACGCTTGTCCTGGCGGAGCGCAGCCAAGCCGACGACGCCTGAGCAGGCCCCGTCGGCCGGGTCCGCCCGGCCCCTTCCGACCTGGCCTGGCCAGCCCGGCCCCACCCTGCCCCTGCCGGGGCCGCCCGTCACCCGCCCTCGGACCGTGCTGGGCCGCTCGCGCAGTTCCCCGCGCCCCTCAAGGGGGACGATCTGCCGCCGGCCGTCCTCGGACCGTGCCGGGTTGCTCGCGCAGTTCCCCGCGCCCCTGACGGGGCCAGATCCGCCGCCGGCCGTCCCCGGACCGTGCCCGGTTGCTCGCGCAGTTCCCCGCGCCCCTGACGGGGGCGCCTCGTGCAGCGCCCCTCAGGGGCGCGAGGAACTGCGCGAGCGGCCCAGAACAACCTGCCGGTCCACGACGAACAGGACAACCCCAGGGGCGCGGGGAACTGCGCGACCAGCCCAGGACAGCCCGCCGGTGCACGACGGACAGGACGGCCCCAGGGGCGCGGGGAACTGCGCGACCAGCCCAGGACAGCCCGCCGGTGCACGACGGACAGGACGGCCCCAGGGGCGCGGGGAACTGCGCGAGTGGCCCGGGACAGCCTGCCGGGGTACGACGGACAGGACGGACCCGGGGGCGCGGGGAACTGCGCGAGTGGCCCGCAGGTGGCACGGCGTGGCGAAGGGGTACCGCGCGGTGGCGCGGTACCCCTTCGGAGATGGTTCGCCAGGCGGAGCCGTCAGAGCTTCTTGCTGCCTGCGGCGTCCTCGGCCGGTTCCGAGGCCGGATCGGCCTCGGCCTCCGGCTCGGCCTTGGCATCCGTCGGCCCGGCCTCGGCAGTCTTGGCCGGCCCCTCCGGGAGCGAACGCTCTGGTTCGACCACCGTTTCGCGGCCCGGCCTCAGCTTTGCCGAGAGGACGAAGTACACCACCGCCAGGACGAAGACCACGATCGCGGTCCAGACGTTCAGGCGCAGGCCCAGGATGTGGTGGGCGTCGTCGACGCGCATGTACTCGATCCAGCCCCGGCCCGCGCAGTACGCCGCGACGTACAGGGCGAAGGCCCGGCCGTGGCCCAGCTTGAAGCGGCGGTCGGCCCAGATGACCAGCAGCGCGACGCCGATGCACCACAGCGACTCGTACAGGAACGTCGGGTGGTACGTGCCCGCGATCCGGTTCGGGCCGTCGCTGATCTCCAGCGCCCAGGGGAGGTCGGTCTCGCGGCCGTAGAGCTCCTGGTTGAACCAGTTGCCCCAGCGCCCCGCGGCCTGCGCCAGGGCGATCCCGGGCGCCAGGGCGTCCGCCCAGGCCGGCAGCGGGATGCCGCGGCGGCGGCAGCCGATCCAGGCGCCGACCGCGCCCAGCGCGATCGCGCCCCAGATGCCGAGGCCGCCCTCCCAGATCTTGAAGGCGTCGACCCAGTTGCGGCCCTCGACGAAGTACAGCTGGTAGTCGGTGACCACGTGGTAGAGGCGTCCGCCGACGAGGCCGAACGGGACCGCCCACACGGCGATGTCCGCGACCGTGCCGGGCTTGCCGCCCCGCGCGATCCAGCGCTTGTTGCCGAGCCAGACGGCGATGAAGACACCGAGGATGATGCAGAACGCGTAGCCGCGCAGCGGGATCGGTCCGAGATGGATCACGCCGGTCGACGGACTGGGGATGAAGGCAAGTTCCATGGCAGACCTGACGCTACCCTGCCGGGCGGTACGCACCGCAACCCGCCCGGCAAGCTGAAACCAAAACGTCAGCTACCGCCCGTCTTCGCGGCGGCCTCCACCTTCTCCTTGAGCTTCTGCGGCGTGAGCGGATTGGCCTGGTCGGCGAAGATGTCCTTGCCGTCGAGGAGAATCGTCGGGGTCCCGCGGAACCTTCCGTCGCGGAAGGCCGCGTACGACTTGGCCACCCAGCTGTTGTGGACGCCGTCCGCCACGCACTTCTCGAACTCGGGCGTGACCAGTCCGTCCACCTTCCGCGCCAGCTCGATCAGCCGGGCGTTGTTGCCGTAGGCGTCGTCGGTCTCCTGCGGCTGGTTCTGGAAGAGGATGTCGTGGTAGGCGGCGAACTTGCCGGCGTCCTGCGCGCAGGCGGCCGCGTTCGCCGCCTTCAGGGAGCCGCTGCCGCCCATGTTGTTGTCGATCAGGGTGACCAGGTGGTACTCGGCCTTGAGCAGGCCCTTGGCCTCCAGGTCGTGCACGGTGGCGCGGTAGCCGTCCTCGAAGGACTTGCAGGCTGGGCAGCGGAAGTCCTCCCAGACGACCAGGGTGGACTTCGCGCCGTCCTTCCCGGTCTGGATGGCCAGGGCGTCCTTGCCGGTGGCCCCGGAGGGCGCGACGGCCGGTCCCGCCTCGGCCGCGTCCTTGTCCTTGCCGGTGTTGGCCGCGATCACGCCGACCACGGCCGCCAGGCCGAGTACGCCGACCACGGCCCCGGCCACCAGCATCGTCCGGCGCCGCTTCTCCCGGGACTTCTGCTTCTCGCGCTCCACCTGGAGGCGCTCCCGGGCCGATCGCTTCGCTTCGCGGTTCGCACCGTCGTTCTTCTCGTTCACGCCCTGCCGAACGAAGCGGGGAGGCACTCGCGTGCCTCCCCGCTCCCACTTCCACCCGATCGGACTACAGAACCCTCCGGGGGGAACAGTCGTACGTCAGCGGCTCAGCGGCGGACGCCCGCCGCGAGCCCGCCCGCCAGTGCCCGTACGGCGGCCAGCCCGGCCGGCAGGTCCGGCGCGTCCAGCAGCAGCTTGACGAAGGCCGAGCCGACGATCACCCCGTCGGCGAAGCCGGCCACCTCCTTGGCCTGCTCGGCGTTGGAGACGCCCAGGCCGACGCAGACCGGGGTGTCAGTGGTCCGGCGGGTGCGCTCGACCAGTTCCTTCGCCTGCGCGCCGACCGAGGCGCGGGTGCCGGTGACGCCCATCAGCGAGGCGGCGTAGACGAAGCCGGTGCCGGCCTCGGTGATGGTGGCGAGCCGCTCGTCCTTGCTGGAGGGGGCGACCACGAAGACGGTGGCCAGCCCGTGCTTCGCGGCGTGCTCGCGCCACGGCCCGGACTCCTGGACCGGCAGGTCGGGCAGGATGCAGCCGGCGCCGCCGGCCGCCGCGAGCTCGGCGGTGAAGCGCTCCACGCCGTACCGGTCGATGGGGTTCCAGTACGTCATGACCAGGACCGGGGCGCCGGTGGCCGCATGGGCCTCCTCGACCGTGCGCAGCACGTCGGCGATCTTCACCCCGCCGCGCAGGGCGATGTCGTCGGCCGTCTGGATGACGGGGCCGTCCAGCACCGGGTCGGAGTGCGGGAGCCCGACCTCGACGATGTCGGCGCCGCCCTCGATGGCGGCCTTGACCGCCTCGATGCCGCCGTCGACGGTCGGGAAACCGGCCGGGAGGTAGGCGACGAGGGCGGCCCGGTCCTCGGACTTTGCCTTGGCGAGGGTGTCGCTCAGCAGCTGGATGTTCCCGTGTCGG
Source organism: Streptomyces bambusae (assembly GCF_019400985.1). Lineage (GTDB taxonomy): Bacteria > Actinomycetota > Actinomycetes > Streptomycetales > Streptomycetaceae > Streptomyces > Streptomyces bambusae_A. Next base: position 7,885 of record NZ_WTFF01000281.1, read on the forward strand.
ATGGTGCCGCTCACTTGCTCTCCCCCTCGGTGGCCTCGGCCGTGCCGTCGCCGTCGTACAGCCCGAAGTAGCGGGCCGCCGTGTCCATGTCCTTGTCGCCGCGGCCGGACAGGTTGACGATCAGCAGACCGTCCTTGCCCAGCTCCTTGCCCAGGTCGAGGGCGCCCGCGAGGGCGTGCGCCGACTCGATGGCCGGGATGATGCCCTCGGTGCGCGGGAGCAGCCGCAGCGCCTGCATGGCGGCGTCGTCGGTGACCGCGCGGTACTCGCCGCGGCCGGTGTCCTTGAGGTAGGCGTGCTCGGGGCCGATGCCCGGGTAGTCCAGGCCCGCCGAGATCGAGTAGGGCTCGGTGATCTGGCCCTCCTCGTCCTGCAGGACGTAGGAGCGGGAGCCGTGCAGGATGCCCGGCTCGCCCGCGGTCAGGGTGGCCGCGTGCTCGCCGGTCTCCACGCCGTGTCCGGCCGGCTCGAAGCCGACCAGGCGGACGCCGGCGTCGGGGATGAAGGCGTGGAAGAGTCCGATGGCGTTGGAGCCGCCGCCGACGCAGGCCGCGACGGCGTCGGGGAGCCGGCCGGCGCGCTCCAGGATCTGGCGGCGGGCCTCGACGCCGATGACCCGGTGGAAGTCGCGCACCATGGCCGGGAAGGGGTGCGGGCCGGCGACCGTGCCGAAGAGGTAGTGGGTGCGGTCGACGTTGGCGACCCAGTCCCGGAACGCCTCGTTGATGGCGTCCTTCAGGGTCCGCGAGCCGGACTTCACCGCGATGACCTCGGCGCCCAGCATGCGCATGCGGGCCACGTTGAGGGCCTGGCGCTGGGTGTCGATCTCGCCCATGTAGATGGTGCAGTCGAGGCCGAAGAGGGCGCAGGCGGTCGCGGTGGCCACGCCGTGCTGGCCGGCGCCGGTCTCGGCGATGACGCGGGTCTTGCCCATGCGCTTGGTCAGCAGCGCCTGGCCCAGCACATTGTTGATCTTGTGCGAGCCGGTGTGGTTGAGGTCCTCGCGCTTGAGGAAGATCCGCGCGCCGCCGGCGTGCTCGGCGAACCGCGGCACCTCGGTCAGGGCGCTGGGCCGGCCGGCGTAGTTGACCAGGAGGTCGTTCAGCTCGGCGGCGAAGGACGGGTCGCCCTTGGCCTTCTCGTACTCGACGGCGACCTCGTCCACGGCGGCGACGAGCGCCTCGGGGATGAACTTGCCGCCGAAGTCGCCGAAGTAGCCCTCGGCGTTGGGGACGTGACCCTCGGGGTCCGGAATGAAGAACTCACTGGACATGCCAGTACTCCTACGGAAGCGACGGTTGGATGCACCGTATTGCGCCGCAGGTCCCACGGGCCTCGCGCCTCGCTACAGCACCGCCGTACGCATACACGTACGCATACATGTGCGCATGCACGTACGCAGCGGCGGTACGGCGGCGGAGGCGGCCGGGCAGGGGACGGCTACCGCGCAGCTCCGGGGCGCCATCGCATGCCGTTGACCTGGCCGGGCTCGGAGCCGATCACGTACCGCACGCGGCGGCCGAGCACCCGCCGGGCCGGGGCCCGGCAGCCGCGCGGGGATCCGCGCCCTCTTCGAGGCCCCCACCG
>NZ_WTFF01000282.1 GCF_019400985.1 Streptomyces bambusae
GGCCGCAGCCGGCGCTCGTGCCGGTGAGCGTGGCGTGCAGCACCGGCCGGCCGGTCTCGGCGGCGCGCAGCGCGCCCAGCGAGGCGTGCTGCGCCGGGGCCCAGCTGTCCTGGAAGGTGGAGGTCGCCGACTGCACCACGACCAGGTCGGCGCCCCGGCCGGCCAGGTACCGGCTCATGTCGGGGAACGCCGACTCGAAGCACACCAGCGGCCCGATCCGGGCGCCGCCGCCCGGCAGTTCCATCAGGACCGGCCGGGTGCCCCGGCGGCGGTCCTCCTGGGCCGCCTTCCCGACCGAGGTGACCCAGCCCAGCACGTCGCGGGCCGGCACGTACTCCCCGAACGGGACCAGGCGCATCTTGTCGTACCGGTCGCCGGTCGGGCCCTCGGGGCCGACGAGCACCGAGGACTTGTAGATGCCCGGCCGGTCCGACCGGCGGGCATCCACGTTCACCAGCAGCGGGGTCCCCACCTGCGCCGAGAGCGCCGCCAGCCTGCGCGCCAGGTCCGGCCGCGCCGCGAGGTCCGCGCCGACGCTGCTCTCGCCCCACACCACCAGGTCGAGCCGCTCCCCCCCCAGGGAGCGGGTCAGCCGCTCGCCGGTGGCGAACCGCCGTTCCACGCTGTCCGGCCCGTCCGCCACCAGGCCCGGCTGGACCACCGCCACCCGCAGCACGCCCGTCAGCTCCGGCCCCGGCGCCCACAGCCACACCGCGCCCGTCAGCAGCGCGCACACCGACAGCCCGGCCACCGCGGGCACCCGGCCCGCCGGCACGGTGATCAGCAGCACCACCGCACAGTTGACCGCCACCACCAGCAGGCTCACCAGCCACACCCCGCCCACCGAGGCCAGCCGGAGCGCCGGCGCCACCTGCCACTGGCTCGCCCCCAGCAGCCCCCACGGCCCGCCCAGCCCCTGCCAGGACCGGGCCAGCTCCGACAGCAGCCACCCGGCCGGTACGAGCACCAGCGCCGCCGCGGCCCGCCCGGGGCCCGGGGTACCGCCCAGCAGCCGCCGCACCAGCAGCGCCCAGGGGATCCACAGCAACCCCAGCAGCGCGGCCAGCGGCAGCAGGAACACGTGCAGGCTCGGCAGCAGCCAGTGGTGCACCGCCAGCACCAGGCCCAGCCCGCCCAGCCACCCCTCCAGCGCCGCCCGGCGACCGCTGGGGGCGGTACGGACCAGCAGCATCCACGGCACCAGGGCGACGTAGGCGAGCCACCACAGGGCGGGGGCCGGGAACGCGAGCGCGGGCAGGGCGCCGGCCGGCACCGCGGCCGCCGCCCGCCACCACCGGGCCCGGCCGCCGGTCCCCTCGGTCAGCATGACGCGCCTCCCTCTCCAGTGTGGCCCGGCGCCCCCCTTCAGACGGACAGGGGGCGCCACTTCTCGTGCACGGTGACCCCGGTGAGCAGCCAGCCGTCACGGGCCCGTGTGCGCACGAGCGCGAAGGTGTAGCGGCCGGCGGCCACGAAGTTGGGCGCGGTGGCGGTGGCGGTGGCGGAGGCGGTTGTGGCGTCGGTGGCAGAGGCGGCGTCGGTGGCGGAGGCGGCGCCGGAATCCGCCTCCGCCTCCGCCACCGTCCCCGCTCCCGCTGCCGCCAGCCGCATCGGATTGACGAAGTCGGCGCGCACCAGGGCCCGGTCACCCGGCGCACCGCAGTCGTCCTCCAACTCGATCCGCCGGTTGACGATGAGGTGCTGCCGGACCGGGAAGCGCGCCATCGTCTCGGCGAGCCACTCGGCCACCTCGCCGGCCGGCCCCTCGATGCCCCCGGCGGAGCGGTAGTCGGCCCGGCCGCCCGGCGCGAACAGCTCCCGGTACGCCGCCCAGTCGCCGTCGTCCACCGCGACGGCGTAGCCGGTGACCACGGCGTCGATCGCCAGCCGGTCCATCACCGTCGCCAGATCCACACGCTGCGTCATCGGGTCAGTGTGGGACAGCGGACCCGCCAGGCCAAGGGCCGTGCGGTCCCCGGTGCGCCGGACGGGGCGTCAGTGGCCGGAATGCACCTCCCGCTGCCGTACGACGACCAGAAACGCGTCGGTGGCAAGGTCCATCACCACTTCCGCCGGTACTCCCTCGCTCATGCGCTGGGCCGCGTACTCCTCGGCCGGCCAGCTGCCCCGCGGACTCCCTGCCGGAAAACGCTCCAGCACCACTCGGCCCATGGGTCACCCCCTGCTCATCGGCTGCCAGGTTCCATCGTGCACAACGACGCGGGGGCCACCCGGGAACGTTCCCGGGTGGCCCCCGCGTGTTGCCCCCGCGTGTCGGTGGCCGGATGCGCCTACGAGCCGCTCTCGCCCGCGTGCGGGCTCAGCACGTCCATGCCGACCAGCACGAACAGGGCGACGCCCAGCAGGATCCGGTAGATCACGAAGGGCATGAAGCTCTTCGTGGAAATGAATTTCATGAACCACGCGATGACCGCATACCCGACGAAGAAGCAGAGGACCGTCGCGAAGATGGTCGGCCCCCAGGACACGTGGCCCCCGTCCATCGCGTCCTTCAACTCGTAGCCGCCGGAGGCCACCACGGCCGGGATGGCCAGGAGGAACGAGTACCGGGCCGCCGCCTCACGGGTGTACCCCATCAGCAGACCGCCGGACACGGTCGCACCCGACCGGGAGACGCCGGGGATCAGCGCCATCGCCTGGCAGATGCCGAAAATCAGACCGTCCTTGACGTTCAGCTCCCGGAGCGTCTTGCGCTCCCGGAGCGCCCGGTGCCGGCCGCCCGCCTCGTCGCGGGCCGCCAGCCGGTCCGCCACACCGAGCACGATGCCCATCACGATCAGCGTGGTCGCGGTCAGCCGAAGATCGCGGAACGGACCCTCGATCTGGTCCTTCAGCGTCACACCCAGCACGCCGATCGGGATCGACCCGACGATCACCAGCCAGCCCATCTGGGCGTCGTGGTCGGAGCGCATCGCCTTGTTCGTCAGCGACCGGAACCAGGCGGAGACGATCCGCATGATGTCCTTGCGGAAGTAGATCAGCACCGCGGTCTCGGTGCCGATCTGGGTGATCGCCGTGAAGGCCGCTCCCGGGTCCTCCCAGCCGGCGAACGCCGCGGTCAGCCGCAGGTGGGCACTGGAAGAGATCGGGAGGAACTCCGTAAGCCCCTGGACGAGACCGAGGATTAGGGATTCGAACCAGCTCATGTCGGGGTGCGCTCGTCCTTGTGATCGTCGGGCAGTGTCGTCCGAATGCTAGGGCCCGTGCGGGACCCCGCCGACCACAGGGGTGCCCTGGGCGGCCAGGGAGCCCGTGACCTGGTGCCGCTTGCGCCACGCCACGGCCGCCGCGAGCAGGCCCGACATCGCGATGAAGCCGAGCGAGACGAGGAACGCGGGTGAGGTCGGGGACGCCGCCGTGCCGCCTGCGACCACGTACGCGGCGGTGTTGGGGACCGTGCCGATCGCCGTCGCGAGCAGGAACGGCAGCCAGCCGCAGCGGGACACCGCCGCACAGTAGTTGGCCACCGCGAACGGCACTCCCGGGAAGATGCGCACCGCCAGCACCGAGCGGAATCCGTGCCGGCTCAGTTGCCCGTCCGCGGCCCGCAGCCAGCGCCCGCGCAGCAGCGGCCGCAGCGCCTCCTGCCCCATGACCCGGCCCAGGCCGAACGAGATCCCCGCGCCCAGCACGGTCCCCGCGACCGCGGCCGGCAGCCCCCACTGCGCCCCGAAGACCGCCCCCGCACCCAGGTTCAGCAGCGGGCGCGGCACGAACGCCGCGGTGCACAGCCCGTAGGCCACCGCGAACAGCAGCACCCCGGCACCCACCGGCAGCCCGGGCGGCCACCCCTGCGCGAGGAGGCGCTGGGGCTCGTACAGCCACACGCCCACGCCGGCCGCCGCGAGCAGCACGATGAGCAGCGACAGCCGGATCCACGGCGCGAGGAGGAGGGACATCCGGGGAGAGTAACCGACGGGCGCGAAGGCCCGCCGTCACGCAGGTCTCATCCGGACGAACCGCAGGCATCGGGACCGCGGCGCCCGCTGCCGGCATACGGAGCCCCGGCGCCCGCTCCCGGCATCCGGGCGCCCGGTTCCCGCTGCCGGTATACGGACCCCGGCGCCGGCTCCCGGCATCCGGGCGCCCGTGGCCGTGACCCACCCGTGGTGGCGGTGGTGCGCGTGGGTCACACTGCCCTCGGCGGACGAGGACGTCCGCGGACCGCGGCAGCGGACGGGCGGACGACGGGGACGAGAGGGAGCGCGATGGGCGGCGGGACGGCACTGGTACTGGGCGGCGGGGGACTGGCCGGCATCGGCTGGGAGACCGGCATCCTGCACGGCCTCGCCGAGGCCGGCGTCGACCTCTCGGACGCCGACCTCGTCGTCGGCACCTCCGCGGGCTCGGTCGTCGGCGCCCAGCTCGCCTCTGGCCTGCTCACCCTGCGCGAGCTGTACGAGCGCCAGCTCGGCGAACCGGCCGGCGAGGCCGTCGCGAGCCTCGGCGCCGGCAACCTCGCCCGCTACGCCTTCGCCCTGCTGCGCTCGCGCGACCCCCGGGCCTACCGGCGGCGGGTCGGCGCCCTGGCCCTGGCCGCCGACACCGGCGAGGAGGCGGCCCGGCGCGAGGTGCTCGCGCGGCGCCTGGTCTCGCACGAGTGGCCCCGGCGCCGGCTGGTGGTCACCGCCGTCGACGCGCTCAGCGGCGAGTTCAAGGCCTTCGACCGGGCGAGCGGCGCCGGGCTGGTCGACGCGGTCTCGGCGAGCTGCGCGGTGCCGCAGGTGTGGCCGCCCGTGACGGTCGGCGGGCGCCGCTTCATCGACGGCGGAGTGCGCTCCTCCGCCAACGCGGACGTGGCGGCCGGCTACCGGCGGGTCGTGGTGATCGCCCCGCTGCCGATGGGCACGGGCATCGTCCCGTCACCGGCGGCGCAGGCGGCCGCCCTGCGGCGGGCCGGCGCGAAGGTCGCGCTGATCAAGCCGTCCGCGCAGGCCCGGAAGGCCTTCGGACGCAACGTGCTCGACCCCTCGCGCCGCGATCCGGCGGCCCGGGCCGGGCTGGCGCAGGCCGCCGCGCACGCCGCCGAGGTGCGCGGGGTGTGGTCGGACTGACCGACAATGGTGCGGTGAGCGACGAGCAGATACCGGTGATCCGGGACGTGGGACAGGGCACCGCCAAGCTGATGCCGGACGTGGACCGGGACCGGGCGTGGCTGCTGACGGTCGACGGGGCACCGCAGTCCTACGTCGACCTCGACGACCCGGAGCACCTGGAGTTCGAGTACGTCCGGCGCCTCGGCCACGTCCTGGACTGCGCCGCGGAGCCGGGTGCGGCGCTGGACCTCGTCCACCTCGGCGGCGGCGCGCTCACCCTGCCCCGGTACGCGGCGGCCACCCGGCCGGGGTCGCGCCAGCAGGTCGTGGAGTTCGACCGGCCGCTGCTGGAGCTCATCACCGAGCACCTGCCGCTGCCCGAAGGGGCCGGGGAGATCGCGGTGCACGCCGCCGATGCGCGCACCTGGCTGGAACAGGCGCCCGCGGCGAGCGCGGACGTGATCGTCGCCGACGTGTTCGGCGGCTCGCGGGTGCCTGCGCAGCTGACCTCGGTGGAGTACGCGCGGGAGGCGGCGCGGGTGCTGCGGCCCGGCGGCCTCTACGCCGCGAACCTCGCGGACGGCGCGCCCTTCGCCTTCCTGCGCTCGCAGCTGGCGAACTTCGCCGCGGTGTTCGGGCGGCTCGCGCTCGTCGCCGAGCCGGCCGTGCTGCGGGGGCGCCGGTTCGGCAACGCCGTGCTGCTGGCCTCGGACGCGGAGCTCCCGGTGGGTGACCTCGCCCGGCTGTGCGCGGCGGACGCATTCCCGGCCCGGGTGACGGAGGGCGAGGACCTGACCCGCTTCGTCGGTGCGGCCCGCCCGGTGCCGGACACGGCCGCGACGCCCTCGCCCGAACCCCCGTCGGGCACCTTCACGCTGGGCTGAACCGGCGGGCAGGGCCGGCCGCCTTCGCCGCGAGCCCGTACGCGCGGCCACGCGTGCCTCCGGAGCCGGGCAGGGGTCGATCAGGGGCCGGTCCCGAGCCGGCCAGGGCCCGGCCCGGGACCGGGACCGGGTCAGGAGCCGGCCGCGAGCCGCTCGGGGGCGGTCGGGCCGTGGTCCTCGGCCACCCCCGGCCCGTGGTCCTCGGCCACCGTCACCCCGTGGTCCTCGGCCGCCCCCGGCCCGGTGACCTGCTTCGTCGGCCGCCGCGTGATCTGCCGGACGTCCGGCACCAGCAGCACCAGCGCCGTCGCGAGGACCACCAGGGCCGCGCAGCCCCACAGTGCCTCGGTCCGCCCGAAGGCCGCCTCGGCCGGACCCGCCAGGGCCGTCGCCAGCGGCAGCATGGACAGCGAGCCGAACCAGTCGTAGGCCGAGACCCGCGAGAACATCTCCTCCGGGATCTCCTGGTGCATCGTGGTCATCCAGTTGACGGCGAACACCTCGATCGCCGCGCCGCTGACGAGCATCACCAGGCACAGCGCCCACGCCGGCAGCGGGATCGCCAGCCCCGCCGACGGCAGCGCCAGCGGGAACACGCACAGCGTGCCCACCAGCAGCAGCCGCCGCGGCTTCCACCGCATCATCAGCAGCGCCCCGGCGAGCGTGCCCGCGCCGAAGGCCCCCATCGCGTAGCCCCAGGGGGCCGGGCCGCCCAGTTCGTCGCGCGCGACCAACGGCCCGTAGACGGACTCGGCGGCACCGACGACCGCGACCACGACGGAGAACTGCAGGACGATGCTCCACAGCCACGGGCGGCTGCGGAACTCCGTCCAGCCGTCCCGCAGGTCCGACAGCAGGCCCCCGCCCGCGCGCCGCGCGGTGGTCGCGCCGACGTCGAGGAAGGCGCGCAGCAGGCCCGCGCCGGCGAAGGACACGGCGTCGACGGCCAGCACCCAGCCCGGCCCCATCGCGGCGACCATCATGCCGCCCAGGGCCGCTCCGCCCAGGGCCGCGCCGCTCGTCGCCATGCGGAACACCGCGAAGGCGCGGTTGGCGTGCTCCGCGGAGACGCTGGCGAACAGCATGCCCTCGGCGGCCGGGTTGAAGAAGGCGGTGCCGGTGCCGCACAGCGCGGTCAGCAGCATCATCTGCCACAGCTGTGGGTCGCCGGCCAGCACGAGCAGGGCGAACAGGGCCTGCGAGACGCAGTTGAGGGCGTTGGCCGCGACCATGACGTGGTGGCGCGGCACCCGGTCGGCGACGGCGCCGCCGACGAGGAGGAAGAGGACGAGTGGGAGGGTGCGGGCGGCCGCGACGAGGCCGACGTCCCGGCTCGAACCGCCGGCGTCGAGGACGGCGAACGCGGCCGCGATGAGCGCGCCGTGGCTGCCGAGGTTGGTCACCACCGCGGACGCCGTCAGCAGCATGTAGTTGCGGCCGGCCCACGCGGGGCGGCGCGCGCGGCGGGGTCCGGAGGGGCCGGTGCGGCCGGCGTCGGGATAGCTCACCTACGGACTATCCCCGCCCCCGGGCCGGCGGACCAAACGAGTTTCCGGCCCGGGCGGCCCGGGCGGCGCGCGCCCGGGCCGGGGGGAATCAGCCGGTGCTGAGCCGGATGGAGCTCATGATCTTCTCGTACACGTCGGGCTTCATCTCCTCGCTGACGCCCGTCGGTCCGAAGAGGACCCAGTTGGCGAAGTCGCCCTTGGCGTTCTTGAAGCTGAAGGAGACGGACTTGCCGTCCGTGGTGGAGCACTTGTGCTCCTTGGGCAGCCCGTTGACGGTCGCGGTGGCGAAGTGCCCCTTGAGCCCGGAGGAGGTGGTGTACTCCGCCGGCTGCGTGATCTTGATCTTCTCCTTGGGCTGCTTCTGGGCGTACGCGGCGTACAGCCAGGAGCCGGCGTTGTCACGCGCGGCCTCGGCGGTGTCCTTCGAGCCCTGGGAGCCCTTCACGCCGGTGGTGCCCAGCGCGAACGTGTCCTCCTTGCCGTTCTTGTCGGAGTCGACCTTGCACCACTCCTCCTTGAGGTAGGCGGGAGCGGACATCATGATCAGCGCCGAGCCGTCGTTCTTGGAGGCGTCGCTGTAGCCGATGGAGAGGCCGGACGACTGGACCGCGAACTCCTGCGGGACGTCGAACGCCACGCCGTACTTGGGGTTGTAGACCACCTTCCAGCCCGGGATCACCGGCTGGAGCTGGCCGCCGGCGCGCGGGTTGTCGGTCGGCGCGGCCGGGGTGGCGGAGGTCGGGGCCGAGGGCGACGCCGACGCGGCGATCTCCGGCTTGTTGTCGGCCTGGGGCTCCTCGTCGTCCTTGCCCAGCACGAGCGCCGCGGTCACGGCGGCCGCGACCACGACCGCCGAAGCCGCCACGATGGCCACGGTCTTGGTGGAGGCCGAGCTTCCGCCGCCCGAGGCCTGCGCCATCGGCTGGGTCGTGGGCTGCTGGCCCCACGGCTGCACGGGCGGCTGCTGGGGCGTGCCCGGCTGGGGGTATCCGTAGCCGGGCTGCTGCTGTCCGTACGGGGCTTGCTGGTACGGGTTCGGCTGCCCCGGCTGCTGGTACGGGTTCTGGGGGTTCTGCTCGCCCCCCGGCTGCTGCTGTCCTGGCCACATGGCCCGTAACCATAGTGGGAGCGGGGTGGACGGGCCACGACCGCCCCCGCCGTCGGGTCTGGCCAAGCTCATCTACTCGTGGGTAACATCGCGTGCCATGAGCGCAGACCAGATGAACGTGGGCGAACTGCTCGCCGCGACGGTGCCGATGGCCCGGACCCTGAACCTCCAGTTCCTGGAGACCACCCCGGAGCGGGCGGTCGTCCGGCTGCCCGACCAGCCCGACTACCACAACCACGTCGGCGGCCCGCACGCCGGCGCCATGTTCACCCTGGCCGAGTCCGCGAGCGGCGCGATCGTCCTGGCGGCCTTCGGCGACCAGCTCTCGCGCGCCGTCCCGCTCGCCGTCAAGGCCGACATCGCGTACAAGAAGCTCGCCAAGGGCGTCGTCACCGCCACCGCCACCCTCGGCCGCCCCGCCGCCGACGTGGTCGCCGAACTCGACGCGGGCGGCCGCCCCGAGTTCCCCGTCACCATCGCCATCCAGCGCGAGGACGAGGCCGTGACCGGCGAGATGACCGTCGTCTGGACGCTGCGCCCCAACGCCTGACCCTGCCGGACGCCTCACGCACTAGAGTCGCCGCACACGACGTCGGACGTCAGGGGGTAGCGGTGGCGAAGGTGAGCATCAGTCTGGACGCCGAGCTGGTGGTGGAGGTGATGGTCCTCGCCGGCATCGGGTCCCCGCAGGACGCCGTCGAGGCCGTCGTACGCGACTACATCGCGCGCGGCCACCGCACCGAGGCCCGGGTGCAGAGCCGGGACGACTCCCGCCACGAGCCCGACGCGGGCCAGTACCAGCCGCCGCAGGGCTGAACCGGCGCGGCCGCGCCTGCGCGTCACTCCCGGGCCCGCGGCCCGGCGGCGCACAGTGGGCGCGGGGCGGTCCCGCTCTCGTGTA
>NZ_WTFF01000283.1 GCF_019400985.1 Streptomyces bambusae
CCGCGGGCCATCCCCCCCCAACGGCGGCGGCCCTTCCGGCTGTGGGGGGGGCGGGGCTCCCCCCCCGGGCGGTTCGGGGGGTGGGGGAGGACGTGGGGGGGGGGCTGGGGGTCCCCCCCCCGGGGCGGGCGGGGGGGGGGGGCGCCCCCGGGGGGTGAAAAAGGGGACCGTGCCCCCCCCCCGCCCCCCCCCCCCCCCCGCCCCGCCCCACCGGCTCCCCCGCCCCCGTCCGCCGCCGCACAGACGACCCCGGCCGCGGAGCAGGCGACCCCGGCCGCGGCGCAGGCTCAGGCCGCTCCGGCGACGGCGCCGGCTCCGGGCGCTCCGGAGGATCTCCGGGCACGGTCGGCCCCGACAGCTCCGGTCGCCCCGACAGTTCCGGTCGCACCACCGCTTCCGGGCGAGCCAGCAGCTCCGGCCCCGCCGCCGGTTCCGGCCGTGCCGGCGGTTCCGGCCCCGCCGCCGGTTCGGGTCGCACCACCGCTTCCGGGCGGGCCGGCAGTTCCGGCCGTGCCGGCGATTCCGGTCGCACCACCGCTTCCGGGCGGGCCAGCAGCTCCAGCCGTGCCGGCGATTCCGGCCGCGCCAGCAGCTCCAGCAGGGCCGACGGCTCCGGCCGTGCGGGCGGTTCCGGCCCCGCCGCCGGTTCGGGTCGCACCGCCGGTTCGGGTCGCACCACCGGTTCCTGGCGGGCCAGCAGCTCCGGCCGTGCCGCCGGTTCCGGTCGCGCCAGCAGCTCCAGCAGGGCCGACGGCTCCGGAAAGTCCCGCCGGCCCCGCCCGGCAGACCGGACCGCTCCGGGCAGCCGGGCCGACCGCGCCGGAAACTCCCGCACCGGCGGCGCCCAGGCCGTCGGTGGCGTAGGCGGCGCCCAAGCCGCCGGTGGCGTAGGCGGCACCCAAGCCGCCGGTGGCGTAGGCGGCACCGGCCCTGCCCCCACGGGAACCACGGCCGACCGGCACGCCGAGCTGAAGGCCGACTGCGCCAAATGCTTCGCGCTCTGCTGCGTCGCCCTCCCCTTCGCCCGGTCCGCCGACTTCGCCGTGGACAAGGCGGCCGGCACCCCCTGCACCAACCTCCAGCAGGACTTCCGCTGCGGCATCCACCGCGACCTGCGCGCCTCCGGCTTCCCCGGCTGCACCGTCTTCGACTGCTTCGGCGCCGGCCAGCAGGTCTCCCAGGTCACCTTCGGCGGCCGCGACTGGCGCGCCCACCCGGACACCCGGCAGCAGATGTTCGAGGTGTTCCCCGTCCAGCGCCAGCTCCACGAGCTGCTCTTTTACGTCACCGAGGCCCTCACCCTGACCGCCGCCCGCCCCGTCCACGCCGGGCTGCGCCGGGCCCTGGCCGAGACCGAGGAGCTCGTCGCCGCCGACGCCGCGACGCTGGCCGCCGCCGATGTGGGCACCCTGCGCCAAGGCATCAACACCCTGCTGCTGAAGACCAGCGAACTGGTCCGGGCCGCCGTCCCCGGCAAGAAGCGCAACCACCGCGGCGCCGACCTGATGGGTGCCCGGCTGACCGGCGCCGACCTGCGCGGGGCCACCCTGCGCGGGGCGTACCTGATCGCCGCCGACCTGCGCCGCGCGGACCTGCGCACCGCCGACCTGATCGGCGCCGATTTCCGCGACGCCGACCTGGCCGGGGCCGACCTCACCGGAGCCCTCTTCCTCACCCAGGCCCAGCTGAACGCGGCCCGCGGCGACGCCACCACCCGCATCCCCGCAACCCTGACCCGCCCGGCCCACTGGACGGCCTGAGGCCGCCCTCATATCCGCTCCAGGAACTCCCGTACCGCCCCGGCGAACCCCTCGGGGTCCTCCGCGTGCACCACGTGCCCCGTCGGCAGCTCCACCAGCCGCACCCCGGCGCGCCGGGCCACCATCTCCCGGGCGTGCTCGGCCGACAGCACGTCGCTGCGCTCCCCGCGCACGACCAGCGTGGGCTGCCGTACGGCCAGCCAGTCCGCCCAGTGGTCCCCGTTCATCTGCTGCTGCGAGACCACCATGTCCTCCGGCACGAACGCCGTCCCCCAGCCGTCCTCGTACTCCCGCAGCGAGTCCCCCAGGTACGCCGCCGCGCGCCCCAGCCCGGCCACCAGCTCCTCGCGGCTGCCCGCCCGCCGCGGCCACTCCAGCGCGAACGACAGGTCGGACGCCACCACCGCCCCGATGTCCTCGACCACCAGCGCCCGCACCAGGTCCGGTCGGCGCGCGGCCAGCTGGTAGGCGTTGGTCCCGCCCAGCGAGTGCCCGAGCACGACCGCCGGCCCCGTACCCAGCTGGTCCAGCAGGGCGGCGGCGTCGGCGACGTACCCCTCGCGCCCGTACTCCTCGGCCGCGTCGGACGCCCCGTGCCCGCGCTGGTCCAGCGTGATCAGCCGCCAGCGCGGCCCCAGATCGCGGGCCAGCCGGTCCCAGGTCCGCCCGTTGTGGAAGTGGCCGTGCAGCGCGAGCAGCGGCTCCCCCTCGCCGCCGTGATCGGTGTACGACAGCCGGCGCCCGGCCACCTCGATCGTGCCCGGCAGCGGCCCGAGCTTCTCGATCACCCGCCGGCGCAGCAGCTGGTACTCGTCCCAGCGCCGACGCAGCCGCCCCGGCGGCCGCTTGACTATCCGTCCGGGCGTGACGACCTCGCCCCGGCGGAACTGCTCCCGCGTCAGATCGACCAGCAGGCCGCCCGGGAGCAGGTTCCCCCAGTGGTAGCCCTCCTGCCGGCCCTCGTGGAAGACGTCGCTGAGCACCAGGTCGCCGCCGACGAGGTCCTGCACCACCAGCGCGGTGATGTCGCACTGCCCCCACGCCGGGTTCTCCGGGGTCCAGGGGATGCGCGAGGTGTCGGTCGGCTCGCACGTCTCGGCGGACCAGCCGGCCCGGATCGCGGCCTCAAGGTCCGCCAGGGTCCACGGTGTTGTCGTCGAAGGCATCGTCATGGGACCAGGCTGTCAGCCACCACTGACAATGCCCCGCCCGTCACCGACGGACCCGTCCCGACCAGGCCTTTCTCCGACCGAGCCGACCCCACCCCCGGCGCACGCCGCACACCCGTGCGCCACCCGCGCACCCGTACGCCGCCCGCCGGCCGCGTACCGCCCTTCCATACGCCCCTCTTACGCCGAGAGGGCAGTCATTGCCCGGCGTCGTACCGCGTGATACACAGAGTGACCATACGTTCTTCCGCATACTCCCCAGGTCAGAGGGCGCACCAGGGGTCCGTGCCGGGACATCGGGCAAAGAGAGCCGCCAAGTCGACGCCCGACGGCGGTTTCATCAGCGAAGATAGTGCGTGACCCCTGCCATCGGGCACGGGCTACCGGAACTACCCGTACAGGGGCGGTGAGTTACATGATCCTGGCAGCCGAAAAGGGCGACATCACCACCATCATCGGCGGAATCGCCCCCAACTGGGGGCCGTTCGGCAGTCTCGGCAACGAAGCGAAGGTCATGATCGAGGTCATCATGGCCGTCGCGATCCTCCTGTGCCTCGGCATCGCCATCTGGGGCGCGGCCAAGCAGCGCATCGGCGCGACGGCACTGCGCGACACGTTCAGCGCCGAGCAGGGCAAGGGCCTGATCGTGGCGGGCCTGACGGGCGTCTTCATCATCGGCTCCCTCGGCACCCTCTTCACGATCGTCTACGGGATGGCCGTCTAGCCGTGCCGGCCGCCGCCACCACCTGATGACGAATCACCAGACCGCGTCCACGCGGGAACCAGCGCTACCGTCGTACGACGCGGAGGGGGCGGAGACGCAATGAGCCACGACGACAGCTACGGCGGCGGGAGCGGGGCCGGCGGCCACGGCGACGTCGGCGGCACGGGCCAGACCCGTACCCGGCTCCCGGAGTCCCCCTCCGACCCGTACGGCGGCCCGCGCCGCCCCGCACGGTCCTCGCGCGGCCTGGTCACCGTGGTGGGCGTGGTGGTCCTCCTGATCGCAGCGATCGCGTTCGCGAACCAGGACCAGGACTCCCCGGACACCCCCACGGGCGGCGACAAGCAGCCGACGGCGGCCGCGACGGCGGCTACGGGGGTGCGGCCGGTGGAGGGGAAGAACGGGGAGATCCCCAAGGGATTCGCGCACGATGAGCAGGGGGCGCAGTCGGCCGCCGCGAATTATGCGGTGGCGCTGGGGTCCGACGGGATGTTCCGGAGTAACAGCCGGCACGCCCTTGTCGACGGGATCTACACCCGGGAAGCGGCTGCCCGCCTGAAGGGCCCGCAGGACCAGGCGTACTCCGCGGCCTTCCTGAGCAGACTCGGCCTCGATGCGAACGGCAACGCGCCGCAGGGCAGCACCTTCGTCACCCGTGCCGTACCGCTGGGTACCCGCGTCGACGGCTACACACCGACGAACGCCAAGGTCTCGGTCTGGTACATGGCACTGATCGGCATGTCCGGCCCTCAGTCCACCGACCCTGTCCGCACCACGTGGAAGACATGGACGTTCGAGCTCACGTGGGCCGGTGACGACTGGAAGGTCACCAACGATATCCAGCAGGACGGCCCCGCACCCGTCCCCGGCGACGTCCGGGCGTCGACATCCGACGACATCAGCAAGGCCATCAAGGAGTTCGGAGGGTTCACGTATGCCCGGTAGCCCCCGGACGAGGCTCGGCGTCATCGCCGCCGTCCACGTCGCCTTCGTCGCCCTGGCCGGCCGTGCCTACGCAGCGCCGACGCCCACCCCCACTCCTTCCGGCACCCCCGCAGCCACGCCCACGCCCACGCCCTCGGCGAGCAACAACCCCTGTGACCTGCTCATCGGGCCGTCCAAGCAGTACTGCGAGCGTGGTGAACCAGCACCCGGCACCACCCCCGGCGGAGCCGGCCTCGCCCCCAGCAACCCCGCCGACGCCCTGGACCCCCTGTCCTCCCTGGCAAGAGGCTGCGCCGACGCCGCCGCCTGGATCATCACCAAGCTCAGCGAGGCCGTGAAGAACACCGCCGCGGTCGACTTCACCAACGCCACCTTCCTCCAGCAGTACGCCGTGGTCTTCGCCGCCTCCACCGTCCTCACGCTGGTGCTTTGGCTGCTCGCCGTCGCCAAGCGCGCCATCCGCGGCGTCCCGCTCAGCACCGCCGTCTCCGAGGCCATCGGCTTCCTCTGGCTGACCGTGCTGGCCTCCGCCTTCACCCCGCTCATCCTCTACACCGTCGTCTCCGCCACCGACGGCGTCACCCAGGTCATCGCCTCCGCCACCGGCGGCCAGACCGACGTGTTCTTCGGCTCCTTCTCCGAGGCCCTCAAGAAGGGCCAGGACATCGGCGGCGGCCCCGTCATGCTGATCGTCGTCGCCCTCGTGACCGTGCTCGCCGCCGGCGTCCTGTGGCTGGAGCTGGTCATCCGGGCCGCCCTGCTCTACGTCGGCGCCCTCCTCGGCACCGTGGTCTACGCCGGCCTCGTCGACCGCAACATGTGGGGCCACGTACGCCGCTGGGCCGGCATCATGATCGCCGTCATCCTGGTGAAGCCGATCATCGTCATCGTCCTCGGCCTGGCCGGCGCCCTGGCCGGCGAGAAGGGCCCGAACGCCTTCTCCGCCGTCGTCTCCGGCCTCGCCATCATCCTGCTCGCGATCTTCGCCTCCGCGATGATCTACCGCTTCGTGCCCGGCTTCGGCGACGAGATCGCCGCCGCCCGCAGCAACCGCAAGCAGGCCACCGACGGAGCCCAGGCCGCAGCCGTCATCAGCTCGCCCGCCACCCTCGTCTCCCAGGGCATCAAGACCCACAGCAGCCGCGGCGGCTCCCACCGCGCCGGCGGCGGGGACGGCGCGGCCGGCGGCAACCAGATCTCCGGAGGCATGGCCGCCCACAGCAGCCGCTCCGGTGGCGGAGCCGGCGGCGGAACTGTCCCCTCCGCCGCACCCGCGCCCCGTACGAGCCCGAGCACGAGCACGAGGAACACAGGAGGTGACGGGCGTTGACGGCCCAGTCCCACCAGATCCACCCGATCGCGCCCCGCCGCACGTACCTGATCGGCCGCGCCCGGCCGAACGCCGTCGTCGGCAAGAACCGCGAGACGGGCGAGATCGCGCTGATCATCGCCGGGGCCTTCCTCGGCATGATGAGCGGACTGCTCGTCCCCGGCCTCACCCTGCGCATCGTCGGCCTCGCCGGCTTCCCGTTCCTCGCGCTCGCCGCGGTCTACGTCCCGTACAAGGGCCGCACCTTCTACAAGTGGTTCGAGATCAACCGCAGCTTCAAGCGGACCGTGCGCCGCGGCGCCACCTACCGCTCCGGGGCCATGGAGGCCGGCACCCGCGCCGCCGACGGCCGCGAGGTCGAGGTCGGCCCGCCGCCCGGCATCGGCCGCATCAGCTGGCTCTCCGCGCCCTTCGGCCCCGACGAGATCGCCGTACTGCTGCACGCCGACCGCAGGACCGTCACTGCGGCCATCGAGATCGAGGGCCCCGGCGTGGGCCTGCGCGACAGCGAGGACCAGGAGGCCCTCGTCGACCGGTTCGGCACCCTCCTCAAGCACGTCGCCAACGGCGACGGCTTCGTCACCCGGCTCCAGATGCTCGCCCGCACCCTGCCCGCCGACCCCGACGCCCACGCCAAGGACGTCGCCCAGCGCGGCGACGCGGGCGCCCCCGGCTGGCTGCGCGACTCCTACGACCAGCTCCAGTCGATGGTCTCCACCTCCTCGGAGCAGCACCGCGCCTACCTCGTGGCCTGCATGCACTACACCCGCGAACTCGCCGCCGAGGCCCACACCATCGCCCGCGCCGCCACCCCCCAGCGGGGCCGCCGCCTCGACAAGGACGCCGGCCTCGCCATCGTCATGGCCCGCGAGCTGACCGACATCTGCGCGCGCCTGGCCGAGGCCGACATCCGCGTCCGCCAGCCGCTGGGCCAGGGCCGCCTCGCCTCCCTCGTGCACTCCATGTACGACCCGGACCACCCCATCGACCACATCCAGGCCATGACCAAGCGCAACGCCTGGCCCGCCGAGCTCGACGCGATGGAGCCCACCTACCTCCAGGCCAAGACCCGCGAGTCCTCCACCCGCGCGCCCTGGTGCCACGCCACCGCCTGGATCAAGGAATGGCCGATGACGCCCGTCGGGGTGAACTTCCTCGCGCCCCTCCTCGTCCACACCCCCGACGTGATCCGTACGGTCGCCGTCACCATGGACCTGGAGCCCACCGAGATCGCCATCGAGCGGATGCTGACGGAGAAGACCAACGACGAGGCGGACGCCAGCCGCGCCGCCAAGATGAACCGCACCGTCGACCCCCGCGACATCGCCGCTCACGGCCGGCTCGACCAGAGGGGTGAAGATCTCGCCAGCGGTGCGGCAGGGGTCAACCTGGTCGGGTACATCACGGTGTCGTCCCGCTCCCCGGAGTCCCTCGCCCGCGACAAGCGCACCATCCGCGCCTCGGCCGGCAAGTCGTACCTGAAGCTGGAGTGGTGCGACCGCGAGCACCACCGCGCCTTCGTCAACACCTTGCCGTTCGCCACCGGCATCCGACGCTAGCTGGAGGGCAGACCGCCATGCGAGATCCGCTGTCCGTGGTGACGGACGCCTTCACCAGCTTCCTCTTCGGCAAGGTCGAGACGACCCGGCTGCCCGTCCGCACCTCCACCGGCCAGGCTCAGGCCGTCTACCTGCCCACGGCCGCACCCGGCCTCGGCGACTCCGGTGTGATCATCGGACGCGAGGTCTACAGCGGCAAGGGCTACATCTACGACCCCTTCCAGCTCTACGGCCAGCAGCTCCCCGCCCCCCACTGGCTGGTCCTCGGCGAGTCCGGCAACGGCAAGTCCGCGCTGGAGAAGACGTACGTCCTACGCCAGCTGCGCTTCCGCGACCGCCAGGTCGTCGTCCTCGACGCCCAGGGCGAGGACGGCGTCGGCGAGTGGAACCTGATCGCGGAGGCGCTCGGGATAACCCCCATCCGCCTGGACCCGATCGCCGCGAACGACGGCGGCATCCGCCTCAACCCCCTCGACCCGGCCATCACCACCACCGGGCAGCTCGCGCTGCTGCGCACCATCATCGAAGTCGCCATGGGCCACGGCCTCGACGAACGCGCCGGATTCGCCCTCAAGGTCGCCCACGCCTACGTCACGGAGACGATCACCGACCGCCAGCCGGTCCTGACCGACATCGTGGAACAACTGCGCCACCCGGAGGCGGAGTCGGCGGAGTCGATGAACGTCGACATAGACGACGTACGGGCCTGGGGCCTGGACGTGGCCCTCGTCCTCGACCGCCTCGTCGACGGCGACCTGCGCGGCATGTTCGACGGGCCGACCACCGTCGGCATCGACCTCGACGCCCCACTGATCGTCTTCGACCTCTCCCACATCGACCGCAACTCCATCGCCATGCCGATCCTCATGGCGATCGTCGGGGTGTGGCTGGAGCACACCTGGATCAGGCCCGACCGGAAGAAGCGCATCTTCCTGGTCGAGGAGGCCTGGCACATCATCAACAGCCCCTTCGTGGCCCAGCTGTTCCAGCGGCTGCTGAAGTTCGGCCGGCGCCTCGGCCTGTCCTTCGTCGCCGTCGTCCACCACCTCTCCGACGTCGTGGACGGCGCGGCGGCCCGGGAGGCCGCGGCCATCCTGAAGATGGCCTCCACCCGGACCATCTACGCCCAGAAGGCGGACGAGTCCCGCGCCACCGGACAGGTCCTCGGCCTGCCCCGCTGGGCCGTGGAGATCATCCCGACCCTGACCCCCGGCATCGCGGTCTGGGACGTCAACGGCAACGTCCAAGTGGTCAAACACCTGATCACCGAGGCGGAACGCCCACTGGTCTACACGGACCGGGCGATGACCGAGTCCTCCGCCCCGCCGCCGGACCGGCTCCCCGAGGACCTGCTCGCCGCCGAACTGGAGGCGGAGGAACGCGCGCTACGCATCGAACGGCGCCGGGGCGGCGGAGCGACGGTGGCCTGACATGCACGGACAGCGCCCCGTACCGCCGGCCCGGCCGGTCCCGCCCGGCCAGGACGTGCCGCGCGGCATCCCGGACGGCCTCCTGGTCGGCCTGCTGGCCTTCCTGCTGGGCCTGGCGGTCCTCGTCTGGACGGCTACCGGCCTGGCGGCCTGGCTCGCCCGGGGCGCCTGGCCCGACACGGTCACCTTCGGCCGGACCCCGCAGGCCGTGCGCGCGCTGATAACGCAGCCGCACGACGTGGCCGGGGCATGGCCGGACACGGACCCGGCGGCCCTGTCGGGGTGGGGGCTCTTCTGGGGCCTGTTCGTCAGCCAGCTGCTCGTACTGTTCGTGTTCACGGTCTTCGCCATGGGCGTGATCGCCCGCACGAAGTCCCGCCGCGCCCGCGCCCGCCTGACGCCGGCGCAGGCCGCGCCGACCGCGGCCCGCCACTTCACGGGTGCGGTCGGCTTCTCGACACCGCGGTCCCGGG
>NZ_WTFF01000284.1 GCF_019400985.1 Streptomyces bambusae
GAGCAGAGCATCGACCGCGTCGTGGTTCGCCCGGCCTGCCGCCTTTCCGCGCGGCCCCCCGGCGGCCAGCGCCTGCAGGGCGGCATCGGTCCACATCCGGGCCGTCACCGGATCGCGCTCGGCCGCGGCCGCCCGGGCGAGCTCCCGTACGCCCGCCGCGCCCCGGCCGAGGACGATGCGGGTGGCGAAGCGCCGGGTCGCCGGATCGGTACTGCCGCGCAGGCCGGTCAGGATCGCATCGGCCGTGCGCCGGCGCGGGGGGCCCGTGAGGAGGCCGACCCGCCACCACTGGGCCAGGCGCGGCGGCCGGTGGTGCAGGGCGGCCTCGAACAGCTCCACCACCCAGGCGCCCTGCTCCCGCCCGCCCAGCCGCAGGGCCAGGGGGACCGTGGCGGACAGGGTGAGCTCCGGGTAGCCGGCCAGCGCCAGGACCAGCTCCCGCCGCGCCCGGGCGCGTACGGCGGGCACCCAGTCGGCACACCGGATCACGATCAGCGGCAGCGGCACCTGCCGGGTCCTGAGCGCGGCCTCGCGGACCCGGCCGTCGGGGTGGCACGCCCGCAGCGCGAGATGGAGGTCCACGGCGGGGCTGCCCGGCGCCACCGGCCGCACCGCGGCGGGACCGCCCAGCACCACCGGCCGCTGTGGCTCGTGGCCGTGGTACGCCACCGCGCTCCGGGTGGCGGGACCGCCCTGCGCCGCCGGCCGCTGCGGCTCGTGGCCGTGGCCGTGGTACGCCACCGCGCTCCGGGCCGCCAGGTCGAAGGCGAGCCAGGCGTGCGGCGAGCCCCAGGTCAGCGGTCCGTGCGCCGGAGGGTCCTCGCCGCGCAGCAGCGAGTACGCCACCGCGCGCCCGTGTGCCGTCTCGTGCCGCCGCCCCGTCGCCATGTGCCCTCCCTGTGCCGGCACCGCGTGACTCGTGATGCCGAGGCTCCGAGCGTAAGGGGGGCGCTCGTGCGGCGCCGCGGTATTTCCGCTGGTCATGGACGCCCCCGAAAGGCCGATTGACGAAACATACGGAGTCATGCATAGTTATGCCTGTCGTTGATTGCACCGTAAGGAGAAACCCGTGACCGAGCGCGTCGTACTCGCCTACTCGGGCGGCCTGGACACCTCCGTCGCCATCGGCTGGATCGCCGAGGAGACGGGCGCCGAGGTCATCGCCGTTGCCGTGGACGTCGGCCAGGGCGGCGAGGACCTGGACGTCATCCGCAAGCGCGCGCTCGCCTGCGGTGCCGTCGAGGCCGAGGTCGCGGACGCCAAGGACGAGTTCGCCGACGAGTACTGCCTCCCGGCGATCAAGGCCAACGCCCTCTACATGGACCGCTACCCGCTGGTCTCGGCGCTCTCCCGGCCGACCATCGTCAAGCACCTGGTCGCCGCCGCGAAGAAGCACAACGCCGGCATCGTCGCCCACGGCTGCACGGGCAAGGGCAACGACCAGGTCCGCTTCGAGGCCGGCATCCAGGCCCTCGGCCCCGACCTGAAGTGCATCGCCCCGGTCCGCGACTACGCGATGACCCGGGACAAGGCCATCGCCTTCTGCGAGGCGAAGAACCTTCCGATCGCGACCACCAAGAAGTCCCCGTACTCCATCGACCAGAACGTCTTCGGGCGGGCCGTCGAGACGGGCTTCCTGGAGGACATCTGGAACGGCCCGATCGAGGACATCTACGAGTACACCTCGAACCCGGCCACCCCGCGTGAGCCCGACGAGGTCGTCATCTCCTTCAAGCAGGGCGTGCCCGTAGCCATCGACGGCAAGCCCGTCACCGTGCTCCAGGCCATCCAGCAGCTCAACGAGCGGGCCGGCGCCCAGGGCATCGGCCGGATCGACATGGTCGAGGACCGCCTCGTCGGCATCAAGTCCCGCGAGGTGTACGAGGCCCCCGGCGCGATCGCGCTGATCACCGCCCACCAGGAGCTGGAGAACGTCACCGTCGAGCGCGAGCTCGCCCGGTACAAGCGGCAGGTCGAGCAGCGCTGGGGCGAGCTCGTCTACGACGGCCTGTGGTTCTCCCCGCTCAAGCGGGCCCTGGACGGCTTCATCGACGAGGCCAACCAGCACGTCACCGGCGACATCCGGATGACCCTGCACGGCGGCCGCGCCGTCGTCACCGGCCGGAAGTCGGAGGAGTCCCTCTACGACTTCAACCTCGCCACCTACGACACCGGCGACACCTTCGACCAGTCCAAGGCCCAGGGCTTCATCGACATCTTCGCCCTTTCCGCGAAGATCGCCGCGAAGCGCGACCTCGGCTGATCCCGGCGCCCGCGACCGGGCTGATCCCGGCGCCCGCGGCGCGGGCACCCATGTGACGGCCGGCCTCCCCGTTACCTCCGCGGCGGGGAGGCCGTTGCACACCCGAAGCCATGCAGTGATCGAGGAGCATCAGCAGTGAGCAGCAACAACGGTGACGTCCGGCTCTGGGGCGGCCGGTTCGCCGACGGCCCCGCCGAGGCCCTGGCGAAGCTTTCCGCCTCCGTCCACTTCGACTGGCGCCTCGCCCCGTACGACATCGCCGGCTCCCGCGCCCACGCCCGGGTGCTCCACAAGGCGGGGCTGCTCACGGCCGACGAGCTGACCCGCATGCTGGCCGGCCTCGACCAGCTGGAGGCGGACGTCGCCGACGGCTCCTTCACCGGGACCATCGCCGACGAGGACGTGCACACCGCCCTGGAGCGCGGCCTGCTGGAGCGGCTCGGCGCCGAGCTCGGCGGCAAGCTGCGGGCCGGCCGGTCCCGCAACGACCAGGTGGCCACCCTCTTCCGCATGTACCTGCGCGACCACGCCCGGATCATCGGCGGCCTCATCGCCGACCTCCAGGACGCCCTCGTAGGCCTCGCCGAGGCGCACGCCGACGTGGCCATGCCGGGCCGGACCCACCTCCAGCACGCCCAGCCGGTGCTCTTCGCCCACCACGTGCTCGCCCACGTGCAGTCCCTGTCCCGGGACGCGGAGCGGCTGCGCCAGTGGGACACCCGGACCGCGGTCTCCCCGTACGGCTCCGGCGCCCTGGCCGGCTCCTCGCTCGGGCTGGACCCGGAGGCGGTCGCCGCCGACCTCGGCTTCGAGCGGGGCTCGGTCGGCAACTCCATCGACGGCACGGCCTCGCGCGACTTCGTCGCCGAGTTCGCCTTCGTCACGGCCATGATCGGGATCAACCTGTCCCGGATCGCCGAGGAGATCATCATCTGGAACACGAAGGAGTTCTCCTTCGTCACCCTCCACGACGCCTTCTCCACCGGCTCCTCGATCATGCCGCAGAAGAAGAACCCGGACATCGCCGAGCTGGCGCGCGGCAAGTCCGGCCGCCTGATCGGCAACCTGACCGGCCTGCTCGCCACCCTCAAGGCCCTGCCGCTGGCCTACAACCGGGACCTCCAGGAGGACAAGGAGCCGGTCTTCGACTCCTGCGACACCCTTGAAGTCCTGCTGCCCGCCTTCACCGGCATGATGGCGACCCTGACGGTCAACCGGGAGCGGATGGAGGAGCTCGCCCCGGCCGGCTTCTCGCTCGCCACGGACATCGCCGAGTGGCTGGTCAAGCAGGGCGTGCCGTTCCGCGTGGCGCACGAGGTCGCCGGCGAGTGCGTCAAGGAGTGCGAGGCGCACGGCATCGAGCTGGACGAGCTGACGGACGAGCAGTTCGCGAAGATCTCCGAGCACCTGACGCCCGAGGTCCGCACCGTCCTCGACGTGCCCGGCGCGCTGGCCTCCCGCAGCGGCCGCGGCGGCACCGCGCCGAGCGCGGTCGCCGTCCAGCTCACCGAGCTCAAGGCGGACCTGGTCATCCAGCACGCCTGGGCCAGGCACAAGCGGTAGCGCCACCCACAGCCATCCGTCCCGCAGGGGCGGCAGCGGCCCGTCCTCCCCGGGGCCGCTGCCGCCCCTCATGCGTTCCCGGGGCCCGTCCCCGTCCCCGGTCCGTGCACCTCAGAGGCCCTGTGCCCACCGCGCGAGCGCGTCGAAGTCCTCGCCGGTCAGGCCGACCCGCTCGTCGACGTACCGCAGCAGCGCGTGGGCCGGGTGGCGCTGGTCGACGTACGCGCGGTCCAGGTCCGTGACGTCGTCGTCGATCCAGGCGAAGGGCCGCCCGGCGGCGTACTCCAGGACGTACTGGGTCTTCCAGAAGGTGCCGCGCGGCGCCCACCCGTGCATCTCCGGCCAGTCGACGTACGGCAGCCGGGGCAGCCCCAGGTGCGGCCCGATCCAGTCGTTCGCCTCGTCCTTCCAGGTGGTGGCCCACACCAGCTCGTAGAGCTCGGCGAGGGCGAGCAGCCCGGCGCCGTGCCCGGGGTTCAGCCAGACCCGCAGCGGCCGGTCGGTGAAACCGGTCGGACGCATCCGGTGGGTGGTGTAGCCGGGCGGGCGGCGGTGCGGCTTCGCGGCGTAGGGGTTGAGCGGTCCGTCCACGTCGATCAGCAGGAGTGGCTTCATCACACTCAGTGTTCCTTTCTGCCTCGGGTGAGGCACATCAATATTGAATGAGACATCGACGTCTCATTTGAGGTATGGTGGTCTCATGGCAATGGATCGTGACCAGGTGCTCCGCGCAGCCGCCGCGCTGCTCTCCCGCAAGTCGACCGCCACCATGGACGAGGTGGCCCGGGCCGCCGGGATCGGCCGGGCGACCCTGCACCGGCACTTCGCCGGGCGGGACGCACTGGTGCGGGCCCTGGAGGACCTCGGCATCCGCGAGTTCGAAGGGGCCTTCGACCGCGCCCGGCTCGACGAGGGCAGTGCCGTGGAGGCCCTGCGTCGACTGGTCGCCGAGTCCGAGCGCGACGCCCAGCTGCTGGCCTTCCTCGTCACCGAGAACCAGCTGTTCGAGGGCGACCAGATCAACGAGGGCTGGGCCCGGCTCGACGCCCGGGTGTCCGCCCTGTTCAAACGCGGCCAGGAAGAGGGCGACTTCAGGATCGACCTGAGCCCCGCCTGGCTCACCGAGGCCCTCTACGGCCTCATCGGCACCTGCGCCTGGGCCGTCATGGACGGCCGGGTCGCCGCCAAGGACTTCCAGTACATGATCACCGAGCTGCTGCTCGGTGGCGTCCGACGGAGTGTGGAGAAATGACCGCGACCAAGCAGCTCACGCAGGAGAACGGGACGGGGGCGGGGAGCTCCGGACGCTGGCTCGCGCTGTCCGTGCTGGTGCTCGCCGTGCTGCTGGTCGCCGTCGACGCCACCGTCCTGGGCCTGGCCACCCCCGCCCTCAGCGAGGACCTCAAGCCCACGGGCAGTCAGCTGCTGTGGATCGGCGACATCTACTCCTTCGTCATCGCCGGCCTGCTCGTCTCCATGGGCTCCCTCGGTGACCGGACAGGCCGCAAGAAGCTGCTGCTGACCGGTGCCACCGCCTTCGGCGCCTTCTCCGTACTGAACGCCTACGCCACCAGCCCCGAGATGATGATCGCGGCCCGGGCCCTGCTCGGCGTGGCCGGCGCCACCCTGATGCCGTCCACCCTCGCGCTGATCCGGAACATCTTCCACGACCCGAAGGAGCGCAGCCTCGCCATCGGCATCTGGGGCGCCACCGCCTCCGCCGGCGCGGCCGTCGGCCCGGTCGTGGGCGGCTTCCTGCTGGAGCACTTCTACTGGGGCTCGGTCTTCCTCATCAACCTGCCCGTCATGGCCGTCCTGGTCCTCGTCGGCATCAAGCTGCTGCCCGAGTCCAGGAACCCGGTCGCCGGCCCCTGGGACCTGCTCAGCGTCGCCCTCTCCCTGGTCGGCGTCATCGGCCTCGTCTACGCCGTCAAGGAAGCCGCCACGCACGGCCCCACCGGGGAGGTCTGGGTGGCCGCGGCGCTCGGCGCCGGCTGCCTGTACGGATTCGTGCGCCGCCAGTTCGCCCTGAGCGCGCCGCTGCTCGACATGCGCCTGTTCCGCCACCGCGGCTTCTCCGGCGCCGTCCTCGCCGACCTGCTCACCGTGTTCGGCCTGTCCGGGCTGGTCTTCTTCCTCTCGCAGTTCCTCCAGCTGGTCCAGGGCCGCTCTCCCCTCGAGGCAGGCCTGGCCGAACTGCCCGCCGCCGTCGGCGCCGTGGCCACCGGCCTGGTGGCCGGCCGCTTCGCCCGCCGGTTCTCCGTGCGCGCCGTCGTCACCGGCGGCCTCGCGGCGATCGGGCTGGCGCTCGGCGTGGTCGCCCTGGTCCACCGGGAGACCGGCTACCCGCTGCTCGGTGCCGCCCTGCTGGTCGTCGGCCTCGGCGCCGGCTTCTCCTTCACCGTCACCGCCGACGTGATCCTCTCCAGCGTGCCCAAGGAGCAGGCCGGTTCGGCCTCCGCCGTCTCCGAGACGGCCTACGAGCTCGGCGCCGCGCTCGGCATCGCCCTGCTCGGCTCCGTGGTCACCGGCGCCTACCGGGACTTCACCGCCCCGGCCGGGGTCCCGGCCCATGTCGCCGAGGCCGCCCACGAGTCGCTCGGCGGAGCCGTCGAGGCCTCCCAGGCCCTGGACCCGGCCACCGCGCAGACCATGGTCGCAGCCGCCCAGGACGCGTTCGTCGAGGGGCTGCGGCTCGCCAGCGGGGTCGGCGCGGCCGTCCTGCTGGCCACCGCGGCGGCCGCCTGGTTCCTGCTGCGCGGACAGCGGCTCCAGGACGGCGTCGAGCACTGACGCGTCAAGCACGGCGGAGGTGCCGAGCACTGACGCGGTGACAGCCGGGGGTGTCGCGACCGAAGTTGACAGTCGATCACGGTCGCGACACCATCCCGGCGATGGAGATCACCGACCTGACCCCCGCGGAACGCCGCGTCTGGGACGCCTTCCCGCGCGGCGAGGGCGTCGACTTCCGCGAGAGCCCCGACGAGCCCTCCGGCGACGGCGCCTCCTGGGGTCCCGAGCGCACGGTGCGCGCGGACGTCCTGCGCTCCCTGCTCCTCGGCGTCCCCCCGCAGGAGGGCCGGGTCGCCGGGCTCAAGCTCTACGGCGCGAAGATCGTCGGCAAGCTCGACCTCAAGTACGCCGTCGTGGACCACCCGATCCGACTGCGATCGTGCTGGTTCGAACGCAAACCCATGATGTACGGCGCCCAGCTGCGCGCCGTGGTCCTCGGCGACTCCACCCTGCCCGGCCTGACCGCCGCCAACCTCCGGGTGGACGTGGTCCTGCGGCTCTCCGGCTGCACCGTCGACGGCCCCCTCCGGCTCGCCGGCGCGCGGATGTCCGGCGGCCTCTTCCTCAACGACGCGGTCGTCCGCCCCAGCCCCCTCCCCGACGAGGCCGGTGAACCCCCGCTCCAGCTCAACCACGCCGAGATAGCCACGGACGTCATCGCCGACGGCCTCACCGTCCACGGCGAGTTCCGCATCAACGGAGCCACCGTCGGGGGCCAGGTCATGCTCGACCGGGCCCGGCTGATCAACCCCGGCGGCATCGCCCTGCACGCCGAGACCCTGTCCGTCGGCACCGACGTACGCGGCAGCCGGCTGACCGCCCGGGGCATGGTCAACCTCACCGGGGCCCGGATCCCCGGCCAGCTCTTCCTGGGACGGGCCCGGCTGGCCAACCCCGGCGGGGTGGCGCTGCGCGCCAGCAGCTGTGTCGTCGGCGAGTTCTGGCTGCGCAAGAGCCCCACCATCGACGGCATCGTCAACCTGCGCCGGAGCCAGCTCGACCTGCTGTGGGCCGAGCCGTCCGTCTGGCCGCCCGTGGTGCGCATGGACGGGCTCACCTACCGGCTGCTCCATCCGCACCTGCCCGCCGAGGAGCGGCTGCCGCTGCTGGAACGCGAGGAGGACGGCTATCTGCCGTACGCCTACGAGCAGTTGGCCGCCAGCTACCGCACCGTCGGCGACGAGACCGGCGCCCGCACCGTCCAGCTCGCCAAACTCCGCCGCCACCGGCGCACCCAGCCCCGCCACACCCGGGCGTGGGGCGTGCTCCAGGACGCCACCGTCGGCTACGGCTTCCGCCCGCTGCGAGCCGCTGCCTGGCTGCTGGCCCTGCTCGTGACGGGCACCCTCGCGTACGGTCTGACCCCGCCCCGCCCCCTGAAGGCGGGCGAGGCCCCGGACTTCAACCCGCTCTTCTACACCATCGACCTGCTCCTACCGATCATCGGCTTCGGGCAGGAGTCCGCCTTCGCCCCGTCCGGCTGGTACCAGTGGCTGTCCTACCTCTTGATCGTCACCGGCTGGATCCTGGCCACCACCACCGCAGCCGGCGTGAGCCGTTCGCTGCAACGGCAGTAGGCGTGCGAGGCTCGGGCCATGGAACCCGAGCCCCCGACCGGCCGGAGCGGCTACGCCGCTTCCTTGGCCTTCGTGGCGTACATGTCGACGTACTCCTGGCCCGACAGCCGCATGACCTCGGCCATCACCGAGTCGGTCACCGCGCGCAGCACGTAGCGGTCGCGGTCCATGCCCTCGTAGCGGGAGAACTCCATCGCCTCGCCGAAGCGGAGGGTGACCCGGCCGGGTCGGGGCATGCCCTTGCCGCCCGGCTGGAGCCGGTCCGTGCCGATCACCGCGAACGGGACCACCGGCGCGCCGGTCATCAGCGTCAGCCGGGCGATGCCGGTGCGGCCGCGGTACAGGCGGCCGTCGGGGGAGCGGGTGCCCTCGGGGTAGATGCCGAAGATCTTGCCCTCCTCCAGCACCCGGCGGCCGGTCATCAGCGCCGCGACTCCGCCGTTGGCGCCGTCCCGGTCCACCGGGATCATGCCGGTGCCGGTGAAGAACCAGGCCATCGCCCGGCCCTTGAGGCCCTTGCCCGTGACGTACTCGTCCTTGCCGATGAAGTGCACGGTGCGGTCCACGGCCAGCGGCATGATCATCGAGTCGATGAAGGTGAGGTGGTTGCCCGCGAGGATCACCGGCCCGGTGCCCGGAATGTTCTCGATGCCCTCCACACGGGTGCGGAACAGCATGCGCAAGACCGGTCCGACAGTGGCTTTGATGAGCGCGGTACGGAACAACGTGGGCCCTCCGGCGTCGACAAGCGGGACAGCACCGCCCGGGGGCAGTGCAGATGAGGACGATACTCGCGGGTCTGCTCTGATCGCACATCGGGTTCACAGGAGAGTTACGCCGTGTTGACGCACGTTTCCGCCATGTTCGGCCGCAGCTGGGCCGCCCGCCACCCGCCGCTGCCTACCATCGCTGCGCCGGTCAGGGCCGACGCCGCGGAGCTCCCGGGACCTCGGCATCTCGGCATCTCGGCACCGCGACATCTCGGCATCTCGGCATTTTGACATTTCGACATCTCGACATCTCGGTATCTCGTGAAGAGTCGACGACTGGGGAGACGACAGCCATGACACAGGGCGGGGCAGCGCGACGGGCGGTACTGGGGGCGGCGGTGCTCGCCGCGGGCGGCGGCGCGCTCGGCCTGGCGG
>NZ_WTFF01000285.1 GCF_019400985.1 Streptomyces bambusae
CGCGGTCAAGACCACCCTCGAAAAGTGTCCGCCGGGGCTGCCCGGCGACCCGGCGGTGCTCGCCGCCGCCACCGCCCTGGTGCTGGCCCGCTACGGCGCGGGCGAGGCCATCGACGAGACCCAGGACGCGGCCGCCTTCACCGCCCGCTGGGCCGCGTACGACGGCAGCCTGCTGAACCTCGCCGGGATCGGCCTGCTCGTGGACGAGTCCCGGCCGGGCGTGCGCCGCCTGCCGCACCTGGCCCCCGTCCTGCCCGGCGTCCTGCACCTGACCCGGCACGCCGACGGCACCGCGGACGGCGTCCTGCGCTTCGACGAGGGCGACCTCGACCCGGCCGTCGCCGACCGGTTCGCCGCCCACGTCGCCCACGTGGCCGCCCAGCTGGCGGCCGGTCCCGAACGCCCCCTGGAGAGCGTCGAGCTGCT
The DNA here is from genome assembly GCF_019400985.1 of Streptomyces bambusae. Lineage (GTDB taxonomy): Bacteria > Actinomycetota > Actinomycetes > Streptomycetales > Streptomycetaceae > Streptomyces > Streptomyces bambusae_A. The sequence continues at coordinate 427 of NZ_WTFF01000285.1, forward strand.
CACCGCCGAGGAGGCCCGGCAGGTGCTGGCCCTGGGCGTCACCCCCGCCGCCGGCCGCCCCGAGGCCGCCGCCCGCACCATCGACGGCCTCTTCGCCGACGTCGTGCGGGCCCGCCCCGACGCCGTCGCCCTGACCGCCGGGGGGACCAGCCTCAGCTACGCCGAACTCGACGCCCGCGCCGAGCGCACCGCCGCCGGCCTGCGCGCCCTGGGCCTCGCCCCGGGCGCCATGGTCGGGGTCGCCCTGGAACGCGACGCCGACCTGGTGGTCACCCTCCTCGGCGTCCTCAAGGCAGGCTGCGCCTACGTCCCCATGGACCTGCGCTACCCGGCCGACCGGCTGCGCTACACCGTGGAGAACGCCGGCGCCACCGTGGTCGTCGCCGCCGCCGAGGGCTTCCCCGAGCTGGACGGCGTACGCGTCGTCACCCCGGACGCGCTGCGCGCCCTGGCCGGGGAGAGCGCCCAGGGCCCGCGCCCCGAGGACGCCGCGGCACCGGCCTACGTCATCTACACCTCCGGCTCCACCGGCCGCCCCAAGGGCGTCGTCGTCCCGCACCGCAACGTCGCCGCCCTGATCGAGGCGACCCGCGAGGACTTCCGGCTCGGCGCCGACGACGTGTGGACCCTCTTCCACTCCAGCGCCTTCGACTTCTCCGTCTGGGAGATCTGGGGCTGCCTGCTGACCGGCGGCCGCCTGGTCGTGGTCGACTACTGGACGACCCGCGACACCGAGCTGTTCCACGCGCTGCTGGTCCGCGAGGGCGTCACCGTCCTCAACCAGACGCCGTCCGCCTTCGCGCAGGTGGTCGAGGCCGACCGGCAGGCCCCCGCCGACGCGCTCGCCGTGCGCCTGGTCGTCTTCGGCGGCGAGCCGCTCGACGTCCGGATGCTCGCCCCCTGGTTCGCCCGGCACTCGCACACCGCGTGCCGGCTGGTGAACATGTTCGGCATCACCGAGACCACCGTGCACGTCACCGCCCACACCGTCACCCCGGCCGACGTCCTGGCCGCCGGCCGCAAGGTCGGCCCCGCACTGCCGGGCTGGACCCTGTCGGTACGCGACCCGCGCGGCAGGCTGCTGCCGGTCGGCGCGGCGGGCGAGATCTGCGTCGGCGGCGCCGGCGTCGCCGACCGCTACCTGGGACAGCCGGAGCTGACCGCCGAGCGGTTCGTCACCGACCCCTACGGCGGTGGCCGGATCTACCGCAGCGGCGACCGCGGCCGGCTGCGCCCCGACGGCAGCCTGGACCACCTCGGCCGGCTCGACAGCCAGGTCAAGGTGCGCGGCCACCGCATCGAGCTGGACGAGATCCGCAACGTGCTGCTCAGCCACCCCGACGTGGCCGGGGCCGCCACGGTGCTGAACCATGACACCCCGGGGGACGCGGCCACCGCCCGCATCGACGCCTACGTGGCCCTGCGCGGACCTGCGGCCACCGCCGACGTCCTCGCCCACGCCCGCGGGGTGCTGCCCTCCTACATGGTTCCGGCCTCCGTGACCGAGGTGGCCGCCATCCCGCTGACCATCAACGGCAAGGTGGACACGGCCGCGCTGCCCGCCCCCGCCGCGGCCCCGGGCGGCGCCGACCGCGCCACGGCGGCCGGTCCGGAGCAGGGGACGACGGCGGGCCCGGAGCAGGACCCGCTGGCCGGGCAGATCCTGAAGGTCTGGGGGCACGCGCTGAATTGCGACGTCACCCCGCAGGACAACTTCTTCGAACTCGGAGGCAATTCCCTGCTGGTCATCCGGGTGCTCCGGGAAATGCGTGACCAGGGCCTGCCGAAGGTCACCACGCAGGACTTCTACCGCAACTCGACGGCAGGCCGGTTCATCGAACTCGTACGGGACGCGCAGAAGTAGCGCAGCAGTAGTGCAGAAGTAGTCGCGTTATCGCTTCGCGGGCATGTCGACCCGGCGCTTGACGGCGGACAGGAAAGAGAGACGGACGATTCCGCTTGGAATCCGGATCACTTTCCAGTACCTTCCGAAACTGCGCCGGGTCGCTTCGTCCGTGGCCAGAATCCTGGTCTCCGTGGACAGGATTCCGTCCGCGTACCGCATCGTGAAGACCGCCTTCGTGCAGCCCGGCTCCGCGTACTGAGTGAACACCTCCGGCAGGGGCCGGTCCGGGGTCACCGGACCGGCCTGCGAGCCGATCCCTCCGTACACCAACTCGTCGTCGGTCAGCTCCAGTACGGTGTCCCCGCCCTTGGCGAAGTCGTCCAGCACCCGGCTGTCGGCCGACAGTCGGCTCTTGGTGAACCGGAACAGGAAGCGGGCCACCGGAGCCTCCCGCCAGGTCATCTCGCGGGCCGCCGTCAGCACCTCGTCGCGTGGGGCGTCCACGGCTATCCAGTGCCGTTCCCGGAAATGCCATTCCGGCATCCAGCGATCGACGACCGAGCGTTCCGCATCCATCTTCTCTGCCATGCGCCGACGCTAGCACGCACCGGACGGCTCCCCGCTGCGTGGCAGCTTTCTGCAACCGCCGTTGTCGCGGCCGAAACCCCGCTGTTAGACAGGGTCTCTGATCCATGATTTCCGTCAACGCATTGAGGGTGAGTGGCTGTGTCCGATGTTCGGGGTGTCCTGCTGCCGCTGACCGCCGCCCAGTCGGGTGTCTGGTACGCGCAGCAGCTGAATCCGCAGAACACGATCTTCAACACCGGTGAATTCCTGGAAATCGACGGACCGGTGGACGCGCTGCTCCTCGAGCAGGCCCTCCGTCAGGTCGTGGCCGAGGCCGAGACCCTGCGCCTGCGCTTCCACGAGGGCGACAGCGGCCCCGTCGCCCGGATCGTGCCCGCGGCCGACCTCGACTGGTCCCTGCACGTCGTCGACGTCAGCGACACCACCAACCCGGTCGCGGCCGCCCGCGCCTGGATGGCCGAGGACTTCGCCCGCCCCCTGGACACCGAGCACGACCAGCTGTTCCTCTTCGCGCTCTTCAAGGTCGCCGAGGACCGCCACCTGTGGCTGCACCGCTACCACCACCTGCTGGTCGACGGCTTCACCGTCAACATGGTCGCCCAGCGCACCGCCGCCGTGTACTCCGCGCTCGTCGCCGGCGAGCCCGTACCCGCCACCCCGTTCGCCCCGCTCGACCGGCTCCTCGACGAGAAGGCCGCCTACCAGGACTCCGAGCGCTTCGGCACCGACCGCGCCTACTGGATCGACCGGCTCAAGGAGTGCCCCGAGCCCATCAGCCTCTCCGGCGAGCAGCCGGCCCTGGCCCGCTCCCTGGCCCGCCGCACCGCGCGCCTCGGCCGCACCGAGACCGAGCGGCTGCGCACCCTGGCCTCCGACGCCGCCGTCACCTGGCCGCCCGCGCTGATCGCCGCCGTGGCCCTGTGGCTCCAGCGCCTGACCGGCGCCCCCGAGGTCGTCCTGGGCCTGCCGGTCTCCACCCGGCTCGGCAAGAACGCCCGCAGCGTCCCCGGCATGGTCTCCAACGTGCTGCCGCTGCGCGTCGCCGTCGAGCCGGGCACCACCGTCGAGGAACTGCTGCACCAGGTCTCGGCCGAGATGCGCGCCGCGATGAAGCACCAGCGCTACCAGTTCGAGGACCTGCGCCGCGACCTCGGCATGCTCGCCGACGACCGCCGCCTCGTCGGCCCGCACGTCAACATCATGATGTTCGACTACGACCTGCGGTTCGCCGGCCACACCGCGCGCCCCCACAACCTCTCCATCGGGCCCGCCGACGACATCTCCTTCATCGTCTACGACCGCGGCACCTCCTCCGGGCTCCAGATCGACTTCGACGCCAACCCCGACCTGTACTCCGACCAGGACCTGCGCGCCTACCAGCTCACCTTCCTCGACTTCCTGCACCGCCTGGGCAGCACCGAACTCAGCGCCCCCGTCGACTCCGTCGAGCTGGACACCTCCGGCCTGCCCGAGCGCGCCCGTGCCGCCACCCGCGCCGCGGCCGCCACCGCCGCCACCGCTCCGCAGTCACCGGCCCCCGCCGCCTCCCGCGCCCCGCGCACCGCCGCGGAGGAGAGCCTGTGCCGGCTGTTCACCGAGGTGCTCGGCGAGCAGGTCGTCTCCGTCGACGACAACTTCTTCCTGCTCGGCGGCAGCTCCCTCCAGGTCACCCGCCTGGTGGGCCGCATCCGCAAGGAGCTGGGCGCCGAACTCACCCTGCGTACGGTCTTCGAGAACGCCACCGTCGCCACCCTCGCCGAGGCCCTCGGCCTGGCCGCCCACGCCCCCGCCCGCCAGGCCCTGACCGTGCGCCCGCGCCCCGAGCGGCTGCCGCTGTCGGCCGCCCAGAACCGCCTGTGGTTCCTCAACCAGATGGAGAACGGCAGCGGCAAGGCCGCCTACAACGACGGCCTCACCGTCGAACTGGCCGGCCGCGTGGACGCCGACGCCCTGCGCGCCGCCCTGGCCGACGTCGCCGGCCGCCACGAGAGCCTGCGCACCGTCTTCCCCGTCGTGGACGGTGCCCCGTACCAGCACGTCCTCGACGCGGCCGACGCCCGCCCCGAACTGCTGGTCACGGAAGGCTCCGACGCCGCCGCCCTGGAGGAGGAGCTCGCCCTCTCCGCCGCCCGCGGCTTCGACCTCGCCGCCGAGATCCCCGTACGCGCCCACCTGTTCACCCGCGACGACGAGCGGCACGTCCTGCTGCTCGTCGTGCACCACATCGCCGGCGACGGCTGGTCGGTGGCCCCCTTCACCCGCGATCTGAGCCAGGCCTACGCCGCCCGGCTGCGCGGCGCCGCCCCGCAGTTCGAGCCGCTGCCGGTCCAGTACGCCGACTACACCCTGTGGCAGCAGGAGGTGCTCGGCGACGAGAACGACGCCGACAGCGTCCTGTCCCGGCAGATCACCCACTGGAAGGCCACCCTCGCGGACCTGCCCGAGGAGCTGGCCCTGCCCGCCGACCGCCCCCGCCCGGCGGTCGCCGGCCACCAGGGCGGCCGGATCGCCTTCCGCCTGGACGCCGAGGTCCACGAGCGGCTGCTCGCCCTCGCCCAGGACACCAAGGCCAGTGTGTTCATGGTCGCGCAGGCCGCGCTCGCCGCGCTGCTGCACCGCCTCGGCGCGGGCGAGGACATCCCCGTCGGCACCGTCATCGCGGGCCGCACCGACGAGGCCCTCGGCGACCTGGTGGGCTTCTTTGTCAACACCCTGGTGCTGCGCACCGACGTCTCCGGCGACCCCACCTTCCGCGAGCTCGTCGAGCGGGTCCGCGAGTACGACCTCACCGCCTACGCGAACCAGGACGTGCCCTTCGAGCGGCTGGTGGAGATCCTCAACCCGGTCCGCTCCCTGGCCCGCCACCCGCTCGCCCAGGTCACCCTCGCCCTGGACGACAACGCGGCCCCCGTGCTGGACCTGCCGGGCCTGACCGCGACGGTCCGTCACCTTCAGACCGACACCGCCAAGTTCGACCTGTCCTTCCGGCTCGGCGAGCGGTTCGACGCCGACGGCCGGCCCGCCGGCCTCGACGGCACCGTCGAGTTCGCCCGCGACCTCTTCGACGAGGAGACCGCCCAGGCCATCGGCGAGCGCTTCCTGCGCCTGGTCGAGGCCGCCACCGCCGACCCGTCGGCCCGCGTGGGCTCCCTCGACGTCCTGGACGCGGCCGAGCGCACCCGACTGCTGCGGGAGTGGAACGACACCGCCGTCCCCGTCCCGGCCGAGACCACGCCGGCCCTCTTCGCCGCGCAGGCCGCCCGCACCCCGGACGCGCCGGCCGTCGTCCTGGAGGACACCACCCTCACCTACCGCGAGCTCCAGCACCGCGCCGGCCGCCTGGCGGCCCTGCTCGCCCGGCACGGCGCCGGCCGCGGCCGCTCCGTGGCGGTGGCCCTGGGCCGCAGCATCGACACCGTCGTCAGCCTGCTGGCCGTGATGAAGGCGGGCGCCGCGTACGTGCCGGTGGACCCGTCGTACCCGGCCGAGCGCATCGCCTACATCCTGGACGACGCGCGCCCGGCCCTCGTGGTCACCACCACGGCCCTGCACGACGCGCTGCCGCAGGACGGCACCCCGCGGCTGCTGCTGGACACGGTGGAGCTGCCCGCCGACCCGGCCCCCGACGCCGAGATCACGCTGCAGGACGCGGCGTACGTCATCTACACCTCCGGTTCCACCGGCCGGCCCAAGGGCGTCGTCGTCACCCACACCGGTGTGGCCAGCATGGCCGCCGCGCACCTGGCCTGGTTCGGCGGCGGCCCCGGCCACCGGGTGCTGCAGTTCTCCTCCCCGAGCTTCGACGCCTCGATGTGGGAGATGCTGACCACCCTGGCCACCGGCTCGGCCCTCGTGCTCGCGTCCGCCGAGCGGCTGGCGGCCGGGGAGCCGCTGGCCGCGCTGCTGGCCGAGCAGGGCGTCACGCACGCGACCCTGCCCCCGGTCGTGCTCGCGGCGATGGGCGACGCCCGGCTGCCGCAGGGCCTGACGCTGGTCACCGCCGGCGAGGCCTGCTCCGCCGAGCTCGTCTCCCGCTGGGCCGACGGACGGCGCATGGTCAACGCCTACGGACCGACCGAGTCGACCGTCTGCGCCACCATGTCCCACCCCCTCGACCCGGGCGCCGGTGCCCCCACCATCGGCCGCCCGATCACCAACACCCGCGTCTACGTCCTGGACGCCACCCTCAACCCCGTCCCGGTCGGTGTCCCCGGCGAGCTCTACCTCACCGGCGCCGGCCTGGCCCGCGGCTACCTGGGCCGGCCCGACCTGACCGCCGAACGCTTCGTGGCCGACCCCCACGGCGCCCCCGGCTCGCGCATGTACCGCACCGGCGACCTCGTCCGCTGGACCACCGACGGCGAACTGGACTACCTCGGCCGCGCCGACGACCAGGTCAAGATCCGCGGCTTCCGCATCGAACCCGGCGAGATCGAAACCGCCCTGCTCACCCACCCCGGCGTGGCCCAGAGCGCCGTCCTCGTCCGCGAGGACCGCCCCGGCGACAAGCGCCTGGTCGGCTACGTCGTCCCCACCGGCCCCACCACGAGCGTCGACCCCGCCGAACTGCGCGCCCACGTCGGCGCCACCCTGCCCGACTACATGGTCCCCGCCGCCGTCCTGGTCCTCGACGCCTTCCCCGTCACCGCCAACGGCAAGCTCGACCGGCGCGCCCTGCCCGCCCCCGACTTCGCCGGCCTGTCCACCGGCCGCGCCCCCCGCACCCCCCGCGAAACCCTGCTGGCCGCCCTCTTCGCCGAGGTCCTCGACCTCGACAGCGTCACCGTCGACGACTCCTTCTTCGACCTCGGCGGCCACTCCCTGCTCGCCACCCGCCTCATCAGCCGCATCCGTACCGAAGCCGGCGCCGAACTCACCGTCCGCGCCCTCTTCGAAACCCCCACCGTCGCCGCCCTCGCCACCACCCTGGACGACGCCGCCGACGCCCGCCAGGCCCTGCGGCCCCAGGACCGACCAGGGGAGATCCCCCTCTCCCACGCCCAGCGCCGCCTCTGGTTCCTGGGTCACTTCGACGGTCCCAGCGGCACCTACAACCTCGGCCTGTCGCTGCGCCTGCGCGGCCGCGTCGACGCCTCCGCCCTCGAGGCGGCCCTGGCCGACGTGACCGAGCGCCACGAGGCCCTGCGCACCGTCTTCCCCGACACCGACGGCCGCCCCCGCCAGCTGATCCTGGACCCGGCCGACCCGGCCTCCCGTCCGCTGCTGCACCGCACGGCAGTCACCGCCGAGACCCTGGACGACACCCTCGCCCGGGCCGCCGCCGAGGGCTTCGACGTCACCCGCGAGATCCCCGTCCGCGCGCACCTGCTCACCCTCTCCGACGACGACCACGCGCTCCTCGTCGTCGTCCACCACATCGCCGGCGACGGCTGGTCCCTCGCCCCGCTCGCCCGTGACCTGGGCCGCGCCTACGCCGCCCGACTGGACGGCGCCGCCCCGCAGTTCACCCCGCTGCCGGTGCAGTACGCGGACTACACGCTGTGGCAGCGCGAGGTCCTCGGCGACGAGGACGACCGGGGCAGCGAGCTCGCCCGCCAGGTCGACCACTGGCGCACCGCCCTCGCCGGCCTCCCGGAGGAGCTGGCGCTCCCCACGGACCGCCCGCGCCCGGCCCAGCTGAGCTACCGCGGCGACACCATCGGCTTCACCGTGCCCGCCGAGCTCCGCACCCGCCTGGAGGAGCTGGCCCGGACCACCGGCACCAGCCTGTTCATGGTGGTCCAGGCGGCCCTGGCGACACTGCTGCACCGCCTGGGCGCCGGCACCGACATCCCGCTCGGCTCGCCGGTCGCGGGCCGCACCGACGAGTCCCTCGACGAGCTCGTGGGCTTCTTCATCAACACCCTGGTCCTGCGGACCGACCTGTCCGGCGAGCCCACCTTCCGGGAGCTGCTGGAGCGGGTCCGCGAGACGGACCTGGCGGCGTACGCGAACCAGGACGTGCCCTTCGAGCGCCTGGTGGAGGTCCTGAACCCCGAGCGGTCCATGGCCCGCCACCCCCTCTTCCAGATCTCCTTCCAGCTCCAGAACATCCCCTCCGACCAGCTGGCCCTGCCCGGCGTCGAGGTGAGCCGCCAGCCGGTCCGGCTGGACACCGCCAAGTTCGACCTGTCCTTCACCTTGGCCGAGACGGAGTCGGGTCTGGAGGGCAGTGTCGAGTACGCGGTCGACCTGTTCGACCGGGTGTCGGCGCAGGAGCTGGCGGGCCGTCTGGTGGCCGTGCTGGACGCGGTCGCCTCGGACCCGGAGGTGCGGGTCGGTGCGGTGGAGGTCCTCACCGCCGCCGAGCGCGCGCAGGTGCTTCAGGAGTGGGCGGCCGGTGAGGAGCCGGGTCTGGCTCCGGTGACGTTCCACGGTCTGTTCGAGGCGGCGGTGGACGCGACGCCGGATGCTCCGGCGCTCGTGTCCGGCGGCCTGGTGCTGTCGTACGCGGAGGTGGAGGCGCGGGCGA
>NZ_WTFF01000286.1 GCF_019400985.1 Streptomyces bambusae
GAGCGGCCCGGCGGCGGGGCCGGTCCCGACGCCGGGCCGGACGCCGACGCCGGTGCGGGAGCCGGCACCGGCACCGGCACCGGCAAGGTGTGCGTGGCCTGCCGGGCCGGCCGCGTCGACACCGACGGCTACTGCGAGCACTGCGGCCACGCCCAGCCCCGCGAGCGGGACCACATGGAGGAGGAGCTCGGCAGTGTGGCCGCCGTGAGCGACCGCGGCCTGCGCCACCACCGCAACGAGGACTCCTTCGCCGTGTCCGCCACCGCCCTGCCCGACGGCTCCGCCGCGACCGTCGCCATCGTCTGCGACGGCGTCTCCTCGGCCAGCCGCCCCGACGACGCGTCCGCCGCCGCGGCCGCCGCGGCCAACGAGTCGCTGCTCGACGCCCTGCCCCGCGGCACCCCTCCCCAGGAGGCCATGCACCAGGCCATCCTGGTCGCGGCCGACGCCGTCAACGCCCTCGCCCCCGAGGTGCCCGGCGCCCAGAACGCCCCCGCGTGCACCCTGGTCGGCGCCGTGGTCAGCGGGGGTCTGCTGACCATCGGCTGGGTCGGGGACAGCCGCGCCTACTGGGTGCCCGACGACCGCACCGTCCTCCCCCACCGGCTCACCGAGGACGACTCCTGGGCCGCCCAGATGGTCGCCGCCGGGCTCATGGGCGAGGCCGAGGCCTACGCCGACGTCCGCGCCCACGCCATCACCGGCTGGCTCGGCGCGGACGCGTACGAACTGGAGCCGCACACCAAGACGTTCAAGCCCGACCACCCCGGCGTCGTCGTGGTCTGCACGGACGGCCTGTGGAACTACGCCGAGTCCGCCGCGGAGATGGCCCGGGTCGTCCCGGCCGATGCCGCCCTGCGCCCGCTGCACAGCGCCCGGGTGCTGGTCGGCCACGCCCTCGACGGAGGCGGCCACGACAACGTGACGGTGGCCGTCGTACCGTTCGCCGTCTCCCCGAACTGACCACGTCCGAACTGACCACGTCCGGACTGACCGCGTCCGGACCGGCGGCGCCGGCGGCACCTGCCGCGTCGGCACCCGCCGCGTCCGGACCGGCGGCGTACGACGCCCGCGAGGCGCCCGACGCCCGCGGCGGACACCCGAGGCACGTGCGCCGTCCGAGGCATCGAGGCATCCGAGGCACCTGAGGCATCTAAGGAGTCGAGTCGATGGCGAACTTCGCCAAGCCGAGCGCCCCGCGCTTCACCGTGGAGGTGTACCAGAACGCGTTCCTCCCGGTGGGCGGCCGGGACGTCCACGCCATCGTCTCGGTCACCTCCACCGGCGGCGGGACCACCCGCGCCGCCGCCCCCGGCGGATCCGGCGGGACCGGCGGGACCGCCGCCGTCGTGGTCATGGTCGACTGCTCGGGCTCCATGCAGTACCCGCCCGCCAAGATGCAGGGGGCCCGCGAGGCCACCGCCGCCGCCGTCGACACCCTGCGCGACGGCACCTCCTTCGCCGTGATCGCCGGCACGCACGTGGCCAAGGAGGTCTACCCCGGTGGCGGGCGGCTCGCGGTCGCCGGCGCCGCGACCCGGGAGCAGGCCAAGGAGGCCCTGCGGCACCTGACCGCGGGCGGCGGCACCGCCATCGGCACCTGGCTGCACCTCGCCGACGCCCTGCTGGTCCGCTCCCCCGCCGCCGTCCGCCACGGCATCCTGCTGACCGACGGCCGCAACGAGCACGAGGAGCCGGCCGCGCTGCGCGCCCGCCTCGACGCCTGCGCCGGGCACTTCACCTGCGACGCCCGCGGCGTCGGCACCGACTGGGAGGTCAAGGAGGTGACCGGCATCGCGAACGCCCTCCTGGGCACCGCCGACATCGTCGCCGATCCGGCCCACCTGACCGAGGACTTCACGCGCATGATGGAGAACGCCATGGGCAAGGAGGTCGCGGGCGTCTCCCTGCGCCTGTGGACCCCGGTCGGCGCGGAGGTCCGGTACGTGAAGCAGGTCGCGCCGTCCGTCCGCGACCTGACGGGCCGCCGCACGCAGGCGGGCCCGCGCGCCGGCGACTACCCGACCGGCTCCTGGGGGGACGAGGCCCGCGAGTACCACGTGTGCGTACGGGTCCCCGCGGGCGGATCGGTCGGCCAGGAGATGCTGGCCGCCCGCGCCTCCCTCGTCCTGCCCGACCCGGCGGGCGGGGCGCCCACGGTACTGGCCCAGGGCCTGGTCCGCGCGGTGTGGACCGACGACGTGGCCGCCTCCACGGCGATCGACCCGCAGGTGGCGCACTACACCGGCCAGGCGGAGCTGGCCCAGGCGATCCAGCAAGGACTCGAAGCACGCAAACTGGGCGATCTCGGCGGCGCCACGGCGAAACTCGGCCGCGCCGTGCAACTGGCCGCGACCTCGGGAAACGAGGACACCGCCAAATTGCTCGCGAAGGTGGTGGATGTGGTGGACGCCGCGGCGGGTACTGTGCGCCTGAAAGCCAAGGTTGCCGACGCGGACGAGATGACTCTCGAGACCCGCTCGACACGGACCGTACGAGTGAAGCGAGCCTGACGTCACGACGCAGGGAGAAGGGGGAGTGGCCGGCATGCCGACCTGCCCGAACGGTCACCGATCGGTCGCCGACGACTGGTGCGAGGTCTGCGGCCACCGCATGGCCCCCACGGGCGCCCCGGCGGCCGAGCAGGCCCCCGCGGCGCCCTCCTACGGTTACGGCTACCCTCCCTCGGCCGGCCTGCCGACCATGCAGACCGAGCTCTGCCCGCAGTGTCGGACGCCCCGCGAGGACCTGGCGCCGTTCTGCGAGGAGTGCCGCTACAACTTCCCGGCGGGTCCGGCGGCCGCGCCCGCCGGTGCGGCCTCCCCGTACGCACCGCCCCCGCCGCCGCCCGCCCCCGCGCCGCAGGGCCGTCCGGAGGGTTACGGGCCGGAGGGCTACGGGGAAGCCGCCGATCCCTTCGGCTACCAGGGCTCGCGGCCCTCCCAGATCAACCGGCCCGCCGAGCCGCTCCCGCGCGAGGACGACTGGCTGCTCCAGCCGCCGTCCCAGCCGTCCCAGCCCTCTCACGCGTCGCGGCCTGCCCCGCCGCAGCCGTACGCGCAGCACTCCGCGCCCGTCGCGCCCCCGGCGCCGTCCCTGCCGCGCCAGCACGGCACGTGGACGGCGACGATCGGCCCGGACCGCGAGTACTTCCTGGCGATGATGCAGCGCAGCGGCCCCGAGGCGGCCGGGCTCGACCTGCCGGCGTACTCCCCCGAGCAGCACCTGGTGCTGTCGGGCGGCCAGATCACCATCGGCCGGAGCCGCGCCTCCAAGGCGGAGGTCCCGGACATCGACCTGTCGGTGCCGCCGGAGGACCCGGGCGTCTCGCACCGGCACGCGGTGCTCGTGCAGCAGCCGGACGGCAGCTGGGCCGTGGTGGACCAGAACTCCACCAACGGCACGACCGTCAACGGCGGCGAGGATCCGATCCAGCCCTACGTGCCGGTGCCCCTCGCCGACGGCGACCGGGTCCACGTCGGCGCCTGGACCACCATCACCGTCCGGCGCGGCCGCAGCTGACGGCGTACGGGATGGCGTACGGGGCCGGCAAGCCCTCACCTCCGCCCGGCAGCCCTCACCGCTGCAGCTCCTCCTCCCCCAGGGGCCACACGTAGGGCCCCTGGGGATCGTCCAGCCAGGACCACTGGCCGTCGGCGGAGACCGTCACCCCGAAGCGCTCCCGCCCGGGCCGGTCCTCGCTGCGCCACAGATCCAGCGCCTCGCGCGGGTGCAGCGCGCCCGCGGTGAGCGCCAGCATGAACTGGAAGCGGTCGTTCTCCAGCAGCTCGTACGGGACCCCGCCCGCGGCCCCGGGCGGCGCGGCACTGGCCCCGCGCAGCGGGACGAAGTACGCCGGGGTGTGCAGGAACCGGCCCTCGGCGAAGCGCGGGTCCCGCACCCGCAGGGCGATCAGCCCGGTCGACAGCGGGGCCAGGACCAGGGCGCCGGGGCGGCACTGCACCAGCCAGGCCGGCGGGATCCGGGGCAGGGTGCAGGTGGCGATGATCCGGTCGTAGGGCGCCCGGGCCGGGCAGCCGCGGGCTCCGTCCCCGGCGACCACGGCGGGGTGGAAGCCGAGCTGCGCGAGGTGGGCGCGGGCGGACTCGGCGATCTCCTCGTCCAGGTCCACGGTGGTGACCAGCCCGTCGCCGAGCCGGTGGCACAGCAGCGCCGCGTTGTAGCCGGTGCCGGCGCCGATCTCCAGCACGTTGTCGCCGTCCCGGACGTCGAGCGCCTGGAGCATCCTGGCCATGAGCGAGGGCTGGCTGCTGGAGGAGACCAGCTCGCCGTCGCGCACCCGCGTGGCCAGCGGCGTGTCCTCGTACACCCCGCGCAGCCAGCGGGCCCGGCGGGCGGGGTCGGGGTCCTCGGCCCACAGCCGCTCGTGGCCGGCTCCGCGGCCGGTGTAGAAGAAGGGCACGAAGAGGTGCCGGGGGACGGCGGCGAAGGCCGCCCGCCAGGCGGGATCGGCGAGCACCCCGGCGGCGGTCAGCTCCCGCACCTGCGCGGCGTGCGCGACCTCCGGGTCCACCAGGTGCGCCTTGTGTGCGCCCATGGCTCCACTGTGCTGCGCGGGACGGCGGGAGGCGAGCGGGTCCGGGTGAACGGGTCCGGGGAACGGGTCCGAGGAAGGGACCTAGGACCGGGGTCCTCCGTCCGGGTGTCTGAGACGATGGTCAGGTGAATGAGAATCCGCAGGACACGCTTCAGGAGCAGTCGTTCTACGAGCTGGTGGGCGGCGAGGAGACCTTCCGCCGTCTGGTCCGGCGTTTCTACCAGGGTGTCGCGGAGGACCCGCTGCTGCGTCCGATGTACCCGGACGAGGACCTCGGCCCGGCCGAGGAGCGGTTCGCGCTGTTCCTGATCCAGTACTGGGGCGGTCCGGCCACCTACAGCGAGCACCGGGGCCACCCCCGGCTGCGGATGCGGCACGCCCCCTTCCACGTCGACAAGGCGGCGCACGACGCCTGGCTGCGCCACATGCGTGAGGCCGTCGACGAGCTGGGCCTGGCGCCCGAGCTGGAGGCGCAGCTGTGGCGCTACCTGACGTACGCCGCGGCCTCGATGATCAACATCGGGGACTGACCGGACCTGCGCCGCCGCCCGCCGGCTCCCGTAGCGGGCCGGGGCCCGTGTTGTGCAAAGGCCCGTACAAGCGGCCGTACAAGTGCCCTCGTACGAGCGCCCGCGCCGGGCCCGTACGGGGCACGGGACCCTAGCCCGCGGTACGCGGCCTCCCCTCCCGGGAACCTCTCCGCCGGACCAGACCCACGGAGATTGGAGGTCCCATGTCCGAGGAGACGACCGAAGCGGTGGATCCGAAGACCGAAGCGGACGAAGCGGCCCTGGACCGTGCCCTGGCGGCGGGGCGGTCCGGCGCTCCCCCCGGCGGAAGAGACAACTCGAGCCCGCCCGAGACTCTGACCCGGTCCGACGGAAGCCCGGCTGCCCGCAGGCAGCCGGGCGGGGAGTAGGAGGCACGCCGTGGCGCTGAGGTTCAAGAACAACTACGAGCGCGAAGTCTGGGCGATGGTCGAGCAGTACCGGCCGGGCTGCTCCGCCAGCAGCAACTGGCTCAAGGAGGGCTGGTGGAAGATCCCCCCGGGTCAGAGCGTCGTCGTCTACGGCGGTGACCCTCGCGCCGTCAACCCCATCTGGTACTGCTACGCGTACGCCGGCGACGGCACCGAATGGCGGGACAAGTACCAGGAGACGGTGCCGCACAGCGTCTTCGAGTGGTGCTCGAACGTCTCGGACTCGTCCTCGCGGACGATCCTCATGTCCGAGTTCACCGTGACCGCCGCGAACTTCACGTACAACTTCAACCCGTAGCCCGCCGGCCCGGCCCGGCACACCCGGTCCGCCCGCCCCGCCTGGTGCGGGGCGGGCGGACCGCCGTGCTAGACGGGCCGGACCTGGAGTGCGCCGAGCCCGTCGACGCCGCCCGGGCGGCGGGTGGCGACGGAGCCGAACGGGGTGCGCAGCCGCAGCCAGCTCCCGGCGGCGAACAGCGCCACCGGTGCGGGCGCGCCGGGTGCCGCGGCGGGGGCGGGCACGGTGGCCCGTATCGGCCGCAGGAAGCCCAGGGACTGCGCGGCGTGCACGGCGCGCAGCGGAAGCTCGGTCGCGCCGAGCGTGCGGGACCAGATCTCGCGGCCGATCCGGTCGCGCTCGGCGCGGGTGCGCCGCTCCGGGGGCAGGGACTCGTCCCGGTCCCGGAACTCACGGACCGCCGCGGCGACGGCCGCCCGCATCGCCTCGACGCCGGGCAGGCCCGGCACCTCGCGCCAGCCGCCGCGCGGCGGCAGCACCCCGGTCCACGGCGGGCCGGTGACGGGGGCGGGCACCACGGCGGTGCCGGCGGGCTCGTCCAGCGATTCCAGCAGCTCGCCCGCGGAGACCGTGACGTCCAGGTGCACCGGCTCGGCGAGCCGGGCCGTACGGATGGCGAGCACCTCGAAGGACGGCGGCCGGCCGAAGACGCCGAGCGCGCCGCCGCCGGCCTGGAGGCGGACCGCGGCGGCCCGGTCGTAGTGCACGAGCCGGCCCAGGAAGGCGGCGAGGTCCGCCGCCTCCCCGGAATCGGCGAAGCGCAGCTGCTGCCCGGTCATGCTGCCCGGGCCGGGCCCGTCGTGCCGGCGTCGGCGGAGTCGTCGACGTACTCCTGGAGGAAGGAGCGCTCCTCCTCGGTGATCCGGCGCGGACGCTGGGTCTCCAGGTCGAAGGGCACGACGACGGTGGACGCGCGGACGTACACCGTGCCCGGGCCCTCCGCGTCCTTGACCTCGTAGGCGATGGTCAGGGACGCCGCGCCTATCTTGGTCACCCACGACTCGATGACGACCGGCTCGTGCCGGTGCACCAGCGGCCGCTTGTAGTCGATCTCGTGACGGGCCACGACGGACCCGCCCTGGAACGACGTCGAGCCGTTCCCCGGCGCCAGCCGGAACATGAAGTCGATCCGGGCCTCCTCCAGGTAGCGGAGGAAGACCACGTTGTTGACGTGCCCGAAGGCATCCATGTCCGACCAGCGCAGGGGGCACCGGTAGATGTGACGGGCCACTGTCAGCCTCGCGTGAGCTTCTTGTAGGTCGCGCGGTGCGGACGCGTGGCGTCCGGGCCGAGCCGCTCGACCTTGTTCTTCTCGTACGACTCGAAGTTGCCCTCGAACCAGAACCACTTGGAGTCGCCCTCGTACGCCAGGATGTGCGTGGCGACCCGGTCGAGGAACCAGCGGTCGTGGGAGACGACCACGGCGCAGCCGGGGAAGTCGAGCAGCGCGTTCTCCAGGGAGGACAGGGTCTCGACGTCGAGGTCGTTGGTCGGCTCGTCGAGGAGCAGCAGGTTGCCGCCCTGCTTGAGGGTGAGCGCCAGGTTCAGGCGGTTGCGCTCACCGCCGGAGAGCACGCCGGCCGGCTTCTGCTGGTCCGGGCCCTTGAAGCCGAACGCGGAGACGTAGGCGCGGGACGGCATCTCGACCTGGCCGACGTTGATGTAGTCCAGCTCGTCCGAGACGACCGCCCAGAGGGTCTTCTTCGGGTCGATGTTGGCGCGGCCCTGGTCGACGTAGGAGATCTTGACGGTCTCGCCGACCTTGATGTCGCCGGCGTCCGGGGCCTCCAGGCCCTGGATCATCTTGAACAGCGTGGTCTTGCCGGCGCCGTTCGGGCCGATGATGCCGACGATGCCGTTGCGCGGCAGGGTGAAGGACAGGTCGTCGATGAGGACCTTCTCGCCGAACGCCTTGGAGAGGTTGTTGACCTCGACCACGATGGAGCCCAGGCGGGGGCCCGGCGGGATCTGGATCTCCTCGAAGTCCAGCTTCCGCATCTTCTCGGCCTCGGCGGCCATCTCCTCGTAGCGGGCCAGACGCGCCTTGGACTTGGCCTGGCGGCCCTTGGCGTTGGAGCGGACCCACTCCAGCTCTTCCTTGAGGCGCTTCTGGCGCTTCTCGTCCTTCTTGCCCTCGACCTTGAGGCGCTCGGCCTTCTTCTCCAGGTACGTGGAGTAGTTGCCCTCGTAGGGGTGGGCGCGGCCGCGGTCGAGCTCGAGGATCCACTCGGCGACGTTGTCGAGGAAGTACCGGTCGTGGGTGACGGCCACGACGCAGCCCTTGTACTGGGCCAGGTGCTGCTCCAGCCAGTTCACCGACTCGGCGTCGAGGTGGTTGGTGGGCTCGTCGAGGAGCAGCAGGTCGGGAGCCTCCAGCAGCAGCTTGCAGAGGGCCACGCGGCGCTTCTCACCACCGGAGAGGGTGGTCACCGGCCAGTCGGCGGGCGGGCAGCCCAGCGCGTCCATGGCCTGCTCCAGCTGGGCGTCGAGGTCCCACGCGTTGGCGTGGTCCAGGTCCTCCTGGAGCTTGCCCATCTCCTCCATCAGCTCGTCGGTGTAGTTGGTCGCCATTTCCTCGGCGATCGCGTTGAACCGGTCGAGCTTGCCCTTGATCTCGGCGACGCCGTTCTGGACGTTCTCCAGGACGGTCTTGGACTCGTCGAGCTTGGGCTCCTGCATGAGGATGCCGACGGAGTAGCCGGGCGAGAGGAAGGCGTCACCGTTGGACGGCTGCTCGATGCCCGCCATGATCTTCAGAACGGTGGACTTACCGGCGCCGTTCGGGCCGACCACGCCGATCTTCGCCCCCGGCAGGAAGTTCAGGAAGACGTCGTCGAGGATCACCTTGTCGCCGTGCGCCTTGCGCGCCTTGCGCATGGTGTAGATGAACTCAGCCAAGAGAAACCGTCCGGCAGATCGATGGATGGGCAGATACACCCCATAGTGCCAGCCGCCCACCCCGGGGCGAAAACGCGTATGGTCAGCGCCCCTGATCAGCGACGGAACCGGGAACCGGGGGCAGGCACTGTGGCGATCAGGTCACCGTGGGTGGTCAGCGGTAGTCGTCGGGGTGGGCCTGCATCCAGGTGTTGATCTTGTCGCGGGTGCCGATGAGCAGCGCCTGGTGCTTCTTCAGGTTCTCGAAGGACCGGTCGCCGCCGAGTTGCGCGTCGAGCTTCTTGACCAGGTCGATCGGCTCGGGGAAGTGGCCGGGACCCTTCGGGTCCGCCTTCATGGCCCGGTCCAGGCGGTGGAGCTCGTCGTGGACGCGGCCGAGGAAGTAGGCGCAGTTGCCGGGGGTGCACGCGTCTTTGAGCGTCGCCTGGAGGCCGGCGAAGGCATCACGGACCTGCTCGGGCGGGACGGCGGGTGTGGTGGGCGCGGCGGGGGCGGGGGGGGGGGGGGGCGGGGGGGCGGGGGGGGCGCCGCCGCGCGGGGGGGGGGCGGGCGGGGGGGTGGGGGGGCCCGCGTTCTTTCCACGCTCCCGGTC
>NZ_WTFF01000287.1 GCF_019400985.1 Streptomyces bambusae
GCGCTGCCCCGCCCCCGGCGCGCGCCGCCCCGGCTCAGCGGGGGCCGCCTCCGCTCCGGTCGGCCCACCGGCGCAGCGCGGCCGTGGCGCGTTCGGCATCGGCCGGACGCAGGCCGCCGATGGATATGTGGTGGTTGCCCTCGGGCACCTCCCATGCGAAGGAGTCACGGGTCCCCGCGCCCAGTCGGAAGGGCTCCGCGACCGCCACGTCGTTCTCGCCGTTGACGAACATGAGCGAGCTGCCGCGCAGGCGTACCCAGCGGTCGATGTCCGCCATGGCGCCGGGCTCGAAGCGCATGGGGACGTCCCTCGGCACGTACGTGCGGGGCTCCTGGACCCCCGGGTGGCGCAGCAGCCCCTCCAGGTGCGGGGCGGCGAGGTGCGCGTACCCCAGTTGGGTGCCCAGCTGGTAGAAGTACGGCGCGTAGACCTCCAGCGTCCGGTCGGCGTAGACGGGAAGCTGGGTCACCTGCGCGACCCACGCGTACAGGGCGTCGTCCGTCGCCGTGGCCGCAGGCACCGACGCACAACCCCCGGCGGGCTGGTGCATCCAGAACATCATCGGCAGCCGCAGCACGGCGAGCTCGAACGCACGGTCCACACTGCCGATGGTCCGGAAGGTGGCCTGCTGTCCCTCCGCCCACCTGCCGTACCGCTGCGTCATCGCCTCGCGACGTATCAACGCCTGCTGCTGCACCGCCGCGACAGCGGCTCGGCACTCGGCGGTACCGACCTGCTCGAGACGGCGGTCGTACGCGCTGTCGTCCCGGTCGTCCGTGTTGTTGGGAGCCGCGTACGCGACCGTACCGGCCACGTCGTCCGGGTAGAAGCGGCGGTGGTAGACGGCCGTCATCCCGCCCTTGCTGCCCCCGGTCGATATCCACGCGCCACGGTAGAGCCGCTTGAGCGCCGTGATCAGGCGGTGGTGGTCACTGGCCGCCTGCCAGACGGTCAGCGTGGAATAGTCCTGGCCCTCCGGCCGCGAGGTCCCGAAGAACCGGTGCTCGGTGGTGATCTGATTGGCGTCCAGCACCACGGCCGGCTCGGCCAGGCGCTGCGGTGACGACCCCAGGTCGTACCCGCTGGAGTACAGCACCATCGGGCGGTCGACCGACTTGTGCACCAGCGTCAGCCGCTGCTCGAAGGAGCCCCGGTCGGGACGGCGGTGGTCGGTGGGCTGGCGGAAGGACAGGTCGAGGACGGTCTGCCCGTCCGCGCCCGGCCGTTCGCCGAGCAGGCGCATCCCGGGAACGGCCTCGATCCGGGCCCGGATGTCGCCGTCCCGCGGCTGGGCGGCCAGCGCGGGAGCGGCCAGCCCGGCCAGGGCCAGCGCACCGGTCACGACCACCGTGACCACACGTCTCATCAGGTTCTTCGTCATGGCTCAAGACAACCCCGCCGGAGGCGGGTCGCGGCTCCCCCGAGCGTGGAATTCGTCTCCCCCGCACGGGGGAGGACAGATTCGGCGCGCGTGTGCAGCGAGCCGGCCCGCCTCCGCGACCAGCCTCCGCGACCCGCCCCACCGATCGGCCTCCCCGCCCCGCGCCGCCTCCCCTCCCCGCCTCCCCGTCATGGCGGCTCGTCGTCCGGCAGCCGGTACGGTTGCCCGCCCTGCCTGCGCATACCGATCCTCACGGCGCTGAAGAAGACCTTCGCGACCACCCCGACCACGACGAGATCAGCGACCATCTGAACGGTGGTCAGCACACGGCCGGTTTCGGTGGTGGGGACGATGTCACCGAACCCCACGGTCGCGAACACCGTGACGGTGAAGTACAGGGAGTCCGTCCGGCTGAGCGGCTCGGAGAAGGACTGCGGCGCGTTCGCGCTGAGGAGGACGTACGTGATGGCGAAGGTCAGCAGGAAGAAGGGGACCGCGGTGCACAGCGCCTCCACGGCCCGCAGCACCGGGTGGTCCGAACGGGCGATCTCCACGGTCTGCCGGAATACCATCCAGCCGAAGAGCGCCAGGGCGCTCATGAGCGATATGACCGTCACGGCGCCGACGCCGTGCTCCAGCGGCACAAGGTAGTAGACCACCGTGAGCAGGACCACCGAGGAGAAGGAGCGCAGCAGGGCCGCGGCGACCAGCCGGCGCCGGGCGCCGCCCCCTTCGGGTTCCTCCCCGACCGGGGATGCGTCGCGGTCCATGCCCTCAGGAGAAGGCGCCCCGGGCGTTCGCGCGACCGGAACGGGCCGACGGGGGATACGTACGGACGGCGGCCACGAGGGAGGACGGCGGGCGCCGAATGGCGGACGGCGGGCGGATGCTCACGACAGAGGTCCAGACCCGAGGCCCGGACCGCAGCCCAGACAGAGGTCCGGACCGAGGCCCGGACCGCGGCATCGCCGCCCGCCCGATCCGGCACTCCGAGGCCGCCACATCGGCCGATCGCCGCAGTCGCCCTCCACACGGCGCCCGCGGGTGTTACAAAGAGTGAATGGGGCTGACCGCCAAGCGGCCACGCAGTGTCGCCGGACAAGTACTCGTCCTCCAGGTGGCGATCGTGATGCTGCTCGCCGCCGCGGCCGTGTTCGCCCTCGTCCTGCAGTCCCGCAGTGACGTCGACCGGGAGGCCCGGGGCCGATCCGTCGCGGTGGCCCAGACCTTCGCCCAGTCGCTCGGCCTGGAGGAAGCGCTCAAGTCCCCCGACCCCAGCCGGATCCTCCAACCCCTCACCGAGCAGATGCGCCGCGACGCCGGTGTGGACTTCATCGTCGTCATGGACACCAACGGGATCCGCTACACGCACCCCCAGCCCGACCGCATCGGCAAACGGTTCGTCGGCACCATCGAGCCCTCCCTCGCCGGCAAGGTGCACACCGAGAGCGTCCAGGGCCCGCTCGGGAACGAGATCCAGGCCGTCGTCCCCGTCACCGACAAGGACGGCCGGGTGGTGGCCCTGGTCTCGGCCGGCCTGACCGTCGAGAACGTCACCGGCGTGGTCGACCGCCAGCTGCCCGTCATCCTCGGCTCCGCCGCCGCCGCCCTGGCCCTGGCCACCGCCGGCACGGCACTGATCAGCCGCCGGCTCAACCGCCAGACCCACGGCCTCGGACCCACCGAGATGACCCGGATGTACGAACACCACGACGCGGTGCTGCACGCGGTCCGGGAGGGCGTCCTGATCACCGCCGGGGACGGCCGGCTGCTGCTCGCCAACGACGAGGCGAAACGGCTCCTGGACCTCCCGTCGGACGCCGAGGGCCGGCACATCCGGGAGCTGCCCGGCCTCGACCCCCGCGTGGCCGCCCTGCTCCTCTCCGGCCGGGCCGCCACCGACGAGGTCCACCTCACCGGGGACCGCCTGCTGGTGGTGAACCAGCAGCCCACCGACCCGCACGGCAAACCCGGCACGGCGGTCACGATCCGCGACTCCACCGAGATGCGGCTGCTCACGACCCGGGCCGAAGCCGCCCGCCGCCGCCTCAAGCTGCTCTACGACGCGGGCATGGGCATCGGCACCTCCCTCGACGTCGTCCGCACCTCCCAGGAGCTCGCCGACGTCGCCGTGCCGAGGTTCGCCGAGTACGTCACCGTCGACCTCGCCGAACCCGTCCTGCGGGGCGACGAGCCCACCGGCAGCGCGTCCGACATGCGCCGCACCGGCGTCAGCGGCGTCCGTACGGACCACCCGCTCTACCCCCGTGGCGAGCGGATCGACTTCCTCCCGTCCACGCCCCAGGCACGCGGCTTCGACAGCGGACGCGCCGAGGTCGTTCCCGACCTCGCCGACGCCCCCGGCTGGCAGGCCCAGGATCCGGAGCGCGCCCGGGCCATCATCGACTTCGGCATCCACTCCCTGATCACCGCGCCGCTGCGGGCCCGCGGGGTCACCCTCGGTGTGGTCAACTTCTGGCGGTCGCGCAAGCCCGAGCCGTTCGACGAGGAGGACCTGTCCGTCGCCGAGGAGCTCGCGGCCCGCGCCGCCGTCAGCATCGACAACGCCCGCCGGTTCACCCGCGAGCACGCCCTGGCCGTCACCCTCCAGCGCAGCCTGCTGCCCCGCGCCCTGCCCGAGCAGAGCGCCGTGGAGGTGGCGCACTTCTACCTGCCCGCCCAGTCGGGGGTGGGCGGGGACTGGTTCGACGTCATCCCGCTGCCGGGCAGCCGGGTCGCCCTCGTCGTCGGCGACGTGGTCGGCCACGGACTGCACGCCGCCGCCACCATGGGCCGCCTGCGCACCGCCGTCCACAACTTCTCGGCCCTCGACCTGCCGCCAGACGAACTCCTCGCCCGCCTGGACGACCTCGTCCAGCGCATCGACCACTCGGGGGAGGGCGAGAGCGAGGACGGGGCGGCCGAGCAGTCGGCGCAGACCGACTCCGGCGGCGGCATGCTCGGCGCCACCTGCCTCTACGCCGTCTACGACCCGGTCGTCCAGCGGTGCACCGCGGCCCGCGCCGGCCACCTGCCGCCGCTGATCGTCCGCCCCGACGGCACCGTGGACACCATGGACCTGCCCTCCGGGCCGCCCCTGGGCCTGGGGATGCCGTTCGAGACCGCGGAGGTGGACCTCCCGGCCGGCAGCCAGCTCGTGCTGTACACCGACGGCGTCGTCGAGGACCGCACCCGCGACATCGACGAGGGCATCGCCCTGCTGCGCGACGCCGTCGGCCATCCGGACCGCTCGCCCGAGGAGAGCTGCCGGGCCATCCTGGAGGCCCTGCTGCCGGCCCGCCCGCGCGACGACGTGGCACTGCTCGTCGCGCGCACGCGGGCCCTGGGGGAGGACCAGGTGGCCGAGTGGGAGGTCCCCTTCGAGCCGAGTGCGGTGGGCACCGTACGGGCCGAGGTGGGCGAGAAGCTGACCGAGTGGGGGCTGGAGGCCCTGTCCTTCACCACCGAACTCGTGATGAGCGAGCTCATCACCAACGCCATCCGGCACGGCTCCCCGCCGGTCCGCGTCCGCGTGATCAGGGACCTCAGCCTCACCTGCGAGGTGTCCGACGGCAGCAGCACCTCGCCGCACCTGCGCTACGCCGCCACCACGGACGAGGGCGGCCGCGGACTGTTCCTCGTGGCCCAGCTGAGCCGGCGGTGGGGCGCCCGCTACACGGGCGCGGGCAAGGTCATCTGGGTGGACCAGGCCCTCCCGGGCATGATGGGCGGACCGGAGGAAGAGCTCCCGGACTTCTTCGACATCGACGCACTCTGAGCCCCACGCCGTCCCGGCGCACCACGCCGTCCCGACGCCCTACGACGCCCACCTCGGACTCGGCCCGAACGGAGTCTCCGTCTCACCCGGTCAGGTCCCGGACGGCCTTGAGGACCCGGCCCGCCGCGTCCTCGGTCGCCATGTGCCGAGCGGCAGTGGCGGCGGCCGCCGCGTACGTCCGCTGCCGCACCACCTCGCCGAGCGCGTCCGCGAGCCGCTCCGCGGTCAGGGCCCCGAACGGGATCGCGGCGGTGGCGGCGCCGATCGCGGCGAGCCGCCCGGCCCAGAAGGGCTGGTCCGCGGCCACCGGCACGGTCACCGACGGCACCCCCGCGCGCAGCGCGGCCGCCGACGTGCCCGCCCCCGCGTGGTGCACCACCGCGGCCAGCCGGGGGAACAGCAGGGCGTGCGGTACGTCGCCCACGGTGAGGACGTCGTCCCCGTCGGCCGCGAGCCCGGCGCTGCCGGACTGGAGGATGCCGCGCAGCCCCGCCCGGCGCAGAGCCCGTACGGCGATCCCGCTCAGGCGTTCGCCCTCCCCGGCCGCCATGCTGCCGAAGCCGATGAGGACCGGGCGGGGCCCTGCCCGCAGGAAGTCCTCCAGCTCCGCGGGCAGGCGTGCGGCCTCGTCGTGGTGGGGCTCCCAGGCGCCGACCACCTCCAGGCCGGCGGACCAGTCGGAAGGGCGCGGCACCAGTGCCGTACTGAAGCCGTACAGGACCGGCCAGTCCGCCCGCTCCTGGCGCCGGCGCATCAGTGGGGCGGACAGCGGGGCCAGGTCCAAGCGGTGGCGCAGCCGGCGGACCGCCTGCGCGTAGATCCGGTCGGTCATCCGCAGGGCCAGCCGCCCGGCCGCGCGGTTGCCGAGCCGGCCCAGCGAGCGGGAGCCGGTGACGACCGGGGGGAAGTCGCCGGTCGGCGCGGTGGGCTGGAGGTACACGCCGAGGCTCGGTACGCCCGTGGCCTCGGCGACGTGCCAGCCGAGCGGCGCCGTGGTGGCCGACAGCAGGAGCAGGTCCGTGCCGTCGGCCACCGCGTCGGCGAACCCCTCGCCGAGTTCGGTGACGAACGCGGCCGCGGCGCGCATCAGTTCACGTCTGCCCCCCGCCGCGGTGCGGCCCCGGGTGTCGGCGGGCAGCCGGCGGAACTCCAGCCCGGCACCGCGGGCGAGGGGCGCGAAGGCGTCCGTGGTGGCCAGCGCGACGTCGTACCCGGCGCTGCGCAGTACGGCGCCCAGGCCGGTGTAGGGCGCGACGTCACCGCGCGATCCGGCCGTGGCGATCATGATTCTCATCGGTCTTCCTCGGATTCGGTACGGGAACCGGTGCGGCGGGACGCGTTGGCGTACACCGCCTTGCACAGGTAGGCGGCCAGGCCCGGGCGCTGCTGCGACGGCGGCACCACGAGCGCGAAGGCGCGCGGGTCGGCGGCGTAGTCGTCGGCGATGCGGCGGTGCGTCCCGGGCGGACAGGGAGTGAACCAGCGGGTGATGTGCAGGCGGTGCTCCTCGGCGAGGTCCATGGCCCGCTCGCCGTCGGCGGGTTCACCGTCGTCGAAGGCGTCCAGCAGGTCTCCTCGCCAGGCGGCGGCCTCGCCCATGAGCCGCTTCCAGTCCTCCTTGGTGTGGGCGGAGGCCCGCGCCATCGCCTCCCGGTGCGCGTCCGAGTGCTGCCACTTCTCCTGGGCCTCGGTGGCGTAGCTCAGGTCGAAGGCGACCTCGCCGAAGACGTCGAAACGTTCCTCCGGAGTCAGCGGCACCCCGGTCAGCTGGACCTCGATGGCCCGCTCCGCCACCTCGGTCAGCCGCTGCAACCGGGCGATCTCCTCGCCCAACTGCCGCTGCCGGGCCCGCAGGTGCTCCAGGGCGTTCGCCTGCGGGTCCGCCAGGATCGTGGCGATCTCGTCGAGGGGAAAGCCGAGTTCGCGGTAGAAGAGGATCTGCTGGAGCCGGGCCAGGTCGGCATCACCGTAGCGGCGGTAGCCGGCGTGGCTGCGGCCGCTGGGGGAGAGGAGCCCCGTCCTGTCGTAGTGGTGCAGCGTACGCACGGTCACCCCGGCGAATGCCGAGACCTGACCTACGGAGTAGCTCATGGACCTGCCCTTTCGTTCGTCGACAGCCTCGAGCCTGACGTTAGGGGAGGGTCAACAGGGCAAGGTCAATTCGCCGGTCGCCGGTCGCCGGTCGCGGGTCGGGGGACGGGCGAGGCTCGGGTGGTCACGGCCGGCCCGGCGAGCGGGCTGCGGTCACCGCTCTCCGGTGCGGTCGGTCCCGATGCCCGCACCCCGCGGCTTCGCATCCGCGCCGGCGTCGGCATCGGTGGCGGTGCCCGTGCCCGTGCCGGTGCCCGTGATCCGGTCCAGGTCCGCCAGCAGGTCCTCCAGCCAGGCCACGAGCGCGTAGTACCGCCGGGGCGCGTCGGCCGGGGCCTTCGCCACCGTGTCCGGCCGTCCGGACGGCAGCAGCGCCTGGTCCGCGTCCCCGACCGGGTCCAGCACGGCCGACAGCAGCAGCATCCGCCCCGACACCCGGTCCGCGAGCCGGGTCAGCGATTCGGCGGCCTCCGGCCCCAGCGGCGGTTCGCGGACCGGAGCCACCGGACCGCCCGCCGGACTCCCGACCGCACCGCCCACAGGCGCGCTGGCCGACGCGTCCGCCGACGCCAACAGCCGGTCCGCACCCCACAGCGCGTGGTGGCCGACCAGCAGCGACGCCTGCCAGTCGGGCGCCCGCGGCCCGCCCGTCCGCCCGTCCGGCGCCGCCCCGCGCCAGTGCCTCGGTTCGCTCTGGTACTGCGCGAACGCCGACTCCGCCAGCACCACCATGTGCCGCAGCGGCCCCAGCCCAGGCGGCTCCCGCACCTGCCGGACCGCCCCGGCCACGACCTCCGCCGTCGCGATCACGACCACCGCGGCCGCGCACCGCAGCAGCTCGGCGGCCGACCGCCCCACCTCCTCCTGCGCCCCCTGCGGCCAGGCCAGCAGCGCGAAGACGGCACCGATCGCACTCCCGATGAGCACGTCGAGCAGCCGGAACTCCGCCAGCTGCCAGGTGACCGGCGCCAGCTGTGCGAACACGAGCGCGATCAGCAGCGTGAACAGCGCCTGCGCCCAGCCGACTCCCTTCACCGGCCCGACCGTGAACGCCACCAGCATCAGGGCCGGCAGCGCGGCCGCGTACACCGCGATGTGCGTTCCCACGCCGGCGAGCAGGGCGGCGGTCACCACGGCACCGATCAGGGTCCCGACCAGGGCCTGGCGGACGTCCGCCCGCGTCGCGCCCACGGTCGTACGCGTCAGGGTCAGCGTCGCGAGCATCGCCCAGAAGCCGTGCGGCAGGGTGTCCAGGCCCGCGACCACGCGGGCGGCCGCCAGCGCCAGGCTGATGCGTACCGCGTTCTGGAAGAAGACCGACCGCCTGCCCGCATGCCCGACCAGCCGCCGCCACCACAGGTGTGGCGCCCGCATCCGCGCGTACCAGAACCGGCCCGAGGGCGCAGGAGGTGCGCCCGCGCGCCCCCGTACGCTCAGCCCGACCGCGGTCGACAGCACCAGCGCGGCATCCACCAGCTCCAGCAGGGCGGCTTCGCGGCGCAGCACGGCCGGCCCGTCGGACCCGGCCGGCCCGTGCGGTCCGCCCGTCGCGCCGCCGGTGAGGGCGATACGCGTCCGGACCAGCTCGTCGTGTGCCGTCGCCTGCGCCCCGTGCCGGCGCCGCAGCACCGCGGCGCAAGGGGCGGGGCGCGAACCGGCGCCCCAGCGGGCGCGAGCGCCACGACGAGAAGATCACGGTCTACGTCTCCGCCGAGGAGCTGATGGACCTGGAGCACGCGCGCCTGGTGCTGCGCGGCGAGCACGGGCTGGCGGTGGACCGCGGCCGGATCGTCCGCGAGGCGGTGGCCGTCGTCCTCGCCGACCTCGAATCGCGCGGCGACGCCTCGATCCTCGTCCGGCGCCTGCGGGGCCGCTGAGCGGTAGCCTGCGGGTTCGTACGGGCCTGAAGCCTGCGCCCGTGGCCCGCCCCCGCACCACCCTGGATCCTGATGCCGCCGACCGACGACCCCGCCCGCCCCGCCTCCCGGCGCCGCCTGGGGCGCGGACCGGGGGTACCGGCGCCCGCGCAGGCGGCCCCGTCGGCCGCGCCCGAGGCCGTACC
>NZ_WTFF01000288.1 GCF_019400985.1 Streptomyces bambusae
ACGCCGGCCGCAACTCCACCCACGTCCTCATCGCCGGCGGCACCGGCTCCGGCAAGGGCGACACCGCGCTGAACGTACTGACGGAGATCCTCTCCCGCAAGGACGTCATCGTCGCGTTCTCCGACCCGAAAGCCTTCCAGGACTTCGCACCGCTGCGGCCCGGCATGGACTGGGCCGTCGAAGGCGGCACCGACACCGAAGTCATGGTGGAGGCCGTCCAGGCCGCCATCCCCGCCCGCACGCGCTGGCTCGGCGCGCACGGCTACCGCCAATGGGTCCCCGCCGCTGCCCAGCAGCAGACCAGCCAGGAGCACACCTGCCGGCCGGACGAGCAGGCCTGCGGCTGCCCGGGCATGCCGTTCATGGTCTCGTGGTTCGAGGAGGCCGCCAACACCCTGCGCGTCCTGGGCGACGACGCGTTCACCGGGATCGCCCAGGAGGCCCGCTCCGCCGGCATGGCGTTGATCGTCTCGCTTCAGCGGCCCTCCTACGACCAGATGTCCACCAGCACCCGCGCCTCCCTCCCCTCCGTCATCGCCCTCGGCTGCGACCCGCGCGACGAGGGATTCTGTCTGCCCGACGAGGTGCTGGCCGCGGGCGCCCACCCGGGCGCGTGGGGCAACCGGCGCCCCGGCTACTGCTACGTCGTCTCCCCCGGGATCGCGGAGGACCGGTACGCGTCCCCGGCGCGGACGCGCCGCTTCACCCGCCGGGCGGTGCAGGTCATGGAGCAGCTCGCTGCCTGGGCCCAGCACAACGGCGCCCCCGCCGACCCCATCACCGCCGGCGCCCTCACCTCCATCGCCGGACACCTCTACGCCGGCCGCCCGGCACCCACCACCGCCCCGCAGTCGCCCGCGCTCCGGGCCGTCACCGAGGAGGATCCCGACATGGAGCACGGCGGGCTGCTGGTGGACCCGGAGGATGCGCACATCGACCCCGAGGCCGACCTCCCCGGCCCGGAAGAGGGCGATGATGCCCCGATCTTCGGGCAGGGGTCGGGACATAAGCCGTCGCCGGAGGAGGCCCGGCGACTGTTCGCCGATGCGCTCGCGGACTTCGAGGCGGCCGGGCAGATGATCGTGGGGCCGAAGGACTTCATGGACTGGTGCGACCGAAACCGGCTCTCCCGCCCGTGGGTCTCCGAGCGGCTCAAGGAAGCCGCCCTCGCGGGCCGCCTGGAGGCGACGAACGCCACCGGACGGTGGCGCATCGTCCCCGCCCTGACAGCCGCCTGACACCTGACACCGTCAGACCGGCCTGACACCCAAACCCCTAGGCAAACCCGCTGTCAGACACCCCTGACACCACCGCCTGACACCCCTGACAGTCCCGCCTGACACCTCACCCATCGGGCCCGCGCCACCCACCACGGCGCGGGCCCGACCCACACCCAGGAGGCATGCACATGCCGCACGAACCCGTCGCCCACCACCCCGAACCGATCACCTGGCATCCCATCCCGCCCCCCTCCCCGGGGCCCCTCACCCCCGTCCACCAGCCGCAGGTACTGCCGGACGTCCAGACGATCCAGCTCCCCGACGGCCGCCTCATCACCGGCTACGCCCTCGCCCCCGCCAAGGCCTCCGAGCCCATCCGGGAGCGGTCGGCCATCAACCCGCTCGCCGTCAACATCGCTCTCGGTGGCATCGGCTTCGCCGCCGCATGCGGCGGCCTGATGCTCCTGACCACCTTCATCGCTGCCGTCGCCGCGCTGATTCAGCAGCTCATCATCCTCGCCGCGGTCATCTTCGGCGGCTGGATCGCCACCCAGGTCCTCGGCACTAGCAACGGCCGCGACGGCGGAACGGTGGTCAACATCCGCCGCGCAGTCTTCAAGCGCAACCACTTCCACAGCTGAGGAGAACCGGCATGGACATCGGCCCCGACGACACCGTGGTCGTGGAACTCGACTGCGACGAATGGCCCCGCTCCTACTCCCGGGTCCTCGCCTGGCGCCAGCTCGGCGAACTCCTCCTGAAGTTCGATGAGCTGGCCGACGCGACCGAGGGAGCCCAGTGATCCGTCGCATCCTGGCACGCCGCAGGCTGGAGCTCGTCTACCACCGCTCCTGGTACGCCCACCCCATCGGCAAGCGCCCGATCGGGCCCCGCCCGATGCTCGGCCTGCACCGCCTCCCCGACCCCCACTGCACGGACTGCGGCGGGCTCGGCGAGGTCGCGCACGGCAGCGCGAACGGCGAAGAGCCGGACTACGACGACTGCCACTGCGCCCCCTTCCTGCCGCTGGCCCACCTGTGGCTGCCCAAGGCCCCGTGCTGGGCCCGCCGCCGCCCGCGCGGTACGTGGCATGACCCCTGGTGCTCCGACCTGAGCTGCACTCACTGCGACAGCCCGCCGTTCTGACCCTGACCCGAGAGGCAGCCATGTTCGAGATCCGCGTCATCTGCACCCCGACCGAAGCCCCCGACATCACCAAGGCCCTGTCCGAGACGTTCACCACCGGCCAGGTCCGCCGACACCCCACCCGCGACGGGCAGCGCGTCCGCCTGTACGTCACCGCCGAGCAGCACCCGAGCCACCGGCCGGCGCCCGAGACCGCCTACGCCAAGGCCCCGAGCATCATCAGCGAGATCGGCTGGACCGCCCGCGGGGCCCGGGACTGCCTGCACGGCATCCAGGTCCGGGAGTTCTGGCTTCGCAAGGCCGCACTGCTGGACCGCATCGCCCTCGATGACGAGCGCCACCGCGTCCCCGGGGACGCGGCCACTCTGGCGGTCGAAGCGGCCCGCCGACTGATGGAGCTGGACGACGCCGCCGGGCTCGGCCCGAGCGACCACGCGGATGGCCCGTACGCCCCCGACCACCCGGACAGCATCCGTGAGCCCCGCGGCTACGTCCGCCAGGAGTACGCCCTCTGGATCGGCAAGCAGTAGCTGTGCCCGGGGCGGTCGCCTCTCGCCAAAGACCGCGACCGCCCCGGTTCTCCGTCCCTTCGACAGAAACAGGAGACCCCCAGCATGACACCAACCCATGCCCCCGCGCTGCTGAGCGCAGCGCTCGCCGCTGCTGAGCGCGGCTGGCCCGTCTTTCCCCTCCGCCCCGGTGACAAGCGGCCCGCGGGCCACCCCGAACGGAACTGCCCCCGTACCGGCCGATGCGCGGACGGACACCGCACCCCGGAACAGCGCGCCACCCGGGAGCCGGGACAGATCAATCAGTGCTGGCAGACAGGCCCGTACAACGTCGGCATCGCCACGGGTCCCGCCGGACTCCTGGTCGTGGACCTCGACATTCCCAAGGACGCCACCGACACCCCGCCGCCCGAATGGGACGGCATGAACGACGGACTCGACGTGTTCGCCGCCGTGTGCGAGGGCGTCGGCGAGCGGCTGCCGACCGAGACGTTCACCGTGCGGACCCGCCGCGGCGGACAGCACCTGTACTTCACCGCGCCGCCGGGAACAGCGCTACGTGGGAGCGCGGGGCGGCTGGGGTGGAAGGTCGACACGCGAGCCTGGGGCGGGTACGTGGTCGCGGCCGGCAGCATCGTCGGCGGAGCGCCGTACGAGATCATTCACGACGCGCCCCCGGCCCCCCTCCCCACGTGGCTTGGTGACCTGCTCACCCCGCCGCCGGCACCCGCCCCCCTCAGCGCGGCCGTCATCCGGTCCCGGATCGGCCGGGCCGACCGCTACGCGACCGCAGCCCTGAACGGGGAGGTCGCCAAGCTGCAAGCCGCTGTCACCGGCGCCCAAAACACCACGCTCTACAACGCGGCGTACGCCCTCGGCAGGCTCATCGCGGCCGGAACCCTCACCGAGCAGGAAGTCACGAACACGCTCACGGAGGTCGCCCTCGCCAAAGGGTTGGCGCCGTCCCGCGTCGCAGCCAGCATCCGCGATGGCATCCGCCGCAGCAGCCGCAACGCCGCCGGGGACGCGGCATGACCCCCGCGGACAACCCGGGCCTCGCCGCATCCACCGCAGCCCATGGCGGCAGTAGCGCGCCGAAGGTCGTCGGCCGTCAGGCCGTCCTTTCAGCCCGTCGTTCGGACCCGCAGGAAGGCAGGACCGCCGCATGACCGCGCAGCCCACCGACGCCGACCTCTGGGCCGGGTTCGACGCACTCGCCGCCGAGGAGGTGACCGGACCGGTCTGGGACGAGCCGGTGCCGCTCACCGCCCGCAGGGATCTCCCCATCTTCCCGGTGAACGCCCTTCCTCCCTGGCTGGCCGATATGGTGTCCGCCGTCGCGGAGGAGACCCAGACACCCGCCGACCTAGCCGGATGCCTGGCCCTCGCGGTCATCGCCACGGCGGCCGGCGGACGGGCCACCGTCTGCGTGCGCGGCCGGTGGCGCGAGCCGGTCAACCTCTACACCGCCGTCGCTCTGGACCCGGGCAACCGGAAGAGCGCCGTGTTCGCCCTCATGACCGAACCGCTCATGGCCGTGGAGAAGGCACTCGTGGAACTCTCGGGACCGGCCCGCGCCGAGGCCGAGACCACCGCCCGCCTCGCCAAGGCCGCCGCCGACAAAGCGGCGGCCAAGGCCGCGAACGCCGAGGCGGGGATGCGGGACCAGCTCACCGCCGAGGCCGTCGCCCTCGCCCAGGCCGCCGAGGAGATCAAGGTTCCGTGCAAGCCGCAGCTTGTGGCGGACGACGTGACCCCGGAGAACCTGGCGACGCTCCTCACCGAACAGGAGGGCCGGATCTCCGTCCTCTCCCCGGAGGGCGGCATTTTCGACATCATCGCCGGCCGCTACAGCGGCGCGCCCAACATGGAGATCTTCCTCAAGGGCCACGCCGGGGACATGGTGCGGGTCAACCGGCAGGGCCGCGAGGCCCAGCACATCGAACACCCCGCGGTGACGATGGGGCTGGCCGTACAGCCCGAAGTGCTGGAGTCCATCGGTCAGATCAAGGGCGCCGACGGCCGCGGACTGCTCGCCCGGTTTCTGTACGCCCAGCCCGAATCGCTGGTCGGCCGGCGGAACCTCACGCCGGACCTCATCCCGGACGACGTGGCCGAGGCGTACGCCCGCCACCTCGGGGGCCTGGCCATGGCGATGAACGGCTGGACCGACCCGGCAGTGCTCACCCTCTCGCCCGAGGCCGACGCGGTCATGCTGGCGTACCAGAAGGTCACCGAGTCCCGGATCGGCAAGGGCGGCTCGCTCGCCGCCATCGTGAAGTGGGCCAGCAAGCGAGACGGAGCGGTCGCCCGGATCGCCGGGCTGCTCCACCTCGCCACCCACACCGACAACGGATGGACGCGCCCCATCGAGGCCGCCACGCTCGCCGACGCGGCCCGCCTCGGGGACTACTTCACGGCGCATGCCCAGCACGTATTCGACGTCATGGGCGCAGACCCCGCCCAGGAAGCCGCCCACCAGGTCCTCGCCCACATCCGGGACGCCCGGCTGACCGGCTTCACCAAGCGGGAACTGTTCCGGCAGCTCTCCCGCGGGGAATTCCCCGCCATGGCCGACCTCGACCCGGCCTTGGCCCTGCTGGAGGAACACGGCTGGCTGCGACAGCAGCCCCCGCCCCCGCGCACCGGACGCGGCGGCCGGCCGCCCTCCCCGAAGTACGACGCGCACCCCCGCCTCGCCCGAAGCGAGTGACACAACCCCAGCCGGACCGACACAACTGACAGAACCCCAGCCTCGCCCCGCTGACCTGCGTAAACGCTGTTCGTGAGCGCCGTGACAAAACCTCCGGCAACTCCGACAGAACTCACCCTCTGGTTTCGACGGAAACCGGGACCGGAGGTTCTGTCAGAGTTTTCAAGGGTTCTGTCACGGCCCTCGAAATCGCCGAAATTGCAGGTCAGTGGGTGTGTGGGGCAGGTTCTGTCAGTTCTGTCAGTGACTCCGGTGTTTCTCGCCCACAGCTCTCTGCTTCGCGAAGGAGCCTCGCCGTGGCCAAGCCCCGCGACGAAATGCTGACCATCCCCCAGGTAATCGAAGAGATTGGCGTGCCGCGCGCCACGTTCTACCGCTGGCGACAGTGCAGGAAGGGCCCCAAGGCCATCAAGCTCCCGAACGGCGCGGTGCGAATCCGGCGATCGGAATTGGAGCGCTGGATCGCAACCCTGGAGGAAGCCGCGTGAACAACCGCAAGACCAAGCAGGTGCCGGGTCCCCGCGATGGTGGGGACCCGGCCCCGCCGGCCGATCTCACCCTGACAACGGATGTTCGTATATGGAAGATCACTAAGATTTTCAGCAAATCAGCCCCGTACCAACTGCGCTGGGTCGTTGCCGGAAGGGTGCGGCACGCCACCTTCGCCACGGTGGCGCTTGCTGAGAGCCGCCGCGCGGAATTGTGGGCCGCGATGACCAAGGGCCAGCCGTTCGACGTGGAATCGGGCCTGCCGGAGTCCGAACTCCGTGCGGCTGCTGCGAAGGACAACGCCAGGCCGGACCCCACCTGGTGGGACTTCAGCCGCGAGTACATGGCGGTCCGGTGGCGGACGGCCGCGGCGAAGACCCGTGAGGGGCTGGCTGACAGCCTCGCCACGGTGGCCATCGCCATGATGGGGGACGGAGCCAAGGCCCCGACGCCGGAGGAGGTGCGGCTGGCTGTGCGCTGGGCGGTCGTCCCGGCCCACCAGGGCGAGGAGCCCCCGCCCGAGCTGGTGGCGCCCTGTACGTGGCTCGCTCGCCGCTCACGGCCCCTCTCGGACCTCACAGACCCGAAGGTGCTGCGGGACGTCCAGTACCGGCTCGCCTTCAAGCTGGACGACACCCCGGCGGCGGGGGAGACCTACAAGCGGCGTCGGCGCGGTTTCAACACGGCCATGGAGTACGCGATCGAGTCGGGCTACCTGGACGTGAACCCTCTCGCCAGCGTGAAGCGGTCCGTCTCCAGGAGCGACGATGTGGTGGACCCCAGGGTCCTGGTCAACGCCGCCCAGGGCGCGCAGCTCCTCACCGCCGTCTCCTACGTCGGATCCATCCACCGAAACCGAGGGCGGAGGCTGGTCGCGTTCTTCGGCTGCCAGCTGTACGCGGCGATGCGGCCGGCGGAGGCGGTCGGGCTGAGGCAGGAGGACTGCTACCTGCCGGAGCAGGGGTGGGGCACTCTCACGCTCCGAGAGACGCGGCCGGTGTCCGGCAAGAAGTGGACCGACTCCGGGAAGCGCCACGACAGGCGGGGGCTCAAGTCGCGCGAGGTCAAGGCCGACCGTCCGGTGCCCATACCGCCGCTCCTGGTGGCGATGCTCCGCGATCACATCAAGGAGTTCGGCACGGCCAAGGACGGAAGGCTCTTCGCCAACGAGCGTGGGGCAGTGCTCGGAACATCCAGCTATTGGAGGGTCTGGCAGGAAGCGCGGCCTTTTGCGCTTCCTCCGGACCGGGCAGCCTCACCGCTCGCGCGCCGGCCGTACGACCTGCGGCACACCTGCATCACCAACTGGTTGAACGCCGGGGTGCCGGTGGCAGAGGTCGCCCGCCGCGCGGGCAACTCCCCGGAGGTCATCCACCGGCGGTACGAGGGGTGCATTGACGGCCACGAGGAACTGAACAACGCGAAGATCGCGAAGGCGATGGGCTGGACCGACCCGGCTGAGGAGGCGCCGGGCGGGGAGGAAGCAGCCACCTGAGTCCCCGTGTGTGGCTCACACGCCCCTCACACGGGACCAGTGCGTGACAACGACAAAGGCCCGGACTCAGTGGGACTGAGTCCGGGCCTTCATACGTGGCACTTCAGCTGGTCAGCGGCGTGATCGCGCTGTCTCTGCTGGAGTGCCCCCGGCAGGATTCGAACCTGCGCACACGGCTCCGGAGGCCGTTGCTCTATCCCCTGAGCTACGGGGGCGGGTCGCCGTCCTGCGGCGACGGAGAGAACACTACCAGCTTCGGAGGGGTGATCAGGAACGGGTTTGGGGAGGAGGGTGGGGGAGGTCGCCCGGAGGGGGTGGAAGTGGCAAAAACCCGGACGCGGGGGCCTCGGTCGACCTACTCTCGAGTTGTGTCAGGCGCCTCGGGCCGGGTGCTTGTTGTCGACGACAACAAGGTCATCCGGCAGCTGATCAAGGTCAATCTCGAGCTGGAGGGCTTCGAGGTCGTGACCGCGGCCGATGGTGCCGAGTGCCTGGACGTCGTCCACCGGGTCTGCCCCGACGTGGTGACCCTGGATGTGGTCATGCCTCGGCTCGACGGGTTCGGGACGGCCGCGCAGTTGCGGGCCGATCCGCGGACGCGGGACCTGCCGGTGGCCATCGTCAGTGCCTGTACGCAGTACGAGGTGGAGAGCGGGATCGCGGCCGGGGTGGACGCCTTCCTTCCCAAGCCCTTCGAGCCCGCTGAGCTGGTACGGGTCGTGCGGCGGCTCACCGAGCGCAGGCGCCGTGTTCACATGGCGAAACCGGTTCGCCTTCAGGGGGACCTCCTCCCCTAGGCTGGTCCCGTGACCCCCGCCGACCTCTCCCGCACCGTTGCCGACGCCGTGCGGTGCGCCGTGGCGGACGGGGAGCTGGCCGTAGAGGTGCCCGCGCGCGTGGTGGTCGAGAGGACCCGGCCCGGGGGAGTGGGGGAGTACGCCTGCAGCGTCGCGCTGCGGATCGCCGGCCCCGCGGGGAAGCCCGCCCGGGAGGTCGCCGGCCTGTTGCGGAAGCGTCTTGCGGGGTTGCCGGGGATCGCGAGCGTGGACGTCACCGGACCCGGATTCCTCAGCTTCGCGATGAGTGGGGACGCCTGGGCGGATGTGGCTCGGGACGTGGTTGCCCGGGGGGCCACCTACGGGTGGTGTGTGGATCATCGGCCCAGCAGTTCTCCCAGTAGCCCTTCCAGTAGCTCTCCCAGCGGCCCTTCCAGCAGCCAGGTGGCCGGGCCCGGCGGGCGTGAGCTCGTCGTGCGGGAGGCTGTCGGGCGGATCTTGCGGAGTCAGGGGATCGAGGGGATCGGTGGTGATGCCGGTCTGCTTCGTGTTGCCCCCGTGCCCCGTGGTGAAGGGGACGTCGTGCGGCGGTTCGGGGCGGAGGCTGCCCGGTGGGCCATGCTGGCCGTGCCTCCGCAGGAGCGGCCCGTGTTTTCCGAGCGACTACTGCTCCAGGACGAGAGCAGTGATCTCTTCCTGGTGCGGTACGCCCACGCCCGCAGCCGCGCCCTCGTACGGAACGCCGCCCAGCTCGGGTTCACCCCCGATATCGAGGCCCGCCCCGATGCCGAGGTCCACGCCGTAGCCCCCCCCCCCCCCGCAGCCCCCGCCCCCCCCCCAGACCCCCCCCCCCCCCCCCCCCCCCCCGCTCTCTTTCCCCCCCTACCCCTCCGCCGCGCTCCCCCCCGCATTGCTACTTGCCGCAGCCGTGCTGTCGTGCATCGAATCATAC
>NZ_WTFF01000289.1 GCF_019400985.1 Streptomyces bambusae
CATCATATAATCTGTCCTAAGACACCGCTCAAGCGACTACACATAGTTTTTTTTTTCAACGCAGAAGCAGCCATACGATATCGCCCCGGGTCTGGTGGCCACGGATCTGTGTGAAGGACCCGGCCCGCGCCCCCGCCACCCGCTGCCCCGGCCCCCCGGCCCGCCGACGCCGCGGCCGGTGCAGCCGGTGCAGCAGCACCGGCCGACCCGGCCGACCTGGCCGGGGCCGTGCGGCGGGCCTTGCCCAGGGCGCTCGCGACCTTGCGGGACCAGGCCGTGGTCTGGGGCGGGGACCAGGGCATGCGGCTCGTGCGGACCGCGCGCGAGCTGCTCGCCCCCTCGCCCAGCCGGCCCTCCCCCACCGGGCTCGGCCCCACCGTCGCCGAGGCCACCGCCGGGATGTCGCCCACCCGCCTCCAGGAGATCGTGGCCACCGCCGGGCTCCAGGCCACCCACGACCCGGTGTCGGCGGTCGCCGCGCTCACCGCGCTGTTCACCGACCCCGACCGGATGTCGGCCCTGCTGGCGCAGGCCCCGCCGGAGGCCCACCAGGTGCTCGGCCGGCTCGTGTGGGGGCCCCCGTACGGCGAGGTCACCCCTGATCCGACGCCTCCCGTGCGCTGGCTGCGCGACCGCGGGCTGCTGCTGCCCGTGACCGCCCGTACCGTCGTCCTGCCCCGCGAGGTGGCCCTGCACCTGCGCGGCGGCCGGGCCCACCGCCGCATCGAGCCGGACGCCCCGTCCGTCACCCCGGACCGCACCCACCGTCCACAGCTTGTGGACGCCAACGCCGCCGGCCAGGCCCTGGCCGCGGTCGCCACCGTCGAGGAACTCCTCACCTCGTGGGACCAGGCCGGCCCCGCCGTACTGCGCGCCGGCGGCCTGGCCGTCCGCGACCTCAAGCGGACCGCCGCCGCCCTCGACACGACCGAGGCGATCGCCGCCTTCTGGATCGAACTCGCCTACGCCGCCGGGCTGCTGGCCAGCGACGGCGAGGCCGACGAGCGGTACGCACCCACCCCCGCCTACGACGACTGGGTCGAGGCGCCGCCCGCCGACCGCTGGGCCGCGCTCGCCACCGCCTGGCTGCCGGCCACCCGGACGGCCGGAGTCGTGGGTGAACAGGACGCCAAGGGCCGCACGCTGTCGGCGCTCGGACCCGACCTCGACCGCTCGGCCGCCCCCGAGGTCCGCCGCCGCGTCCTCGAGCTCCTCGCCGGCCTGCCCGAAGGCGCCTCCGCCACCGCCGAGGCCCTCCTCGAACGCCTCGCGTGGGAGCGCCCGCTGCGCGGCACGAGCGATCTGCGCGCCCGGCTCGCCCGTTTCACCCTCACGGAGGCGGAGCTGATCGGCGTCACCGGGCGCGGCGCGCTGGCCGGCGCCGGCCGGGCCCTGCTGGAGGGCGGCGACCCGGCGGCGGTCCTGATGCCCCTGCTGCCCGAACCCGTCGACCACGTCCTGCTCCAGGCCGACCTGACCGCCGTGGCCCCCGGCCCGCTGCGCCGGCCGCTCGCCCAGACGCTCGCCGTGCTCGCCGACATCGAGTCCAAGGGCGGCGCCACCGTCTACCGCTTCACCCCGGGCTCCGTACGCCGGGCCCTGGACGCCGGACAGACCGCATCCGACCTGCACGCCTTCCTCGCCGAGCACAGCATCACGCCGGTACCGCAGCCACTGGCCTACCTGATCGACGACGTGGCCCGGCGGCACGGGCACCTGCGGGTCGGCGCGGCCTCCGCCTACGTGCGCTGCGACGACGACAGCATGCTGGGCGAGATCCTGGCCGACAAGCGCTCGGCCGGCCTGGGCCTGCGCCGGCTGGCGCCGACCGTACTGGCCGCCACCGCCGAACCGGCCGCCCTGCTGGAGGGTTTGCGGGCGATGGGCTTCGCCCCGGCCGCCGAGTCGCACACCGGGGACGTCCTGGTGACCCGGGCGGGCGCGCACCGCACCCCACCGCGCACCGCCCCCGCCCCGGTCCCGGAGGGACCGCCGGTGCCGGACGCGACCCTGCTGGGCGCGGCGGTCCGGGCGATCCGCGCCGGCGACCTCGCGGCCACGGCCGTCCGCAAGGAGCCGACACCCGCCGCGGCCGGGACCCCCGCCGGAGCCGGAGCGGGGGCCGGTGCCCCGGGCGAACTCCCGCGCACCAGCGCGGCGGAGACCCTCGCCACCGTCCAGGCGGCCGCGCTGACCGGCACGGCGGTCTGGATCGGCTACGTGAACGCGGACGGCGCGGCGAGCCAGCGCGTGATCGCCCCGGTGCGGGTCGAGGGCGGCTTCGTCACCGGCTACGACCACACCGCGGACGAGGTGCGCACCTACCCCCTGCACCGCATCACGGGCGTCGCGGAGCTCGCCGAGGACCACTTCTGACAGCTCCGCCGCCGAGGGCTGCGCCCCTAATCCAGGTGCACCGGGGGCGGCCGACCACGCACGCTGTCCCCCATGGACCGACACCGACACCGACACCGACACCGCACCACCGCCGACGCCCGCGGCAGCGAAGACGCGTACAACGCCGGCAGCCACGAGCCGGTCGGCGAGCCCCGGCATCGGATCCGGGCCTCCCACACCGAGGACACGATCACCGTCTACCAGGCCTACAACCCGCGGCTCGGGCTGCCCGCGGCCCGCGACGGGCGCTTCCCGGCGGACTGGAAGCGGGACCGGATGACCTGGATCAAGCCCTCCTTCCTGTGGATGATGTACCGCTGCGGCTGGGCGACCAAGGCCGACCAGGAGACGGTGCTGGCCGTCGAGATCACCCGCGAGGGCTTCGACCACGCCCTGCGCCACGCCTGCCTCTCGCACTACGTGCCGGGCGTCCACGCCGACCAGGCCGCCTGGAAGGCCGCGCTCCGCCAGGCCCCCGCCCGGGTCCAGTGGGACCCCGAGCGGGACCTGCACCTGAACCCGCTGCCCCACCGCTCGCTCCAACTCGGCCTGTCCGGCACCACGTCGCGCGCCTACGCCGACGAGTGGACGGTCGCCATCCGCGACGTCACCCCGCTGGCCCGGGAGATCCACGCCCTGGTCCGGGCCGGCCGGGACGAAGCGGCCCGCGCCCTCCTGCCCGTGGAGACCCCCTATCCGTCGGGACCGCTGCCGCACATCGCCGCGTAGCAGGTCCCCAGGGGCCGACCGGGCCGTCCCCACCCGGCGCGCGCATGCGGCAGACTGGAGGTTTGGCCGCCCCCACCGGGGCGCCGCCATCCCCGCCGGAAAGGGACGCGTGTGAACGGGCCGCTGATCGTCCAGAGCGACAAAACCCTCCTCCTGGAGGTCGACCACGAGCTCGCCGATGCCGCGCGCCGCGCCATCGCCCCGTTCGCCGAGCTGGAGCGTGCGCCGGAGCACATCCACACCTACCGTGTGACGCCGCTGGGGCTGTGGAACGCGCGCGCCGCCGGGCACGACGCCGAGCAGGTCGTGGACGCGCTGGTGGAGTACTCGCGCTATCCGGTGCCGCACGCCCTGCTCGTCGACGTCGCCGAGACGATGGCCCGCTACGGCCGTCTGACCCTGAGCAAGCACCCGGTCCACGGTCTGGTCCTCACCAGCACCGACCGCCCGGTGCTCGAGGAGATCCTGCGCTCCAAGCGGATCACCCCGCTGGTCGGCGCCCGCATCGACGCCGACACCGTCGCCGTCCACCCCTCCGAGCGGGGCCAGATCAAGCAGACCCTGCTCAAGCTGGGCTGGCCGGCCGAGGACCTGGCCGGCTACGTCGACGGCGAGGCCCACCCCATCGACCTCGCCGAGGACGGCTGGGCGCTGCGGCCCTACCAGCGCCAGGCCGTGGAGGGCTTCTGGCACGGCGGCTCGGGCGTGGTGGTCCTGCCCTGCGGCGCCGGCAAGACGCTCGTCGGCGCCGGAGCCATGGCCCAGGCCAAGGCCACCACCCTGATCCTGGTCACCAACACCGTCTCGGCCCGCCAGTGGAAGCACGAGCTGGTCAAGCGGACTTCGCTGACCGAGGACGAGATCGGCGAGTACAGCGGCACCCGCAAGGAGATCCGGCCGGTCACGATCGCCACCTACCAGGTGCTGACGACGAAGCGGAAGGGCATCTACCCGCACCTGGAGCTCTTCGACTCCCGCGACTGGGGCCTGATCGTCTACGACGAGGTGCATCTGCTGCCCGCGCCCGTCTTCAAGTTCACCGCGGACCTCCAGGCCCGCCGGCGGCTGGGCCTGACCGCGACCCTGGTCCGCGAGGACGGGCGCGAGTCGGACGTGTTCTCGCTGATCGGCCCCAAGCGCTTCGACGCGCCCTGGAAGGAGATCGAGGCCCAGGGCTACATCGCGCCGGCCGACTGCGTGGAGGTACGCGTCAACCTGACCGAGAGCGAGCGGCTCGCCTACGCCACCGCCGAGACGGAGGAGAAGTACCGCTTCTGCGCGACGACGGCGACGAAGCGGAAGGTGACCGAGGCACTGGTGCGCCGGCACCGGGGCGAGCAGACCCTGGTCATCGGCCAGTACATCGACCAGCTCGACGAGCTCGGCGCGCACCTGGACGCACCCGTCATCAAGGGCGAGACCTCCAACGCGCAGCGCGAGAAGCTCTTCGACGCCTTCCGCGAGGGCGAGATCAGCGTGCTGGTCGTCTCGAAGGTGGCGAACTTCTCGATCGACCTGCCCGAGGCGACCGTGGCCATCCAGGTCTCCGGCACCTTCGGCTCCCGCCAGGAGGAGGCCCAGCGCCTGGGCCGGGTCCTGCGCCCGAAGGCAGACGGCCACGAGGCCCGCTTCTACTCGGTGGTCGCCCGCGACACGATCGACCAGGACTTCGCGGCCCACCGCCAGCGTTTCCTGGCCGAGCAGGGCTACGCCTACCGGATCATGGACGCCGACGAGCTGCTGACGGGCAGCAACGACAGCGACACTGACAGCGACAGCGACAGCGACGACGTCGTCAGCGACGTATAACGCCTGCGTCCTCGGCGTACTCGCCGAGGAGCACCACGCTGAAGGCCGTACCCGCGAAGACCTTCGCGGCGCGCAGCAGGGAGCCGAAGCGGTGGTGCGGGTGGGAGTGGGTGGTGGCGGTGGCGCCGCTCGGGCGGCCGCCCTGGACCGGGATGAAGGTTGCGGTGCTCATGTCTCCATGCTCCACCTCCGGCCCCTCCGGCACATCGGCCCGCGGATGTAACCCCACGGGGTAGCGCCTCATCCCACCGGCTCACCACACCGCCCCCCGGCTCTACCTCAGGTCGGACAGGGACCCGTACACCACCCGTACGGGTCCCCCTACCCGAGAGGGACATCGCGGCGAAAATCCATTCGCCCGCCGCGGCCGCCACGACTACAATCTCCGCTCTTGCCGCCTCCCACCCGCCGTGCCGCGCGCGGCCGCCGTACAGCTACAGCCGTGCAGCCGTACAGCTACAGCCGTGCCGCCGCGTGCCGGGGAGTGCGCCGACCGGTCGGAACCGGTCGGCAACCACCGTCATCCGTCACGCACGACCCGTCACGCACGACCCGTCACGCACGCAGCTTTTCGTTGGAGGCAGTTCCGTGTCCGCGCATGCCCCTGAGACCGATCCGCTCGCCCGCGAGCGGTCCCACCTGGCCGCCTCCCGCGCCGCGCTCCGCGCGATGCGCGCGGACGTCGAGTCCCTCGACATTCGCGACGTCACGGCGAACTGGGTCAACGCGGTCGTCCTCCA
The DNA here is from genome assembly GCF_019400985.1 of Streptomyces bambusae. Taxonomy (GTDB): domain Bacteria; phylum Actinomycetota; class Actinomycetes; order Streptomycetales; family Streptomycetaceae; genus Streptomyces; species Streptomyces bambusae_A. The sequence continues at coordinate 5,676 of NZ_WTFF01000289.1, forward strand.
GCGCCAGATCGACGACCGCATCAAGGCGCTCGCGGACCTGTCCCACACCCCGCTCTTCTTCGGCCGCCTCGACTACCTCCACCCCGTGGGCGGGGAGCTCGCGGAGGGCGCCGAGGGCGAGCAGTTCTACATCGGCCGCCGCCATGTGCACGACGGCGACGGCGACCCGATGGTGATCGACTGGCGCGCGCCGGTCTCCCAGCCGTTCTACCGGGCCACCAAGCAGGACCCGCAGGACGTGGGCCTGCGCCGCCGCTTCGGCTACACCGGCGGCGACCTCACCGCCTACGAGGACGAGCACCTCTCCGACCCCGCCGAGGCCGCAGGCGTCAGCAAGCTCCTCCAGCAGGAGATCGAGCGCCCGCGCGTCGGCCCCATGCGGGACATCGTCGCGACCATCCAGCCGGAGCAGGACGAGATCGTCCGCTCCGGACTGTCCGGCTCCGTGTGCGTCCAGGGCGGCCCCGGCACCGGAAAGACCGCCGTCGGCCTGCACCGGGTGGCCTACCTCCTCTACGCCCACCGCGAGCGGCTGGCCCGCACCGGCACTCTCGTCATCGGGCCGAACCAGTCCTTCCTGCACTACATCGAGCAGGTCCTGCCGGCCCTGGGCGAGCTGGAGGTCCAGCAGGCCACCGTCGACGACCTGGTCGCCGGCCCCTTCGAGGTCCGCGGCGAGGACGGCGCGGACACGGCGGTGGTCAAGGGCGACGCGCGCATGGCGGAGGTGCTGAGCCGCGCCGTCCGCTCGCACGTCACGCTGCCCACCGAGCCGCTGATGGTGGTGCGCGGCTCGCGCCGCTGGCGCGTCCCGGCGTACGAGCTCACGGAGATCGTCGAGGAGCTGCTGGCCCGCGACATCCGCTACGGCGCCGCCCGCGAGGCCCTGCCGCAGCGGATCGCGCACGCGGTGCTGGTACGGATGGAACAGGCGGGCGAGGCACCCGACGACCGCGTGCAGGACGCGGTCGCCCGGAACGCGGCGGTGAAGGCGGCCGTGAAGGAGATCTGGCCGGTGGTGGACCCGGCGAAGCTGGTGCTGCGGCTGCTGTCGGACGAGGCCTTCCTGGCCGCCCACGCGGACGGGCTCCTCTCGGCGGACGAGCAGAAGCTGCTGCTGTGGGCGAAGCCGGCGCGCAGCGTGCGCTCGGCGAAGTGGTCGGCGGCCGACCTGGTCCTGATCGACGAGGCGAGCGACCTGGTGGAACGGACGCACTCGCTCGGCCACGTCGTCCTCGACGAGGCGCAGGACCTGTCCCCGATGCAGTACCGGGCGGTGGGCCGGCGCTGCACGACGGGTTCGGCGACGGTCCTCGGCGACCTCGCGCAGGGCACCACGCCGTGGGCCACGCGCAGCTGGGCGGAGGCGCTGACGCACCTGGGCAAGCCGGAGGCGGTCCTGGAGGAGCTGACCGCCGGCTTCCGCGTGCCGCGCGAGGTCATCGCGTACGCCTCGCGGCTGCTGCCGGCGATCTCGCCGGGGCTGGCCGCGGTGTCCTCGGTCCGTGAGACGCCAGGCTCGCTGGTGGTGGCGGCGGTCGCCGACCCGGCGGAGCTGACCGACGCGGTGCTGGCGGCCTGCCGGGAGTCGCTCACCCGCGAGGGCTCGATCGGGCTGATCGCGGCGGACGCGCGCATCCCGCTCCTCGCGGAGGCCCTGACCGCGGCGGACCTGCCGTACCTGGGGCCGGGCGAGGAGACGACGGCCGACGCGCGCCTGACGCTGGTGCCGGCGTCGCTGGCGAAGGGTCTGGAGTACGACTACGTGGTCCTGGACGAGCCGGCGGCCGTCGTCGACGGCGAACCGGACGAGCGGACCGGGCTGCGGCGGCTGTACGTCTGCCTGACCCGAGCGGTGTCGGGGCTCACGGCCCTGCACTCGGCGCCCCTCCCGGAAGCTTTGGCCTGAACCGGCGCGGGGGCCGTCCGGACCGCTACCGTGGCCCATGACTGCTCTGCCCAAGTGGATGTACCCACCCCGCGATGAGGGCTGGTTCGCGGACGACCTGGACAACCTTCCGGAAGCGCCTCGGCACACGGAACTCATCGACGGGGCGCTCGTCTTCAGGACGCCTCCCCAACGGTCGTGGCACGGCCGCCTGGTGACCGCCCTCACCAACCGGCTCACCGCCCAGGCTCCGGAAGGGGTCGAGGTCGAACGGGAGATGACGATCCGGCTGGACCGGCGCAACCGCCCCGAGCCGGATCTCCTCGTCACCACGTCCCCGTACGACCCGGACCGCACGTGGTACTCGGCCGACCAGGTCCAGCTGGTCGTCGAAGTCGTCTCCCCCGAGTCCGCGCACCGCGACCGCACGGTCAAGCTGCGCAAGTACGCCGAGGCGGGAATCCCGCACTACTGGTGCATCGAGGACGAGGACGGCGCCCCGGTCGTGCACGTCTACGAGCTGGACGGGCCGACCGGCACGTACGTCCCGGTGGAGATCTTCCGGGACGTCCTGAAGCGGCCGGTGCCCTTCCCGGTCGAGGTCGACCTGGCCACGCTCACCCCGTAGGAGCCCGGTCTCCTGCGGCCCGGCCGGGCCGCAGGAGGTCGGCGGGTGACCCCTACGGCGCCCCTACGCGTCCAGGGCCTCGCGCCAGCGGGCCACCGACGACCGCGAGACCGGGCCGGTCCAGCCGTGCGGCCGGGCCGCGCCGCCGATGTGGAAGGCGTCGATCCCGGCCTCCCGCAGGACCGGCACGTGGGCGAGGTTCAGGCCGCCGCCGACCAGGATCCGCGCCTCATAGCCCGGCTCCCCGCGGCGCGCGGCCTCGGCCCGGAGGACCGCCAGACCCGCGTCCACGCCCTCCGCCGCCCCGGCCGTCAGGTACGTGTCCAGGCCCGGCTGCTCCGCGAGCGCCTTGCGCAGGCCGTCCCGGTCCGCGGCCCGGTCGATGGCCCGGTGAAAGGTCCACCGGCACCCCTCCAGCTCCGCCGCCAGCGCCTCCACCGCCACCAGGTCGGGCGTGCCGTCCTCGGTGAGGAAGCCCAGCACGAACTCCTGCGCGCCCTCCGCCCGCAGCGCCCGCGCCCGCGCCACCAGCCCGGCGAGGGCCTCCGCGTCCCCGGCTGCGAAGCCGTCGGCCGTCCGCAGCATCACGCGCAGCGGGATGTCCACGGCCGCCCGGATCGCCGCGAACACCTCGCGCGACGGGGTGAGCCCGTCCGCCGCCATGTCGGTGACCAGTTCGAGGCGGTCCGCCCCGCCGGCCTCGGCCGCGACCGCGTCCGCCGCGTCGAGGGCGATCACCTCCAGGAGCGCACGGTTGCTCATCTGACCCCATCCTTCGGTTAGCGGCTGGTTGATACTGATACGGAAAATAGGTCTAGTCCAATATCAGGGTACGGGTCCCACCCGCCCTCCACCAGCACCATCCGTCCTCCACCGGCACCATCACGCCAACCCCGGTCCCCGCCCCGCCCCGCCCCGCGGCACGGCCGCTCGCCCGCCCGCCCCCCCAAGTGCGGGAGGGCACCGGGAAACCGCCCGAAGCCCCCGAGCTGCGGGAAAGCTGGGACCCGACCGCCCCCCCCGCCCGCGCCCGCCGCGACCCCCGCCCCCCCGCCCGACGCCCCCCTGCCGCCCGGGCCCCGCCCCCGCGCCGCTACCCCACCACC
>NZ_WTFF01000029.1 GCF_019400985.1 Streptomyces bambusae
CGTATTATTTATGGCTGTGGGGCCTTGTCACCGCTGTCTCGCGGTGTCGACGCCACAAATCACGCTTTACGTCCCGGACACCCCCACCCTGCGCCCCCGGCCCCGGGCCGTCAGGCGGGGTTGGTCCGGTACACCAGGGCGGTGGCGATCGCGGCCAGGCCTTCGGCGCGTCCGGTCAGGCCCAGGCCGTCGGTGGTGGTGCCGGAGACGGAGACGGGGGCGCCGGCGGCGGCGCTGAGCGCCTTCTGCGCCTCGTCGCGACGCTTGCCGATCTTGGGGCGGACGCCGATGACCTGGACGGCGATGTTGCCGATCTCGTAGCCCTCGGCGCGGACGATCCGGGCGGCCTCGGCGAGCAGGGTGGTGCCGGAGGCACCCGACCACTCGGGGCGGGAGGTGCCGAAGTGGGCGCCGAGGTCGCCGACGCCGGCCGCGGAGAAGAGCGCGTCGCAGGCGGCGTGTGCGGCGACGTCCCCGTCCGAGTGGCCGGCCAGGCCGTACTCCTCGCCCTCCCAGAGGAGGCCTGCGCACCACAGCTCGCGGCCTCGCTCGAAGGCGTGGACGTCGGTGCCGATGCCGACGAGGGGCAGCTGCGGGGTCTCAGTAGGCATCGGTGGCCCTCCTGCGGGCGAGTACGGCCTCGGCGAGGACCAGGTCGAGGGGGCGGGTGACCTTGAAGGCCTCCTCGTGGCCGGGGACGACCACGACGGTGACGCCGAGTTTTTCCACCATTCCGGCGTCGTCGGTGGCGCCCTCGCCGTTGACGGCGATGGCCGCGTGGGCGCGGTCGAGCGTGTCGCGGTCGAAGCCCTGGGGGGTCTGGACGGCGCGCAGCCGGGACCGCTCGGGGGTGGCGACGACGGGCTCGGGCGTGCCGGGGCCGGCGGGCTCGACCTCCTTGACGGTGTCGGCGAGCGGCAGGGCGGGCACCACGGCCGGCGCGCCGTCGCGGACGGCCTCGACGACGGCGTCGACGGTGTCGACCGGGACCAGGGGGCGGGCGGCGTCGTGGATGAGGACGGTGGTGATGTCCTCGGGGAGGGCGTCGAGGCCGGCGCGGACGGATTCCTGGCGGGTGTCGCCGCCGGGGACGACCAGGGTCTCGGTCCTCTCGGGCAGCGGATGCTCGTCGAGGAGGTTCTTGACCTCGCCGATGCCGTCGGCCGGGGCGACGACGACCACGAGGGAGACGGCGCGGGACCGGGCCATGGCGCGCACGGCATGGATCAGCATCGGCGTGCCCGCGAGCGTGCGCAGGGCCTTGGGCGCGCCGGGGCCGAGCCGGACACCGCGGCCGGCGGCGGGGATCACCGCGGCGGTGCGGTGGGGGCGCTCGGGGCGCGTTTCGTCATACATCGGGTAGCTCCGCTAGCTCCGGGGAACTCGGCCAGGTTTGTGGCTTCGGCCGACGTGGGTATGGCCTGAAGGGTGCCGGGTGCGATGCCCTCGCCCCTTCCGTGACGACCGGTCGAGCCGGCTGCCCGGACCCGGCACGCCAGTGCGCGACAGGTGGTGCGAGGTTGTGCAAGGTGCGCACAGCGTAGGTGTGACGTGGACGCTGTGGGTGCCGCGGGTGCGTCTCGCCTGCGTCGCGTCTGCGGCGCGGGGCGTGCGTACGGATGCCCCGCGTACGGCGCCTCGTGCGGGTGCAGCGCGGTGCGTACGGGTCCGGTGCGTACGGCGGTGCGTCAGGGCACGATCGGCGGGTAGAGCCAGACATGCCGCAGCGCCCGGCGACACGCCTCCCCGAAAAGGGCAGGCGTGATCATCGGGCACCGCGGCACACTGTGTGGAACGGCTCGTCGCGTCAGGACGCGAGAACCTCGTCGAGGAGGGCCTCGGCCTTGTCCTCGTTGGTGTTCTCAGCGAGCGCCAGCTCGCTGACCAGAATCTGACGCGCCTTCGCGAGCATGCGCTTCTCGCCCGCCGAAAGCCCGCGCTCGCGCTCACGACGCCACAGGTCGCGCACCACTTCGGCGACCTTGATGACATCGCCAGAAGCGAGCTTCTCCAGATTTGCCTTGTAGCGACGGGACCAGTTCGTCGGCTCTTCGGCGTACGGTGCACGCAGCACCTCGAAGACCCGGTCCAGCCCGTCCTGGCCGACTACATCGCGAACGCCGACGAACTCCGCATTGTCCGCCGGCACACGAACCGTCAGGTCGCCCTGGGCGACCTTGAGCACCAAGTAGGTCTTGTCCACGCCTTTGATCTGGCGAGTTTCGATGGCCTCGATCAGCGCGGCCCCGTGATGGGGATAGACCACGGTGTCGCCAACCTTGAACGTCATGTGACAGGTACCCCTTCCGTGGCTATCCAGGGTAACACGAGAACGGAGTGTTCTGAATGGCGTTTTCGCAGGTCAGGGCATATCTCGGGGCTTGACAACAGCGATGGGAACGTGCTGCGGAGGGCTCGCGGAAGGGGGTATTCGCAGGTGGGAGGCGCTGTGCGGACAGGCCGAAACGGCCACGTTACACCTGGGGGGTGACCCGGTCGATGTGATGTACGTCCCGTTTTGCCGGGTTTCAAGGCGCGAAACCGAAGTACTCCGTTCGACTGGCGGACCTCCGTACGGAGCGGTTCCGGCCCAATCCTGAATTGATCACCCGGGGGCCGTTCGAAGGAATCCCGGAATTGATCACCGGAGGTTATGCGAGTACAGGGGAGTACGGGCGAGTGCGGACCGCACGGCCCCCGCGAAGTGCGGCCGGGAAGTGCCGGGGAAAGCAGGAGCGGCGAGCCCGGCGCGAGGCGGTCGGGCGCACGCCCGGCGGCACCGGAGGGTCGGGTGCGGGGGCGGGGCGGCGGCTCGGTAACCTAAGCGCGCTGACACACCCTTAGGGCGGCTTTACCTCCGCCCCACCGCCCCTCTGTCCGTACGTCCAAGGAGTTGCCGCCGCCGTGAGCCGCAGCCTTCGACGCGGCGCCCTCGCCGCCGCCGCCATCGTGTTCTCGATCGGATCGCTCGCCGCCTGCGGTGCGGGCAACAACGCACAGACGCTGCAGGTCAAGCCGGACAACGCGGCGGTCACCAAGGGCCCCATCGAGATCCAGAACGCCGTGGTGATCACCCAGGGCGAGAAGGACAAGAAGGGCCCGGCCGCGGTCTCGGCGATGGTCTTCAACAACGGCACCACGCCTCAGACCCTTGACGCGATCACCCTCCCGGACGGCAAGGGCAAGGTCGAGCTGAAGCCGGCGGGCGGCGGCACCGGCAAGATCACCGTCCCGGCGGGCGGCTCGGTCCTCCTCGGCGGCGAGGGCAACCCCTCCGCCGTGATCACGAGCGACCGCGAGGCGGTCCAGAACGGCAACACCCAGAAGGTCGTCTTCCAGCTCAGCACCACCGGTGACGTCTCGCTCGACGCGTTCGTCGTGCCGGCCACCGACTACTACAAGGCCTTCGGCCCGTCGGCGGCCGCCCCGACCCCCGGCGCCTCGCCGTCCGGCTCCCCCTCGGGCACGCCGGTCGCCGGCGCCACCCCGACCGCCGGCGCCACCCCGGCCGCCGGGTCCACCCCGTCCGGCTCGCCGTCGGCCAAGCCGTCGGGTGCCGCCTCCGGCGCCGCGAGCCCGTCGCCTTCGTCCGCCGGCCACTGACACCCGGCCCGGGCAGCACAGCCGTACACGAGGAGGGCCCCGTCCGCACGCTGCGGACGGGGCCCTCCTCGCGTCTGCCTGCAGTCCCGGACCTGCGGCCCGGCCGGGGCGGGTCAGGCCGGCCTACGGCTCGAACTTGTAGCCCAGGCCGCGCACCGTCACCAGGTAGCGCGGGGCGCCCGGGTCCGGCTCGATCTTGGCGCGCAGGCGCTTGACGTGCACGTCGAGCGTCTTGGTGTCGCCCACGTAGTCGGCGCCCCAGACCCGGTCGATCAGCTGCATGCGGGTCAGGACACGGCCCGCGTTGCGCAGCAGCATCTCCAGCAGGTCGAACTCCTTGAGCGGGAGGTCGACCTTGGCGCCCGCGACGGTGACCACGTGCCGGTCCACGTCCATCCGGACCGGCCCGGCCTCCAGCGCCGCCGGCGCGACCTCCTCCGGCTCGCCACGGCGCCGCAGCACCGCGCGGATGCGGGCGACCAGCTCCCGCGAGGAGAAGGGCTTGGTCACGTAGTCGTCGGCTCCTATTTCCAGGCCGACGACCTTGTCGATCTCGCTGTCCTTCGCGGTCACCATGATCACGGGCACGTTCGACCGGCCGCGCAGCTGCCGGCAGACCTCCGTGCCCGGCAGGCCGGGCAGCATCAGGTCGAGCAGGACGAGGTCGGCGCCGTTGCGCTCGAACTCGTCCAGCCCGTCGGGCCCGGTCGCCGCGATCGCGACCTCGAAACCCTCCTTGCGCAGCATGTAGGACAGGGCGTCGCTGAAGGATTCCTCATCCTCGACGACGAGCACTCGGGTCACGGAAGGACCTCCGGGGCAGGGGTGGTGGCTGGTTCTGTACGGTGAGCGGGTTTCGGCTGGGCCGGTGCGGCAGCCTCCGGAAGCCGCAGGGTGAAGGTGGAGCCCTGGCCCTCGGAGCTCCACACGCTGACCTCCCCGCCGTGCGAGGCGGCCACGTGCTTCACGATCGCCAGGCCCAGTCCCGTACCGCCGGTGGCGCGGGAGCGGGCCGGGTCGACGCGGTAGAAGCGCTCGAAGATGCGCTCGCGGTCCTTCTCCGGGATGCCGATGCCCTGGTCGGTGACGGCGATCTCGATCAGGTCCCCACCGGGGGCGGTGACCCGGCGGCCGGCTATGCCGACGCGGGTGCGGGCGGGGCTGTAGTTGACGGCGTTCTCGACCAGGTTGCCCAGGGCCGCCGCGAGCTGGCCGCGGTGGCCCCAGACCCACAGGTCGGCGGTGCCGCCGGCGGCCATGGTGATCTGCTTGGTCGCCGCGGTGTGGCGGCAGCGGTCGACGGCCTCGGCCACGAGCGTGTCCACCCGTACGGGTTCGGCGTCCTCCAGCGGGTCGTCGTTCTGGACGCGCGAGAGGTCGATGAGCTCCTGGACGAGGTTGGTCAGGCGGGTGGCCTCGATCTGCATGCGGCCGGCGAAGCGGGTGACCGCCTCGGGGTCGTCGGAGGCGTCCATGACGGCCTCCGAGAGCAGGGAGAGCGCCCCCACCGGTGTCTTGAGCTCGTGGGAGACGTTCGCGACGAAGTCGCGCCGGACCGCTTCGATCCGGCGGGCCTCGGTGAGGTCCTCGACCAGCAGCAGCACCAGCCGGGAGCCGAGGGGGGCGACCCGGGCGGAGACGGCGAGCGCCTCGCCGCGTCCGGTGCCGCGGCGCGGCAGGTCGAGCTCGACCTGCCGTATCTCCCCGTCCCGGCGGGTGTCGCGGGCCATGTGGAGCATCGGCTCGACGGCCAGCTTGCCGCCGCGCACGAGTCCGAGGGCGTACGCCGCCGAGCTGGCCTTGACCACGGCGTCGCCCTCGTCGAGGACGACGGCGGAGGAGCGCAGCACGGACAGCACGGTGTCCACGCCGGGGGGCAGCACCGCATTGATGTCGGGGCGCATGGCGCTCCGGGTGGGGCGGGCCTGGTCGCGCTCGCTCCAGCGGAACGCCAGCATGGCGATCACGCCGGTGAGCAACCCGGCGATCGCAGCCGCTGCGGCGACCGCCGCGTTCACGTCCATGCATCCAGGTTAAGCAGGCACGACGACAGTTCCACAGCCGTTCGGGTGGCACCTCGAACAGTCGTCGCCCAGAGTTCACCGTGGCGACGGGGTTGATTCACTTCTGGTGCCGGAGTCCGACGCGTTCGCCTCGGAACGTGTCACCGTGGGGCGCAAAGGCCCCGGCTCCCGGGCCAGACGCCCCCGGGCCAGACGCAAGAGAGGGACACCATGCGGGACGCGTACCACGAGGAACTGGACTCGATCGGGGAGGGCCTGGTCGAGATGGCCCGGCTGGTCGGCTCCGCCATCGGGCGGGCGACGACCGCCATGCTCGACGCCGACCTGAAGCTCGCCGAGAGCGTGATCGCCGCCGACCAGAAGGTCGACGACCTCCAGCACGACCTGGAGGCCCGGGCCATCGCCCTGCTGGCCCGCCAGCAGCCGGTCGCCACGGACCTGCGCATCGTCGTCACCTCCCTGCGGATGAGCGCCGACCTGGAGCGCTCCGGCGACCTGGCCCAGCACGTGGCGAAGCTCGCCCGGCTGCGGTTCCCCGACACGGCCGTGCCGCGCGACCTGCACGCCACGATCCTGGAGATGGGCCAGCTGGCGCAGCGGCTGATGGCGAAGGCCGCCGAGGTGATCATCACCAAGGACGTCGACCTGGCGATGCAGCTGGAGACGGACGACGACGAGATGGACCAGCTGCACCGCACGCTGTTCCAGCACCTGATGGACGACCGCTGGAAGCACGGCATCGAGACGGCCGTGGACGTGACCCTGCTGGGCCGCTACTACGAGCGTTTCGCGGACCACGCGGTGTCCGTGGCCAAGCGCGTGGTCTACCTGGTGACGGGCGAGCACGCGGACGAGCTCCAGGCGCCGACGGTGGTCGAAGGCGCCTGAGGGGCGCGGGGGGTGGCCGGAGTGACTGGAGGGGCGTGAGGGGCATGGCGGGGCGCTCGACAGTGCCCGGGCGCGCTCGGTGCGGCGCGTACGGCGGCCGCGCGAGCCACTGTGCGCCGTTGACGCGCCGGTCCGCCTGGGCATGAATGAGGCGAAAGGCAGTACGAACCGACCCCGTACGCCTGCGAGGAGGAACCATGCCCGATTCCCCCGTCCCCATCACCCCGGAGCAGGAGCAGCCGTCGTCGCCGAAGGCGGAGACGGTACGGCTGCCGCTGCTGGCCGCGTGCGGCTGCGGCTCCGGCTGCGGCTGCGGCTGCCAGTCCGGCGCGCCGTGCCAGTGCGGCTGACGCCGCGGACCACGTGACGAGGGGCCCCGCCCACCCGCGCACACCACGCGGGGGACGGGCCCCTCGTCACGCCTGCGGCGGTGATGCCGGTATGGGACGGGCTACGTACCAGGGGCGCGGTACCGGACCTGCCCGGCTGTGCGCAGGGCGTCCAGTGTTTCGTCCACGGTCAGGAGAACAGTCGTCTCGAACGAGCTGAGCGCGCCGCCTCCGCTGATCGCCAGGGCGACCGCGGCCATGGACACGTTGTCGGGGGCCTCCCACAGGTTGTAGCCGTCGTGCGTGCCGAAGGCGTACCAGAAGCCGTGGAGCTTCCCGCCCACGGACTCGATGTACGACTGAGCGGCCTTCGCGCGGTCCTCGGGGTGGCCGATCAGCCTCCCCCAGGTCTCCGGGGTGTAGCTGAACCTCGACAGATAGAGCGGCATGGCGGTCTCCCTTTCGGTCCGTCAAGGGATGCCCCTGCGGAGTGGGAAACGCGCCGGAGGCGCCCGCCTGTCCCCCGAACGGCTGGGATCGCACGTGGATTCCCCGGCCGCGCGCGGGCCCGGCACGGGCAGCGCAGACCGAAAAGGCCCCCGCCCTGCAAGGAAACAGCAGGTCGGGGGCCTCCACGCGGTGCGTTACTTCTTCTTGCCCTGGTTCTTGACGGCCTCGATGGCGGCCGCGGCGGCCTCCGGGTCGAGGTAGGTGCCGCCCGGGTTGAGAGGCTTGAAGTCGGCGTCGAGCTCGTAGGAGAGCGGGATGCCGGTCGGGATGTTCAGGCCCGTGATGTCGGCGTCGGAGATGCCGTCGAGGTGCTTGACCAGGGCGCGCAGGGAGTTGCCGTGCGCGGCGACCAGGACCGTGCGGCCGGCGAGCAGGTCCGGGACGATGCCGTCGTACCAGTACGGGAGCATGCGGACGATGACGTCCTTCAGGCACTCCGTCCGCGGGCGCAGCTCCGGCGGGATGGAGGCGTAGCGCGCGTCGTCCGACTGGGAGAACTCCGTGCCGTCCTCGAGGGCCGGCGGCGGGGTGTCGTACGAGCGGCGCCACAGCATGAACTGCTCCTCGCCGAACTCGGCGAGGGTCTGGGCCTTGTCCTTGCCCTGCAGGGCGCCGTAGTGGCGCTCGTTCAGGCGCCACGAGCGGTGGACCGGGATCCAGTGGCGGTCGGCGGCCTCCAGGGCCAGCTGCGCGGTGCGGATCGCGCGCTTCTGGAGGGAGGTGTGGACCACGTCGGGCAGCAGGCCGGCGTCCTTGAGCAGCTCACCGCCGCGGACCGCCTCCTTCTCGCCCTTCTCGTTGAGGTTGACGTCCACCCAGCCGGTGAACAGGTTCTTCGCGTTCCACTCGCTCTCGCCGTGGCGGAGCAGGATCAGCTTGTACGGTGCGTCGGCCATGCGTCCGAGCCTAGTGGACGCCCGGAGGCCCTGCGCGCCCCGCCCTGGCCTGGCCCCATGCCCTGTACGGGGCCCTGCGCCGGCCCCGTACGAACCCCCGCCGCACCCCTGTCGATTGACGCCGGGCGTCAATTCGCTGGCGCCGCACGCCCCTTCGCTCGTAACGTGCCCATCTGTCGAGTGCCACTTACATTTCCGGGGGGATCCTGCATGTCCGCAGCCAGTCCGATACGGGCGGTACGCGAAAGCGTGTCCGGTCTGCCGAGTACGTTCTGGTGGCTGTGGACCAGCACCCTGGTCAACCGCCTCGGCGCCTTCGTCGCCACCTTCATGGCCCTGTACCTGACCCTGGAGCGCGGCTACTCGGCCTCCTTCGCCGGGCTCGTGGTCGCCCTGCACGGGCTCGGCGGGGTCGTCTCCTCGCTGGGCGCGGGCGTCATGACGGACCGGCTGGGGCGGCGGCCGACGATGCTGGTGGCGCAGGTGGCGACGGCCGGCTCGGTGGCGCTGCTCGGCTTCATGGAGCACCCGGTGGCCATCGCGGCGGTGGCACTGCTGGTCGGCATGGCCTCGAACGCCTCGCGCCCGGCGGTGCAGGCGATGCTGGCCGACATCGTCCCGCCCGAGGACCGGGTGCGGGCCTTCGCGCTGAACTACTGGGCCATCAACCTCGGCTTCGCGGTCAGCTCGGTGGCGGCGGGGGTGATCGCCGAGTACAGCTATCTGGCGGGCTTCCTCGGGGAGGCGGCGCTGACCCTGGCGTGCGCGGTGGTGGTGTACCTCAAGCTGCCGGAGTCGCGGCCGGAGCCGGACGGCGTGGGTCGCGCGGGTCGCGGGGGCGGCGGGGGCGGCGCGGGCGCGGCCGCGGCCGGCGGCTCCGCGGAGAAGGCGGAGAAGGTCGGGCTGGGCACGGTCGTGCGGGACGGGCGCTTCATGGGCGTCGTCGGCCTGTCGTTCCTGATCTCGCTGATCTTCACCCAGGGGTCGGTGGGGCTGCCGGTGGCCATGGGGTCGGCCGGCTTCTCGCCCGGGGACTACGGCCTGGTCATCGCGGTGAACGGGGTGCTGATCGTGCTGCTCCAGCTCCCGGTCACCCGGCTCGTCGAGCGCCGCGACCCGAAGCAGCTGCTGGTGGTCTCCTCGCTGCTGGCGGGCTACGGCTTCGCGATGACCGCGTTCGCCGGGTCGATCGCGGCGTACGCGCTGACGGTGTGCGTGTGGACGCTGGCGGAGATCATCAACTCGCCGACCCAGATGGACCTGGTCGTACGGCTCTCGCCGGTCCACGGCCGGGGCAGCTACCAGGGCATGTACACGATGTCGTGGGCGGTGGCCGCACTGATCGCCCCGCTGATGTCCGGCCTCGTGATCGACCGGCTGGGCGCGGCGTGGCTGTGGGGGGCGACGGGCGTACTGGGCACGACGGCGGCGGTCGGCTACTGGGCGCTGATGCGGAAGCTGTCGCAGGGGCTCGGGACGGGGGCGACGGCGAAGACTTCTGCGACGGCGGGGACGGCGGGGACCTCTGCGACGGCGGGGACGACGGCGGTGACGGCTGAGACGACTTCAGCTGCGACGGCGGCGGCACCCGAGGCCGCAGTCGGGCCCGGCGTGGCGGCGGCATCGGGTACCGCCCCTGGCCAAGGACCGGCGGCCTGAGCGGGCTCGGCGAAGTCCGGTGCGGTACCGCGCCCCGTCAGGGGCGAGGGGCGGTCCGCATATGCGGCTCAGCCCCCACCGGCCCGCGGTTTCATCACCGCACATCCAGCGGCGCGCTCAGCTGCCCGGCCGGGTCAGGTGGCTGAAGGCGTCCAGGTTGCGGGTGGGTTCGCCGCGCGAGACGCGCCATTCGTACTCGCGGCGGATCGCGCTCGCGAAGCCGAGCTCCAGCAGGGTGTTGAAGGCGCCGTCCGACGCCTCCAGGACCGTGCCCAGGATGCGGTCCAGCTCCTGCGGCGTGACCGCCGCCAGCGGGAGCCGGCCCGCCAGGTAGATGTCGCCGAGCGCGTCCACCGCGTAGCCCACGCCGTAGAGCTTGAGGTTGCGCTCCAGCAGCCAGCGGTGGACGCCGGCCTCGTTCTCGTCGGGGTGGCGGATCACGAACGCGTTGACCGACAGCGAGTGCCGGCCGACCCGCAGCGAGCAGGTCGTGGACAGCTTGCGGGTGCCCGGGAGCTGGACGACGTACGTGCCGGGCTCGGGGGACTCCCAGGCGAGGTCGGCGTCGGCGAGCGTGGTCTCGACGATCTCGGCGGTCTTGGCGGTCTGGGCGGTGTCCGCGGTCTCAGCCATGGTGGGAGCGTACGCGACGACGGTGGTCGTGCATGGCTGCGGTGTACACGTCGGCCGTGCCGGCGGCCGCCGTGTCCCAGCCGAAGAACTGCGCGTGGCGCGCCGCCTCGCGGCCCATCCGCTCCGTCAGGTGCGGATCGTCCACGAAGCGGCGCAGCCGGTCGGCGTAGTCGGCGGGGTCGTGGCCGGGGACGAGCAGGCCGGTCGCGCCGTCGTTGACGGCGACCGGCAGGCCGCCGACCTCGGCGGCCAGCACCGGCGTGCCGGCGGCCTGCGCCTCTATGGCGACCAGTCCGAAGGATTCGCTGTACGAGGGCATGACCAGCACGCTCGCGGCCCGGAACCAGTCCGCGAGCGCGTCCTGGGCGACCGGCGGGTGGAAGTGGACCAGGTCGGCGATGCCCAGCGTGGCGGCGAGCTTCTGCAGCCCCTCGGGCTTGGCCATGCCGCTGCCGCTGGGTCCGCCGACCACGGGGACGAAGAGCCGGCGGCGCAGCGAGGGGTCCCGGTCGACGAGCAGGGCGACGGCGCGCAGCAGGATGTCGGGGGCCTTGAGCGGCTGTATCCGGCCGGCGAACAGCGGGATCAGCGCGTCCTGGGGCAGGCCGAGGCGGGCCCGGGCGGCGGCCCGGCCGTCGCCTACGGTGAACCGGTCGAGGTTGACGCCGGGGTGGACGACGGCGACCTTGGCCGGGTCGGCGTCGTAGTACCGGACGAGTTCCTCGGCCTCCTCGGTGGTGTTGGCGATGAGCCGGTCGGCGGCGGCGACGATCTGGGTCTCGCCTATGACGCGGGCGGCCGGCTCGGGGGTGTCGCCCGCGGCCAGGGCGGCGTTCTTGACCTTGGCCATGGTGTGCATGGCGTGCACGAGCGGTACGCCCCACCGCTCGGCGGCGAGCCAGCCGACGTGGCCGGAGAGCCAGTAGTGGGAGTGGACGAGGTCGTAGTGGCCGGGGCGGTGGCCGGCCCAGGCCTGCATCACGCCGTGGGTGAAGGCGCACAGCTGGGCGGGCAGCTCCTCCTTGGCCAGGCCCTCGTACGGGCCGGCGTCGACGTGGCGTACGAGCACGCCGGGCGCCAGCTCGACGGCGGGCGGCAGGCCGCCCTCGGTGGCCCGGGTGAAGATCTCGACCTCGATGTTGATCGCGGCGAGCCGCTTGGCCAGCTCCACGATGTAGACGTTCATGCCCCCGGCGTCGCCGGTGCCGGGCTGGTGCAGGGGTGAGGTGTGCACGCTGAGCATGGCGATGCGGCGCGGCTTGCGGTGGTGGCCGACAGCCGGCAGGCGCAGTCGGGGCGGCTCCGCGTGGCGGGCTGTGCGCCCTGCGGTGAGCCTGCCTCCGAGCCGGGATACGTACTGGCTCAAGGGAGCAGTCCTCTCGGTCGGCGGTCTCTACGGTCGCTACGGTCTCGGCGGTCTCGGCGGTCGGCGGCGCTGCGGGGTGCCGGCGGCGGGTGTGCGGAGTGCCGACGGCATGCGAAAGGCGGGCCCGGTCGCGCGCCCTTCAGGACGTGCAACCAGTGCGGGGCCGTCCCGCATTCCTGGGTTCTGGATCTCCGGTCGAGGTTTGCCGGATTTTTATCCGGGCAGGTCGCTGCGCTTACTCTCGGCTCATGGCCTCCCGCACCCCTCCCCCGAGCCGTCCCGTGGGCACGGTGACGCGCGGGACGACCAATCCGAACCGGCTGCGCCGCATGGACCGCTGGATCGCGGCCACGCACGGCGGCGCGCTGCGCCGGGCACAGGCGCCGGTGGCGGTGGACCTCGGGTACGGGGCCGCGCCGTGGACGGCGGTGGAGCTGCTGGCCCGGCTGCGGGCAGCGGCGCCCGAGGTGCGGGTGGTGGGCATCGAGATCGAGCCGGCCCGGGTGGCGGCCGCGAAGCCGTACGAGCGGGAGGGGCTGGCCTTCCGGCACGGCGGGTTCGAGGTGCCGCTGGACGGCGGGGAGCGGCCGGCGCTGATCCGGGCGGCGAACGTGCTGCGGCAGTACGACGAGGAGCAGGTCGAGGCCACCTGGCGACGGCTGTGCGGGCGGCTGGCGCCGGACGGGCTGCTGGTGGAGGGGACCTGCGACGAGATCGGGCGGCGGCACGTGTGGGTGGCGCTGGGGCCGGAGGGGGCGCGCACGGTGACCTTCGCGACCCGGCTGGGCTCCTTGGAGCGGCCGTCGGACCTGGCGGAGCGGCTCCCCAAGGCGCTGATCCACCGTAATGTGCCGGGTGAACCGGTGTACGCGTTCCTGCGGGACTTCGACCGGGCCTGGGCGGCGGCCGCGCCGTACGCCTCGCTGGGGGCCCGGCAGCGGTGGATCCGTACGGCGCGGTCGCTGGCGCAGGACTGGCCGCTGGCGGACGGTCCGCGGCGCTGGCGGCAGGGCGAACTGACGGTGCGGTGGGGCGCATTGCGCCCGAACGGGTGAACGAATTAACCCGAACGGGTGAGCGTCGGCGGCGGGGGAACCGGGGTCGGGGGCGACCCGTTGAGTCGCCAGGGGGAGGAGATCATGATCGAAGCGGCGTCCGCGGGGTGTCGGATTCCGCCGAGTCGTGGCACCATCCCGGAGGCGATGGAAGTTACTGACGAATAGTCAGATCTGGTTGGGGGGACCGGGACCATGAAACGAAAGCGGCACGGCGCTTCCGCTCTCACGCTGCTGTGCATCACGTCGATACTGGTGGCCGCCGCCTTCACGGGCGCCGCGACCCCGGCCCACGCCGCCCCGCTGCCCGAGCCCGGCCAGAAGTCCCTCGAACAGGTCCGCAAGGAGATCGAGGAGCTCTACCGGCAGGCGGGCACCGCCACGGACGCGTACAACCTCGCCGCGGGCGAGGCCAAGGCCCAGTCCGACAAGATCGTCGAGATCGCCAAGCAGGTGACGGCCGGCCAGGAGCGGCTGACCGGCCTCAAGAACAAGGCCGGGGCCGCCGCCCGCGCCCAGTACCGTTCCGGCGGCCTGCCGCCGGGCGCCCAGCTGGTGCTCAGCGGCGACCCGAGCAAGTACCTGATCGGGGCCGACCTGCTGCGCCAGGGCCAGAAGGCCACCTCCGACACCATCTCCGAACTGAACCGCACCCAGCGGGAGTTGCAGCAGCACGCGATCGACGCGAGCGCGCACTGGCAGACCCTGGAGGCCAACCGGGTCAAGCAGGAGACCGCCAAGAAGGAGATCGAGCAGAAGATCAAGACGGCGGAGGAGCTGGAGAACAAGCTGGAGGCCGAGGAGAAGGCCCGGCTGCTCCAGCTCGAACAGGAGGAGCAGTACAAGGCGCAGAAGGCCTGGCTCTCCACGGGCGTACTGAAGGACCTGAGCGGATCGGCGACGGAGGCCGGGAAGAAGGCCGTGCAGTACGCCACCCGCCAGATCGGCAAGCCGTACGTATGGGGCGCCGAGGGCCCCAACTCCTTCGACTGCTCCGGGCTGACCTCGCAGGCCTGGCTGTCGGCGGGCCGGGGGATCCCGCGGACCTCGCAGGAGCAGCTGCGGCTGCTGCCGAAGGTCGCGATCAAGGACATGCGGCCCGGCGACCTGATCATCTACTTCGACGACGCGAGCCACGTCGGCATGTACATAGGGGACGGCGCGATGGTGCACGCCCCGCGTCCGGGGCGCAGCGTCACCATCGCGGGCGCGGGCTCGATGCCGATCAAGGCGATCGTCCGGCCGGACGCGTAGCGCCTGGCGGCGAGCGACACATCGGGGGCCGGGCCCCGGTCGGCCTTCCTCTCGGGGGCTCCGCCCCCGCACCCGGGGGCGCCCGGGGCTCCGCCCGGACTCCGTTCCGCCCGCGCTCCGCGCGCGCCTGACTCCGTTCCGTGCTCCGCCGACTCCGTTCCGTGCGCTTCGCGCCCGGTGCGCTCAAACTCCCCCAGCTACCGCTGGGTGGTGCCCCCAGCGCAGGCTGGATGGTGAGGTCCGGGGGCCGGGGCGCAGGCCCGGGTGGCGTGAGGTTTCTCATTCGGGGGGAGGGGGTGGGCCCCGGACTTCCGTGGCCATAACGGCATATGACGGCGGCCACACCGGGCTGGGCATTGACGGTCGCCGGGCGATGGCCGCTAGGGTCGCCTCCGAGCGCACCCTCGGGGGGAGGGAAGGAACCGGAATTTCGATGCCCGTACCCGTACCGCGGCAGAGGGACACCCCGGCCGCGGAGAGCGGTCAGGCCGTTCTGCCCAGCGGCTCCCACCTCACCCACGCCGCAACACCCCAACCGCTGACCCTGCTGGTGATCGAGGACGACCCGGCGGGCGGTCTCACCGTCCCCGAGATCCTCGACGCCGACGGCCACCGCATCCGGCTGCGGACCGCCCGCAACCTCACCGAGGCCACCCGGCTGCTCACGCCGGACGTCCACTGCATCCTGCTCGACCTGTCGCTGCCGCGCCCCGGCGCGGCCGTCCGCACCCCGGCCGCCGTGTCCGGCACACCCGCCGCGGCTTCCGCCGCCGGCGCAGCCGGCACCGGCGCCGCCCCCTCCGTGGACGAGCTGACAGCACTGCGCGAGGTGCTGCGGATCGCCCCGCGCCATGCCGTGCTCGTCCTCACCGCCGAGGCCGACGCCGAGCGGGCCGCCGAGGCCGTACGGGTGGGCGCGCAGGACTTTCTCTTCCGCGACGAGCTGGACGGGCGGCTGCTGAGCCGCGCCATCCGCTACGCGGTCGAGCGCAAGCGGGCCGACATCGCCCAGTACAAGCTGGCCGAGTCCCGGCTGCGGGCGCAGGAGAACGCCCGCCTCGAACGCGGCCTGCTGCCCACTCCCCTGCTCGAAGGCTCCGACCTGCGCTTCGCCGCTCGCTACCACGCCGGCCGCAGCCGCGCCCTGCTCGGCGGGGACTTCTACGACACCGTCCGCACCCCGGACGGCACGGTCCACGCGATGATCGGCGACGTGTGCGGCCACGGCCCCGACGAGGCCGCCCTGGGCGTGGAGCTGCGGATCGCCTGGCGCGCCCTGACCCTGGCGGGGCTGTGCGGCGACGAGCTGCTGGCCACGTTGCAGGAGGTCCTGGAGGTGGAACGTCCCTGCGAGGAGATCTTCGCGACCCTGTGCACCGTGGACATCTCCCCCGACGGCCGCCGGGCGGGCCTGTGCCTGGCCGGCCATCCGGCCCCGCTCATATCCCGGCCCGGCCGGGCCGCGCGGCTGCTGCCGTACGAGAACAGCGGTCCGGCCCTCGGCCTGCTGCCCAAGGCCCGCTGGCCGCGCAAGCAGGTCGATCTCGGCGGGACCTGGAGCCTGATGCTCTACACCGACGGGCTGATCGAGGGCCGGATCGGCGAGGGCCGCGAGCGGCTGGGCCAGGACGGCATGGTCGAGATGATCAACCGGCATCTGGCCGAGGGCCTGCGCGGCGAGCGCCTGCTGGAGGCCGCGGTCACCGAGGCGCGCCGGCTCAACGGCGGCGAGCTGACGGACGACGTGGCCGTGGTGCTCCTCGACCGCGCGGCGGGCTGACGCCCGGCGCCGCGTGGCCCCGGTGCTCCTCGTTGCCCCGGTGCTCCTCGATCGCCCGGCCGGGCCGGCCGGGCGGGCTGATGTTCAGCGCCCGCCGTTGTAGGGCCCGTACGGGCCGTCGCTGCTGCTGCCGCCGCGGCGCCGGCCGCCGCCGCTGACCTGGCTGAGGGCGGGCCGTACGTCGACCATGAAGACGATGGTCGCGATCAGGCCGGCGATCTGGAGGAACAGCATCCCGCCCAGGACGCCCCACCACACCAGGAAGTCGAACAGGACAGTCAGACCGAGGACCACCGTCCAGAACGTCTTGGACTGCTTGTCGGCGGCGCGGTAGGCGTCCGGGCGTGCGGTCGCCGCGATGACGCAGGCCGCGACGGCGAACAGCAGCATGCCGATGTCGAACAGCACAAAGATGGAATCGAACTTGTCCATCAACATGTCGCCTACCGCCTCTGACGCCTCGTACCCGACCGTGGACCGCCCCCGGGGCCCACGCTACCGATAGAACGGGCCGGACACCGCGAAAGGTGCCCCGCCCGTTCCATGTGACTCGCCCTGCTCCCGCTCAGCTCTCGTCGGCCGTCGCGGCGGCGGTCTTCCTGGCCGGGCTCTTGCGGGCGGTGGTCCTACGGGCGGCCGGCCCGGCCTCCCCGGTCCCCTCGGCCCCGGCCCCGGCGTCGGCCGGCGCGGCCGGGGCCGCCGGCTCCGGCTCGCGCTCCGGCTCGACGGCCTCCGCGATGTCGACGATCTCCTCGGCGACCTCGCCGCGCCAGGCGCGCACGGCCTGCTCGCCGTGCTCGGCGACCTTGTCGTACGTCTCCTTGGCACGCACCGCGTACTCGGCGGCCACACCGACCCCGCGCAGCGCCAGGTCCTGGGCCGTCTCGCCGAGCTTCTTCGGGTCGAGGGAATCCAGGGAGCCCAGCAGCTCGGTGACCTTGGCGGTCACCGCCTCCTGCACCTCCTTGGCCTTCTCCTGCACGACCTTCGGGTCGGTGTTGCGCACGGCCTCGATGCGCGCCGGCGCCTCGACCCGCAGCTGCTCGATCAACGCCGGCACCTTCTTGGCCTGCTGCACGGCGAGGTCGGCGGAGCCGGCGGCGAAGTAGAGCGGGGTGGGGTCGGCGAGGGTCTTCTTCAGGTCATCGACGATGGCCATGTGGCTGGTCCTCCCGGATCACGGTTCAGTTCGTCGGCTGCGGCTGCTCGCCGCCGCCTTCGTCGGCTGCTGCTGCGTCGGCATCGAGCGCGTTCTCCTTGCGGAACGACTCGTAGATCTGGAGCAGCGCCTGCTTCTGCCGCTCGTTGATGGACGGATCGGCAAGGATGGCGGCACGTGTCTCCACCTCGTCCCGGTCCCGCTCGTCCAGGATCCCGGCCTGCACGTACAGCGTCTCCGCGGAGATCCGCAGCGCCTTCGCGATCTGCTGGAGGATGTCCGCGCTCGGCTTGCGCAGCCCGCGCTCGATCTGACTCAGGTACGGATTGGACACGCCCGCGGCATCGGCGAGCTGCCGCAACGAAAGCTGCGCCTGCCGACGCTGCTCGCGCAGGTACTCGCCGAGATGTCCGACGTTGAGCGATGCCATGCCCGAATCCTCCCCCACCACGCTAACTTTTGCAAGCACCCGCTTGCAGCATCTCCCACCCTTCCTGTCGCTGGCGCAAATCGTGGTTCCGTCCGTGCCGCGTAAGCGGTTGTGTTTCTCCTGCACCACTGACGCATGGCCGCCTCGCCGGTCCAGGCCTCCCGGCGCGGCGCTCACTACCGGAGCGATCCGCGGGGCAGCTACGAGACCGTGAGAGAGGTTGTTCCCGGACGATGCGCACCGCGGTTTCCACCACGTCTGGGGCCGGAGGGCCGGATGAACCGGTCCTCCGGCTCGAAGGCGTCCACAAGGTCTACGGCACCGACGAGACACGGCATGTGGCCCTGGACGGGGTCACGGTCGACTTTCACGCGGCGAGACTCACCGCTCTGGTCGGCCACAGCGGGTCGGGCAAGTCCACGCTGCTGAACGTCTCCGGCGGCCTGGAGCAGGTCACTTCCGGGACGATCATCCTCGCCGGACACGTGCTGACGGCCATGGGACCGGCCGAGCTGACCCGCACCCGGGCGAGCCTGGTGTCCTACGTCTTCCAGGAGTACAACCTGATCCGCACCATGACGGTGCTGGAGAACGTGTGCTTGCCCCTGGAGCTGTCCGGCATGGCGCGGGCGGAGGCCCGTCGCCGCGCGGCGACGGCGCTGGAGAGGACCGGAGTCCCCCGGCACACCCGCAAGTTCCCCGACCAGCTCTCCGGCGGTGAGCAGCAGCGCGTGGCCATCGCCCGCGCGATCGCCGACCAGCGCCCGCTCGTCCTGGCCGACGAGCCCACCGGGGCACTGGACTCCGCCAACGGCGAGCGCGTCGTCGAGCTCCTGCGCGAGGTCGCGGCGGGCGGGGTGGCCTGTGTGGTCGCGACGCACAATCCCGAGGTCACCGCGGCGGCCGACCATATCGTCCGTATCCAGGACGGCCGCGTCGTGGAAGGTGGCGCGTGAACCGCAACCGCCGCCTCGCCTGGACCCTCGGCTGGCGTCTCGCGAGCCGCAGCCGCCTGCGCACGCTGCTGGTGTGCCTCGCCATCGCGCTCCCCGTCGCCGTCGGCACAGCGGTCGCTGCCGTGACCGCCACGGCTCGCGTCTCGACGCCGGAGGCCGAGGCAGCGGCGTTCGGCGCCGCGGACGGACGCCTCACCACCCTGTCCGGCGAGCGGAACCCGGACGCGACCGCCCCCGCACGGCTCGCCGAACAGCTCAAGCCTTCGCTCCCCGACGGCACGCGTCTCGCCTATGACATCGACGTCCTCGGGCTCACCGTCCGGGGACCGGAGGGACGGCAGAGCACCGTCGACGGGAGGGCGGTCGACCTGGCCGATCCGCTGACCGACGGCCTTTACCGCGTCGACCAAGGCGCTCCGTCCGTTCAGGACGGCACGATCGTGCTGTCGTCCGCTCTGGCGGACGCGGTCGGGATCACCGAGCCCGGCCAGCGCGTCTTCACCGGCGGCGGACAGTTCACCGTGTCGGCTCTGGTCTCCGACCGGTTCGACCTCGGGCACCGGTTGTTCGCCCTCCCTCCGGGCGGGCCGATGGCGAGGACGGCGCTGGCCTCGGCGAAGGACCTGGGCAGCCCCCGGTGGTTCGTCACATGGCCGCCGCGGGCGGACCTGCCCACCGCGTCCGGGAAGCTGTCGGGGGAGCTGAAGAGCGCCGGGTACGCGTACGTGCCCAGCAGCCAGGCCGCGGGGCTCTCCGAGCAGGGCGAGGCCATGGACTCCACCGCCCTGCTGGTCGGGCTCGGCCTGCTGGCCGAGACCGTCCTGCTGGTGACCGCCGCATTCGCCGTCGTCGTACGCAGCCAGCGCCGGCACATGGGGCTGCTCGCGGCCCTCGGCGCTCCCGCCCGGGTGACGGCCTCGTTCCTGCGGACGCACGCGCTGTGCGTGGCCGTCATCGGCTCCTCGGCGGGCGTCGTCGCCGGGCAGGTCGTGGCGCGCGTGGCCGCGCCGGTTCTGGCCGAACGCGCGGGCGCGGACTGGGGGACCGTGGACGGCGCCTGGACCACCTCGCTGGTACTCGCCGCCGTCGCCGTGGCCGTCACCGTCCTCGCCTCCGTGCTGCCGTCGCGCGCAGCCCTGCGCGAGGAGCCCACCGCCCTGCTCAAGGCGGTCCCTCCGGTCCACAGCACCCGGCAGCTCCGCCTGCGGAACGCCGCAACCGGGTGCCTGGTGGCCGCGACCGTCGCCGGGCTCGCCGCCGTCGTGGTCGACGCCGGGGCGCTCACGGCAGTCCTGGGAGTCGTCGTGTTCGCCGCCGGCATCACGGCGAGCGCCCTGGTGCTGTCCTCCCTCGCCGCCCGCAAGGCGAACACCTCGTACCTGCCGCTGCCCACCGTGCTCCGGTCGGCCCTGCGCTCCCTGCTGGCCTTCCCGGTCCGCGCGATCACGACGGTGATCGCACTCGGCGTGGTCGCCGCCGTGTCCACCACGGTTCTCATCGCCTCCGCCTCGGTGGCCCACAAGCAGCGCGAGGACCACCTGCCCGAGCTGCCCGACACCTCGGCCCTGATCGTGTCGTCCCGGCCGCTGACCGCCACCGAGCGGGGCGCTCTGCGCAGCGCCACCGGGGCATCCGAGGTGTCCACCGGCTACCAGCGGGCCGCGATCGCGCGCGACGGCAAGCAGCTCCCCGTCTCGCCCCGCACCGACTTCCTCGACTGCATCGACGACCGGGGCCTGCTGGCGTACGGCAACAACGACTGGCAGCCCTGCTACGTGGCTTCCCGGTCCCACATCCCCTTCCCCGCGGTCGGCATCGCCGACACCGAGGGCGCCGAGGCCCTGGCCGGGGCGATGACGGACGAACAGCGACGGCGCTACGAGAGCGGGCAGGCCGCCGTGGCCGTCACACCCGTGGGGCTGACGGGCGAGGTCTCGCTCGTGGCCATGGGGCGAAAGCCGGACGGCTTCGTCCTGGAGAACACCGCGACCCTCCCCCTCATCCACCCGAGCGCCGCCCGGGAGACCGAGTACCAGCAACTGCCCGCCGTCCTCGTCAGCCAGGCCGGGGCGCGGAAGGCGGGCATCATCCCCGTCGGCTCCCCGACCTACCTGCTCGACGCCGGCAGCAAGCCCGCACAGCAGGACGTCCTGCGGGCGCTTCCGGTGGACGCGCAGGCGGACTCGACCGTCGCCGTGGAGTCCGGTCCCTCGGTCGTCGGCGCGGTGGCCCGGCTCCAGCCTGCCGTGGCGGGGATCTCCGTACTGACCACGATGCTGATCGTCGCCGCCATGGTCAGCCTCTGGAACTCGGATCTCGGAGGGGAGTACCGGATGCTCGGGGCCGTGGGGGCCACCGCCTGGTGGCGTCGGCGCCTCGCGTCCTCCCTGTCCGGTCTGCTGATCGTCGTCAGCTGTGTGGCCGGGACCCTGTGGGGCATGGCCGCCTCGGTGGCCTTCCTGACCGGTATGGACACCGACGTCGCCGTCCCCGCCGGGTGGCTGGCCGGCACCGTGGTCGCCGCCGTGATCACCGCGGCGGTCATGGGAGGAGCCCTCGTTCCTCGTCGCGCTCGCGCACAGCGGCAGGCGTGAGTGCCGGTTCGGCCTGCCTCGTGCCGTGGGAAGCTGGAGGCGTGAATCTGGAGGATCTCGTGCGGCTGCGCCGGGCTCGGGACGCGATGGACCGGGACTACGCGCAGCCGTTGGACGTGCCGGCGCTGGCCCGGGTCGCCCTGATGTCGCCGGGGCACTTCTCCCGCAGCTTCCGCGCCGCCTTCGGCGAGACCCCGTACAGCTATCTCATGACCCGCCGCGTCGAGCGGGCGAAGGCGCTGCTGCGGCGGGGCGACATGAGCGTGACGGAGGTCTGCTTCGCGGTCGGCTGTACCTCGCTCGGGTCGTTCAGCTCCCGCTTCACCGAGCTCGTCGGCGAGTCCCCGAGCGCCTACCGGGCGCGCGACCACGAGGCGGGCGAGGCGATCCCGGCGTGCGTCGCCAAGATCTTCACCAGACCGGTCAGGAACGGAGAAGCGGGAGCGGGCGCCGCGCCGTAGCGTCGGAGCCATGACCATCAAGCTTTCGCAGTGCTTCATCGCCGTCGACGACCACGACAAGGCCCTCGCCTTCTACCGCGACGCCCTCGGGCTGGAGGTGCGCAACGACGTCGGTTTCGAGGGCATGCGCTGGGTGACCATGGGCTCGCCCGAGCAGCCGGACGTGGAGATCGTCCTCGAACCCCCGCTCGCGGACCCGGGCGCCTCGCCGGCGGACCGCCAGGTGATGGCGGAACTCCTCGCCAAGGGCCTGCTGCGCGGCGTCATCTTCGCCACCGACGACGTCGACGCCACCTTCGAACGCATCCGGGCCACCGGCGCCGAAGTCCTCCAGGAACCGGTCGACCAGCCCTACGGCGTCCGCGACTGCGCCTTCCGCGACCCGTCGGGCAACATGCTCAGGTTCAACCAGCCCCGCAAGCGCTGACCCGGGCGCGGTCGGCGGCCGCCACCGGCGCGCCGGCCGCACCGGCCGCGCCCCCTGTGCCGTCAGCCGGCCTCGCGGGTGCCGATGACGACCGTGGCGTGGAGGTCGGCCGAGGTGGCGGCGCGGACCGCCAGGCCCGCCGCCGTCAGGGCCGAGGCCGTGGACGGGGACTGGCGGGCGCTGGTCTCGATCAGGAGGTGGCCGCCCGGGGCGAGCCAGGCGGCGGCGTCCTCGGCGACGCGGCGCTGGATGTCCAGGCCGTCCGGGCCGCCGTCGAGGGCGGTGCGGGGTTCGTGGTCGCGGGCCTCGGGCGGGAGCAGGCCGATCGCGTCGGTGGGGACGTACGGGGCGTTGGCCACGAGCACGTCCACCCGGCCGCGCAGCGACTGCGGCAGGGCGGCGTACAGGTCGCCCTGCCAGACCGTGCCGCCCGCCGCCGCCACGTTGCGGCGGGCGTAGGACAGGGCGACCGGGTCGATGTCGGCGGCGTGCAGTTCCACGGCGCCGCCGAGCTCCGCCGCGACCGCGGCACCGATCGCGCCCACGCCGCAGCACAGGTCCAGCACCACCGCGCCCGGCCGCGCGAGGCCCGCCGCCTGCTGGACGAGGAACTCCGTACGGCGCCGGGGGACGAAGGCCCCCGCGCCCACCGCCATCCGCAGCCCGCAGAACTCCGCCCAGCCCACCACGTGTTCCAGCGGCTCCCCGGCCGCCCTGCGGGCCACCAGCGCGGCCAGCGCCGCCTCGTCGCCGGGGGCGGCCGCGCCGAGCAGTTCGGCCTCCTCCTCGGCGAAGACGCAGCCGGCCGCGCGCAGCGTGTCGACGATGGACGGGTCCACCACTCTTGAAGTCTCCGTCTCTGTGTGAGGGGGGCGTCGGGTGCCGGCGTACGCCAGCACATGGGGCGTACGTCAGCACATGTGGCGTGCGTCAGAACATGTCCGGGCACCACGGGCGCCGGGCCGTGCGGAACACCGCGTCGGCCAGGGCCACCGCGCCCGGCCGCGCCTCCTCGATCCGGCCCAGCTGCGCCAGCCGCACCGCCGAGCCGCCGCCCAGGTAGAGGGAGGAGAGGTCCGAGACGTCCAGGCGGAGGTCTGCCTCGGCGGCGTCGTCGTCCACCCGTACACACCGGCCCGCGCCCGCCCCCGCGCCCGCGCCGGTTCCGGCCTCCAGCCGGTACCGGCCGTCCGCCAGCCCCATCGGGTCGGCCACCTCCAGCACGAGCGTCCCCGGCACCTCGTACGTACGGGCCGACAGCGCCGCCGGTACGTCCAGCAGCCGCAGCCACAGGAAGTCGGCGGCGGTCACGGTCCGCGCGGCCCTGGGGTCGCCCAGCAGGTCCGGAAGGAGATCGTCCGGAGCACGGTACCCGGTCCTGATCTTCATCACCCAGTCGATCGAGCACAGGTAGTGCCACAGCGCCCGCTCGGCATCCGGGGTGGCCGCCAGCAGATCGCTCACCGTCAGGGTGTTCAGCGGGATCTTGGCGTCGGTCCAGGTCTCGTCGCAGCGGTAGGCCGCGTACCCGTCGACGGTGCCCGCCGGCGAGCGGTGGACCACGAAGAGCTGCTCCGTGTACGGGCGGAAGGAGGGGCGGTCCAGGCCGGTGGCCTGGTTCCACATCAGCGGGCTGCGGCTGACCGCGCCCGCCGTCCGCGCGCGCACCCGCTCGAGCAGCGCCGGGCCCAGCTCCCGGATCTCCGCCGCCTCCGCGAGGTCGATCCGGCCGCCGCACGCGGGCGCGGACCGACGCGGGTCCAGGCGGGCCCGCGGGACCTCGACCTCCCACTCCGCAGTCGAGGTGGCGGGACCGTAGCCGTAGCGCCCGTAGATCGGGTACTCGGCGGCGATCAGCGTGGAGACGACGTCGCCGCGCGAGCGCGCGTCGGCCAGCTCGTCGGCCATCATCCGGGTCAGCAGGCCCTGCCGGCGGTGGGTGGCCAGCACGGAGACGTTCGTGACGGCCGAGGAGCGGACCTCGCCGCCGCCGGGCACGGACACGTCCTGCTGGAAGCTGCGGAACGTGGCCACGCAGCGGCCGGTGTCCCGGTCGAAGGCGCCCCGCATTCGCGTGATGTCGGTCGTCCGCCGCCGCCAGGCCGCGTCTTCCGGCGTCACCTGCGCCGCGTTGAGGAAGCCCCGGAGGTTGGCCTGGAGCCAGTCGGCCACTTCGGATTCGGTGATCACTCGGACGTCAGCGCTCATGACCGGCCACGCTAATCGGCCACTCGGCGGCCGTCGCCTGAATTATCCGACGCGGGGGGAGAGAGCCGGACCCCCCGCCGCTGGGACCACCCCGCCTCCGGGACCACCCCGCCTCCGGGACCGCCTCGCCTCCCGGACCGCCCCGCCGCCGGGACCGGCGCCGGCCGCTGCCACCGCTACGCCAGCAGGTCGTCGACCTGGGCCTCGCCCTCGCGGTAGCGGCGGGTGATCTCCGCGCTGCAGTCGTCGGCCGTCCGCTGGAGCTGCTGGCGGCGCCGGGAGACCTGCTGCTCGTAGCGCGTCAGCCGGCCCATGGCCTCGTGCAGCTCGCCGTCGGTCCGGGCGGCGAGGTCCGAGAGTTCCACGTCGGCCAGCATCTCGGCGGCCAGCAGCCGGGACTCCTCGCTGTGCGGGGTCCCGAGCGTCACGTGCCGGGCGGAGGCCCTGCGGCGGGAGGGCGCGTCGGCGAGGACCTCCGAGAGCCGGTCGACGACCGGCGGCGGCTCGGGGGCGGCCGGCGCGTCCGGGTCGGCCCTGCGGGCGAGTTCGGCCCGCAGGATGTCGATGCGGCCCTGGAGGAGCCGGCGTACGTAGCTCAGGTCGGCCTCGTCGCGCTGGGCATCACGGCGCAGCGCCCGCAACTCGGGCAGCCCCAGCTCGGGCAGCCCCGGCGCGAGCAGCCCCAGCGCGGCGACCGGGTCCATCACGGCCGGGTCCACGACGACCCCGTCCGCCGGCGCCGCGGTGGCCTGCCGCGGTACCTCGGCGGCGACGAGGCCCGTGGCGCCCGTGGCAGCAGATCCACCAGGTACGGATGAGGCACCAGAAGTATTCATACGAACGTGTCCGTCCCCTCGACCGGTGCGGGAGCACCGCCTGTGTGCATCGTGCCACTGTCCGTGCCGTGGGTGCAGGTCCACGCCACCCGTTCGGCCCCGGACGGATGCACGCCTGGTACACAGGTGGTATGCGAGCAGTGGTGCAGAGGGTGGACGGCGCGAGCGTCGTCGTCGCCGGTGAGACCGTGGGCGAGATCGTCGGCGAGGGACTGTGCGTCCTGGTGGGGGTGACCCATGACGACACCCCGGAGAAGGCGGCGCAGCTGGCCCGCAAGCTGTGGTCGGTGCGGCTGCTGGAGGGCGAGAAGTCCTGCAGCGACGTCGACGCGCCGCTGCTGGTGATCTCGCAGTTCACGCTCTACGGCGACGCGCGCAAGGGCCGCAGGCCCACCTGGAACGCGGCCGCGCCCGGCGAGGTCGCCGAGCCGCTGGTGGACGAGGTCGTCGGCCGGCTGCGCGCGCTGGGCGCGACGGTGGCGACGGGCCGGTTCGGGGCGGACATGCGCGTCTCGCTCACCAACCACGGCCCGTTCACCATCGTCATCGACGTCTGACGCCGCGGCCTACGGCGCGACCACGACCTCCTGCGCCGCCGCCGTCGTGCCCGCCAGCAGCGGGGCGTCGACCGGGACGTTGCGCTTGACCAGCGCCAGCGCGATCGGGCCGAGCTCGTGGTGGCGCGCCGAGGTGGTCACGAAGCCCAGCTGGCGGCCCTCCTCGCCGTCGGCGGCCAGCCGGACCGGGGTGCCGTGCGCGGGCAGCAGCACCTCGGAGCCGTCCAGGTGCAGGAAGACCAGCCGGCGCGGCGGCTTGCCCAGGTTGTGCACGCGGGCGACCGTCTCCTGGCCGCGGTAGCAGCCCTTCTGCAGGTGCACCGCCGAGCCGATCCAGCCCAGCTCGTGCGGGATGGTGCGGTGGTCGGTCTCCAGCCCCACCCGCGGCCGGTGCGCCTCGACGCGCAGCGCCTCGTACGCCAGCAGCCCGGCGGCCGGGCCGTGCTCGGCGGCGAAGGACTCCAGCTCCCCGCGCGGCAGGAAGACGTCCCGGCCGAACGGGGTCTCGCGTACGACGTACTCCTTGCCGAGGTCCGCGATCGACCCGGCGGGCAGGTGGACGACCGCGAAGTCGGCGGTCCGGTCGGCGACCTCGACGCGGTAGAAGAACTTCATGGACTCCAGGTAGGCGATCAGCGCCTCCTGGGTGCCCGGCTCCACGTGTGCCCAGACCGTCTCACCGTCGTCCACGAGGTAGAGCGCGTGCTCGATGTGCCCGTGGGCGGACAGGATCAGCGCCTCGGTGGCCTGGCCCGGCGGCAGCTCGGTGACGTGCTGGGTGAGCAGCAGGTGCAGCCAGCTCAGCCGTTCCGGGCCGGTGACGGTGACGACACCGCGGTGGGAGAGGTCGACGAAACCGCGGCCGTCCGCGAGGGCGCGCTGCTCACCGAAGAGTTCGCCGTAGTGGGCGGCGACGCCCTCGTCACGGCCTTCTGCCGCAACGGCGCCGGGAAGATTGAGCAAAGGGCTGGTCATGGACCAAGCCTACGACTGCCCTACGAGTCGCCGGCCGGGTGCTCGGAGGCGTGCGCGGAGGCGTACTGGGCGGCGCACTTCCGGCAGCGTCCGAAGATCGCGAAGTGCTTCATGTCGGTCTCGAAACCGAAGGTCGCCCGCAGCTTGGCCGTGAACTCGGAGGCGATGTCCTGGTCCGCCTCGATCACGTCCCCGCAGTCCCGGCACACCAGGTGGATGTGGTGGTGGCGGTCGGCGAGGTGGTACGTGGGCGCGCCGTGCCCGAGGTGGGCGTGCGAGACCAGGCCGAGCTCCTCCAGGAGCTCCAGCGTGCGGTAGACGGTGGAGATGTTGACTCCGGAGGCGGTCTTGCGCACCTCGACGAGGATGTCGTCCGGGGTGGCGTGCTCCAGGGTGTCGACGGCCTCCAGGACGAGCTGGCGCTGCGGTGTCAGCCGGTAGCCGCGCTGCCGCAGGTCGGTCTTCCAGTCGGTGCTCACCACGGGGCCAGTGTAAGGGCGCCCAGGCACCCCGGGGTCCCCCCGGGCGAAGTCCGGGGGGAGTCCGGGAAGGTCCGGGAAGGCCCGGGAGGGAGTCCGGAAGGTCCGGGACCGCGGGCCGCCGCGGATCAGCCCCTACGTGGTGACCGGCGGCGGCTCGGACGGCGTACGGCCCGTACGGCCGGGCGGCGGTCGGTGGGACGACGCGGCGGTCAGCGGGAAGACGCTGCGGTCAGCGGGCGATCAGCGGGCGATCAGCGGGCGATCAGCGGAAGAAGGCGATGCCGTCGTCCGGCATGTCCGGGAGGTTGCGCGCCATCTCGGCGACCTCCTCGGGCGTGACGACCTTCTTGAGCTGGGCCGACATGTACGGGCGCAGCTCGACCTCCGGGGTGGCCTTCTCGCCGACCCACATCAGGTCGCCCTTGACGTAGCCGTACAGGCGCTTGCCGCCGCTGTACGGGCCGGAGGCGCCGGTGCGGGCGACCGCGTCGGTGGCCAGGTCGATCTGCGGCTTCTTGTCGGCCAGCTCGCCGTACCAGACCTCGACGACGCCGTCGTGCCGGGCCATGACGACCTCGACGTTGCGGTCCTTGTCGATGCGCCAGTAGCCGTGCTCGGACTCCAGCGCGCGGACCTTGTTGCCCTCGGCGTCGAGGACCCAGGTACGGGAGGAGTACTCCAGGAAGTCCCGGCCGTCGTGGCTGAAGACGGTCTCCTGGCCGAAGTTGCACTTCTCGTCGCCGGGGAAGTCGAAGACGCCCGCGCCCTCCCAGGTACCGAGGAGGAAGGCGAGGGGGACGAGGCCCGGGTTCAGGTCGGACGGGATCTGGATCATGGATGCAAGCTCAGGCGATCTGTGGGAGGGGTCCGGGGCGGTCGGCGGCCGGGGCTCAGCGCTGGCCCTGGTACAGCTTCTTCACGGCCAGGCCGGTGAAGGCGAGAACGCCGACGCAGACCAGGATCAGCAGGGAGGTGAAGAATGCCTCAAGCACGGCGTGCTCCTCGGAGGTTTCGTCGGATCCCCCGAAGGTCGCTCCGGGGAAGGCAAGGGGCCGGTCCCCAAGCCTACTGGCCCCGGGACCGGCCCACTCTGTGAGGTACGCCGTACCGACGATCAGCTGCTCAGCCGAGCAGCTGCTCCTGGAGGATCACGGCCTGGCGGATCGGGACGGCCGGGACCTCGCCCTTGCGGGTCTGGAAGATCACGGCCCGCACGTCACCGGCCAGCACGCAGCCGAGCTTGGTCTGCTCGTCGCCGGCGGGCAGCTGCTCCTGGTAGACGTTGACCCTGATCCCGGAGGTGGCGGCGCCGCCCGGACGCTCACCCTCGTGCCGCACCCACTCCTGGTCGTCCTCCATCAGGGCCGCTCCGACGATCTTGGCATCGGGGCCACAGCCGGTGAAGGCGTCCGCGAAGCCGGAGGCCTGGAAGCGCAGCAGGTAGACATGGGTACGGGTGCCGTCCGGCATGGTCCAGCCGCGGCCGGCGATCTGCCGCAGGCCGTCGTGGGTGAGGGCCTCCTTCATCTTCGGCTGTTGGCCGGCGGAGTACTCCTCCAGGAAGACGTCGACCGGGACAGCGCCGTCCTTGTCCGCCTTGACCGCGGCGTCGGGCGTGGCGCCGTTCGGCGCCGGCAGCAGGAGCTGGCTCAAGGCCGCGTAGTGGATGCCGTCCCGGTTGTCGGGGGCGAAGGGCAGCGGGGCTCCGGCGGGCAGGGCCGGCTTGACCAGCGTGGGGTACGTCCAGCGGCCGTCCGTCTGCGTGGCGAGGCCCGGGATGTCGGTGCGCTCGGGACGGGTGACCCCGTACGCGACGCCGGCGCCGGCCACCACGAAGACCGCCACGGCGGCTGTCCACCGCAGCACGGCGCGCAGCGCCCGACCCTCCTTGGGAGCGGCGGGCGCGGCCTCGGAGGCCACGGGCACGGCCTCGGAGGCCGCCGACACGGCGTCGGTGGTGGGCTGCTCGGTCATACGGACTCCCCCGGGGACTTCATGTGGTTGAGCTGCCGCTTGAAGAGCTCTGCGGCCTTGCCGGAGTCGAACGAGTTCCCCCCGTAGGCACGGAAGGTCACCATCAGATCGCCCTCCACGGCCACGCACATCAGCGAGTCGATCTTCTCCTGCTCCTTGTCCTTCTGCTCCTCGGAAACGGCCACGAGCGCGCATTTGGCATCCGGGAACCCGTCGATCTTCGGCGCCTTGCGGTCGTCGCCCGCCAGCTCGATCAGCTTCTTGGCGAACGTGGAGAACGCGCCGACGGCCTGCGGGTCCGCCTGGGTCAGCTGGACCTCGAAGGTGGTGCGGGGCTCCCGGCTGTAGGCGCCGTCCTGCTGGTAGCTGCGCCCGGCCACGCCCTTGAGCTTCAGCTCGGCCAGTGCCTTGTCCCGCTCGGCGCGCTGCGTGGTCGACAGGCCGGCGCGGGCTTCCTTGAACGCCTCCATCGCCTTGTCGCCCGAGACGTAGAAGTCGTTGCCGCCGCCGTCGATGTCGGGACCGAGCTTGAACTGCTCGGGCACGGGCAGCAGCTTGGCGGTGAGCGCATTCGCCGGGACCTTCGCCGGCGTGTGCGCCGGCTGCGGGCCGGCGTCCGCCGGGGTCCAGTACGCGGTCGGCGAGCTGCGGTCGGCGGTCGCCGACAGCGCGGCCAGGGTTCCGCCGGCCGCGGCCAGCAGGGCAGCGGCGACGCCACCCGCGATCAGCGGTGTGCGCCGACGGCCGCGCGCCGGCTCCGGGGAGGCGAGGTGCGCCGGATCGCCGGCCTCGGGGACGGACTCGTTGTGCTGCTCGGTCACAGGCGCTCCATCTGTCGCTTGGCCAGATCGACGATGTCGCTCTGCGGGATCTTCTTCTTGTTGTCGTTGTACGTGATGAACATGGCGACGTCCCCGCGCCGGGCGACGGCGGAGGCCAGGTACAGCGGGCGGTAGCCGGGCTTCTCCGAGGGCTTCGCGTAGACGAAGGCCTTGCCGAAGCCGGCGGGGACACCGGGAATGTCCACGCCCCGGTTCGCGGCGCGGTTGCTGTTCGACTCCAAGTGGGCCTGGTGCCGCTGGAAGACCTCAGCGCCCTCGCGGTCACGGAACTGGATCAGCGTGACCTTGGCGAAGACGGTGTCGTCCACCTCGTAGACCAGGACGGCGGCACGGCGCACGTCGGACTTCACCAGGTCTTCGAGGCCGCCTCCCGGATCGTCGAAGAAGCCGCGCGAGAACACGTCGAGGGACTCGTTCCCCTTCTCCATGACCTTGGCGCCGCCCGGCGCGTCCACCAGCAGCTGGACGAGGTCGTCCTCGGTCTTGTGCCAGCGGTTGGCGTTGACCGACTTGTGGGTCGTCTGCTCGTCCGGGGCCTTCGGGGCCGGGTCGGGCAGCTTCTGCTGGGCCAGCGGAGCCAGGGGCGTGGGCGGGCGGTCGTACTGGACCGCGTAGCCGGTGACGAGGCCGGCGAGGACGCCGAGGGCGGCGGCGGACCCGATCAGGACGGGCGTGCGACGGTTGCTGCCCTTGTTGCGCTTTGCAGACGGAATCGGTGGAGTGTCCGCTTCCGGCGCGTTCTCCTCCGTATTCGGAGGCTCAATGACGGTCTGTACGTCTTCCAAAGGGGTCCCCCCACAGGACATGAGCACGGAGTACGTCACCCGTGCACACGTTTGATTCCTGTGGGGTGGGCAGGGTTGCGCGCCCTGCCGTCACGGTTCGGTCTCGCCGGGATGCTTCCGGCCGTCCAGCTCGTCCCACCACTCGTCCGACTGCGGATCACCGGACGGGTCGTCCCACCAGCGGTCGTCCGGACCGCGCCGGTTCGCCACCACCGCCGCGACGGGCGGGATCACCATCGCGACGAGGCACATCACGACCGCCGCCGGCACGGACCACAGCCGCACGAAGGTCCAGGCGGAGACGAAGAGGAAGAGACATCCGCCCATCAGCAGGAAGTAGGCGCGCCGGCGCCGGGCGTACATGCTTCCAGCGTAGATCCGCCGGCGGGCATGGCGAAGGGCCGCACCTTTCGATTCCAGTGGCGTCCAACCCCCGAAAGGTGCGGCCCTCGGCCGTATCTGAACCTCAGACGGCGATGGCGACGTCCGTGAGGCTGCCGGTCTCGGTCACGACGACCTTGCGGTCGGCCGTGCCGCCCGGGACGAGGGCCCGCAGGGTCCACTCGCCCGGCGCCGCGTAGAACCGGAACTGGCCGGTGGCCGAGGTCGGGACCTCGGCGGTGAACTCGCCGCCGCCGTCCAGCAGGCGGACGTAGCCCGAGACGGGCTCGCCGTCCTTGGTCACCTGGCCCTGGATGGCCGTCTCACCCGGCTTGAGCGTCGAGACGTCGGGTCCGCCGATCTGTGCTCCGCACATGTTCTCTGTCCTGTCCTGAGAGAAGAAGTGGTCTTACTTGTTGGCGCCGAGCTCGATCGGCACGCCGACGAGGGAGCCGTACTCGGTCCACGAACCGTCGTAGTTCCTGACGTTCTCGACACCGAGCAGCTCGTGCAGGACGAACCACGTCAGCGCGGAGCGCTCACCGATGCGGCAGTAGGCGATGGTGTCCTTCGCCAGGTCGACCTGCTCGTCGGCGTAGAGCGCCTTGAGCTCGTCGTCCGACTTGAAGGTGCCGTCGTCGTTGGCGTTCTTCGACCACGGGATGTTGCGGGCGGTGGGCACGTGGCCCGGGCGCTGCGACTGCTCCTGCGGCAGGTGCGCCGGGGCGAGCAGCTTGCCGGAGAACTCGTCGGGCGAGCGGACGTCCACCAGGTTCTGGGCGCCGATGGCGGCCACGACGTCGTCGCGGAAGGCGCGGATCGAGGAGTCCTGGGCCTGGGCCTTGTAGGCGGTGGCCGGGCGCTGCGGGACCTCGGCGCCGTCGACCAGGTCGCGGGAGTCGAGCTCCCACTTCTTGCGGCCGCCGTCGAGGAGCTTGACGTCCTGGTGGCCGTACAGCTTGAAGTACCAGTAGGCGTACGAGGCGAACCAGTTGTTGTTGCCGCCGTAGAGGACGACGGTGTCGTCGTTGCCGATGCCCTTGGCGGACAGCAGCTTCTCGAAGCCCTCCTGGTCCACGAAGTCGCGGCGGACCGGGTCCTGGAGGTCCTTCTTCCAGTCGATCCGGACGGCGTTGCGGATGTGGTTCTTGTCGTAGGCGGACGTGTCCTCGTCCACCTCGACGACGACGACCTTCGGGTCGTCCAGGTGGGCCTCGACCCAGTCGGCGTCTACGAGGACGTCGCTGCGGCTCATGGTGTTCTCCTCCGGGGCAGTGTGCGGCGGGCGGTGCAGGTGCTGCGCGGTGCAGATGCTGCGCGGTGCTGCTGGCAGTTCTGTGGTTGCTGCGCTGCTCGTCGTGCGTGGGCGAGGCCCCGGACGGGGTCCGGGGGTGGGTGCGCCGGGGCGATCCTGGGCGGGGGCGCGCAGGACCGGCGGTCGGGTGCGGTCACGCAGGAGGGCCGGTGTGCGGCCGTCGATCGAGCGGGTGCGTACGGATGCGCGGGGCGCTCACATCGGGCGACAGAGCATGGCGGCGACGCGACACAGGTCTACTGCCCGTCGCTTCGTGAGATCCGCCTGCTGTCGCTTCATGGCATGGATCGTAGGGAGGAACGGGCGGCGCTGTCACCGGCGTTTCATATCCCGAGACGGAATCGCCCGAAAGGTAAGACGGAAGCGGCCCCGCGCAGGCCTCGGAGGCCCCTGTGGGCCCCCATTTTCTGCGGATCGGGACCGCCCGTCTCACGATCCGGCCAGAACCACGTCCTTGCCGCCGATCGAGAGGTGGACGCCGGCGGCGTCCGAGGTGAGCCCGGAGAGCTCTATACCCTTCGGCAGGCCGTCGATGCGCCGGTCGAAGTCCGTCTTCTTGCGGACCATGCCCTCGACACCGGGGATCCCCTCGCCGGGCACCTCGTCGGCGCGGACCCGGACCGTGTTGCCGTCCACGAGGGTGACGGTGGAGACGACGCTGCGCGTGATGGCCCGGCCGAGGATCTCGACGGTGGCGGTCACCTTGACCTTGCCGGGGGCCCCGCCGTAGGTGAGGACCACGCCGCTCTGCGAGGCCTTGGTGAGGTCTTCGTACGAGACGAGCGCCGAGCCGTCGACGGAGCCGGCGGTCCCGCCGGAGTAGTCGCTCTTCAGCGTGACGTCGTGGAAGCCGGCGTCGAACTCCGTGATGCGCATCTTGCGCCCGTCGGCGCTGGCCTCGACGCCCTTGAGGCGTACGTCGACCTGGTCGAGCTCGTAGCTCAGGGCCTGGGTGAGGAACGGGAAGCCATGGATCTCCACTTCCGTGCTCCCCGCCAGGCCCTGGCCTATGTGGATCCGGTCGGCCAGCTCGTCCTCGGCATAGCCGACCGCCCAGCGGTCCGCGGCCACGAACAGTCCGGCCAG
Source organism: Streptomyces bambusae (assembly GCF_019400985.1). Lineage (GTDB taxonomy): Bacteria > Actinomycetota > Actinomycetes > Streptomycetales > Streptomycetaceae > Streptomyces > Streptomyces bambusae_A. The sequence continues at coordinate 33,466 of NZ_WTFF01000029.1, forward strand.
GACCAGTCCGATGATCAGAAGTATGCGCAGGAAACGCATGATTCCCTCCCCCTGTGGATGATCATGTGAGGTTACTGGCTCGCACTGCTCGCGCCCGGGAAGGCTGAGCCTGAACGGGAAGACGCGGCTCACGGCGGAAACGCTCCGGCTCGCGCCTGGAAGGCTCCGGCTCGCGCCGGGAAGACGCGGCTGGCGCCGGGAAGGCTCCGGCTCGCGCCGGAAAGGCCCGGCCGAGCCACGAGGGCCCGGCCGAGCCAGGGCGGCTCAGCCGACCACCCGTCCGATCAGGTAGACGGCGGGCGCGGCGGCGGCCAGGGGGAGGGCGACGCCGGCCGTCATGTGCACGAACCGGGACGGGTAGTCGTACGCCGCCACGCGCAGCCCGACCAGCGCGCAGACGCCGGCGACCAGCCCGAGCAGGGCGCCTCCGGCGGCCCCGACGTCGGTCAGCCCGCCGCCGGCGATGCCGGCGCCCGCGGCGGCCGCGAGCGAGACCCCGACGGAGGGGCCGGCCGCCAGCGGCAGGGCACGGACGAAGGTGGCGACGGCGACGGCGACCGTGCCGACGGTGACGGCGGCGAGGTCGGCGGCGAGGTAGCCGGCGCAGACGATGGCCAGGGCGGCGGACGCCACGGAGGCCATCAGGCCGTACATCCGCTCGTCGGGATCGGCGTGGCTGCGGAGCTGGAGGACCAGGGTGAGCAGCACCCAGACGCCGAGGGTGCCGATGACGGCGCCCGGGCCGTACGCGTCGTCCACGGCGAGGACGGCGACGTCGGCGGTGACCGCGCCGGCGAAGGCGAGGGCGATGCCCTGGCGGGCGGGCCACATCCCGTTGAGCCGGAACCAGCCGGCCGCGGTCAGGCCCTGGAGGGCGATCAGCGGCAGGAGCAGAGCGAACTCGCCGACGGCTGCCGCCCCGGCCATGAGGATGCCGAGCCCGGCGGTCACCAGCGCGGGCTGCGGCCCGGGGTCGATGATCGGCGACCGGCCCTCGGCCCGGGCCTGGGCGGGGTCGATGACCCGGGTACTGCCGGCGAGGGTGGGCTCGGAGTACCCCGAGTCCCTCGACGAGGCCAAATCTTCCGGGGCGGGCACGGGAGCGGCGCCTTCGCCGGCTGCGACGGCGGCTGCGACGCCGGCCGCGGCGTCCTCGCGGAACGGGGGCAGGTACGCGGTCTCGGCCGCCGCGTCCGGGGACGGGGTGGCCGCGCCGTCACGGAACGGCGGGAGGTAGGCGGTCTCCGCCGCCGCACCGGACGACGAGGAGGCCGCGCCCTCACGGAACGGCGGGAGGTAGGCGGTCTCGGCTGCCGCGTCCGGGGACGGGACGGCCGCGCCCTCCCGGACCGGGGGCAGGTACGCGGTCTCGGCTGCCGCACCGGGCGACGGGGCGGCCGCGCCGTCACGGAACGGAGGGAGGTAGGCGGTCTCCGCCGCCGCGTCAGGAGACGGAACGGCCGCACCCTCACGGACCGGGGGCAGGTACGCGGTCTCCGCCGCCGCACCGGACGACGAGGAGGCCGCGCCCTCACGGAACGGCGGCAGGTACGCCGTCTCCGCCGCTGCCTCCGGGGAGGAGGTGGCCGGCCACGGAGTGGCCGGCTGCGGGGCGGCCTGGGACCAGGCGGGGCCCGAGGCGGGAGCCGCGTCCGGAGCGGGGGTCTCGGGGCGGAACCACTCCTCCGGCGCAGCGAGCCCGGCTGACCCGGTCCCGGATGCGGCGGATGCCTCGCCGGAGTACTGCGGCGCGTACGGCGTCCCGCCCGCGGCCGGGTCCTGGCGGTACGGCGCCTCGGCCGCGGCCGGCTGCTGGGCGTACGGGGTCGCGGGCCCGGCCTGGTGCTGGGCGTACGGGGTCGCGGGCCCGGCCTGGTGCTGGGCGTACGGCGCCTCGGGCGCGGCCGGGTGCTGCGGGTACGGGGTCCCGAGCGGGTCGCCCGCCGCCGGTTCGGCCGTCGCGGACGGCACCTCGTCGCGGAACCAGCCCGCCGGGGCGACGGGCTGCGGGCTCTGGGCCTGGGCCGGGGTCCCGTGCGCCGGGGACTGCTGCTGTGCGGGGACACCGCCCAGCGGCCC